>NZ_JBGCDQ010000009.1:0-128519 GCF_045105575.1 Winogradskyella sp. | reverse complement strand
TAGAACTTACAATTGTAATGAGTATTACAACGAATCGTTTTATCATTATTTTGAATTATATTCTAGAATAAAATTCAAACCCTCCAATAGAAAATTTGAATTCGCAAATATGCTATTTTTTAATTGGTTTGACAAAAATTTAGCATCACCTCCTGTTAAAATAACTGTTAAATCTCGGTAATCTTGACGATATTGATTAATAATTCCGTCAATTTCTGTAATTACACCAAACACAACACCAGAATGAATTGAAGCTTCTGTTGAATCACCTATAATTGTTTTAGGTTGCTTCGTCTCTAATAACGGAAGATTAGCCGTTAAATTATTTAGTGTTTTGTATCGCAATCTAATCCCTGGAGAAATGGCACCTCCTAAATAGTTATTAGAGTTGGTTATAAAATCATAAGTAATACAAGTACCTGCGTCAATAATCAAAACATTTTTATTAGGAAACTGATCGACCGAAGCACTAACTAAAGCCATACGATCTACACCTAAGGTTTTTGGTGTTTGATACAAGTTTTTAAATGGCAACTTCGTTTTACTATTTAATTCGAGTAATTTTAAATCTGTCGCTATGACTTCAATTTGCTTTTTAGTTAATTTCCCTACAGAAGAACTAATGGCAAACCTTAATTTTGGAAACTCTTTTTGAATCAAATTGTAGTGCTTCTCAAACTCTGAAAGTTCAAAACTAATTTTATATATTAGATTTTTGCCATTAAAAACAGCAAACTTAACATAGGTATTTCCAACATCGACAATAAGATTCATATGTAAATTCTAAGGTACAAATTTATAAAATCAAATTTTAGCAAATTCTTTTTGTGTATATTAAAAATGCGCCTATATTTGCAACCGCTTAAATAAGCAATTGGTGCCTTAGCTCAGTTGGTAGAGCAAAGGACTGAAAATCCTTGTGTCCCTGGTTCGATTCCTGGAGGCACCACATTTAAACCCTGTAAGCTTAATGTTTACAGGGTTTTATGTTTTTATAGGGACAATAAAAGGGACAACAACAAATTATCTAGTTAAATTATTCTATATCTAAATGTGCGTTACTCACCCAAACTGTTTTACCATTTTCATTCTTCACTCCTCTTTGGAAATTTGCCCTTCGTTTCTTTTCTTTCGGTTTATATACAGCTTTACGATATTGTTTTAAACCATCATTGCTCAGCCACGATTGTCCATTTTTAGATACTTTATAATTTGGCCCTACATAACTTCGCCCTAATCTATTTGCTTCTGTTTCGGTAGATTTAAATGGCAATGTCCAATTTCCTTTTTCCTTAGCCAAAGTTTTATTAATTTCTAATTGTTTTTGTTGAATAGTATTAAAAGATTTAGCTCGAGGTTTGTTTTTACTTAGTTTACCATTGGAAATGGTATTACTTCCTTTGGTATTGGAAGCCTTTTTTATTGTATTTGAAGCGTTTTTTGTTTTACTATTGCTATTTATATTATTCTTTTTAGGTTTTACGGGAGTATTCTCCAGTGGTTTCGATGTAGGTTTTCCTACTTCCACTTTTTTGACTTTTTTTACTTCCTTAGAAATGCTAGCCTTCGGAATTTTTTTTACAGGTAACTTTTGAGCAAAACTATTTTGATTCGATATAAGTCCGACAAATAGTAGTGTAATGATATATATTGTTTTGGTTTTCATATTTTTTCTTTTAATTAATATTTAAGTTTTGTGTTTCTACTAAGTGAGCCTGACAAAATTCCAACTCCTACTATAATTGGTAAATCTTGTTTTAGTCTATTTAATTTATCTTCTTGAGTAGATATAGATGATGTTGTATTGTAGGTCCATACAATTCCTTCTGCCAATTCAATTCCAAAAGTTGATAATACATTAGATGACTTTCGTGATAGTCCTGTTTTATATAGTTGTCTAGCCCCAGTCTTTGAAAAAATCTGAGCTGGGGAAAAAAACATTGTTGAAATACCACCAATTGAAAATTGATTACTATAGAATTGCTTATGTCTCATTTCATTTTGAGCATAAAGCCATCTTTCTTTGTTATAATCTATTTCATTGAATTTATGCTCTTTAATAATTTTGTTATAAACTTTAATAAATCCAGTTTTTATTATTCCAATTGCCTCAGCAGCTTTGCCATAAAAAAATGTCTCCCCTGCACCATATAAAAGTGCTTTTTGCTCTTCATTTTTCATAACCCCAAAATAATCTTGATTAAAATAGTATGAAGTCTTCAATAATAAAATACTATCGTTCCGCTGAACAAGTACTTCCAATGGAAATTCAATTCCCTTATTTAAGGAATTGCCATGCAACCATAAATGATAATATAAGTCACCAAATGAAAATATTGGAGCACCATTTAATGCAGTTATTAAATCGTGCTTCTTTAATGGAACACTACCACCATCTATAGAAAATTTATGAATTACATTCTTTATTTCGATACCAGGCTGATTATAACCATTCATATCTTCTAATTCAAGACCTAAATGAAAAGGGAAATCTTGAGCTGGTTCTGGGAACATTTTATTAAACTCAAATTGTGCTTGAATAGAATTTGAAAGCACCTTTGAGAAGCTTGATATGGAATCAATAATTTGCTTGATTTCATTTATTCCACGTAAATTAATAAACTCACTGAACTCATTATCGTAAATAACATGAGTTGATTCGCTTTCAGAATTAGACTCAACTACAACAAATCCAGATAGTTCAGACCCATCATTTTTCTCATTCTCAATAATTTCGTCCTTTTTAATAGTATAACTAAAACCATCCTCATATACCTTTAAAAACAAGGCTTTATCATCGCCATCGAAATACATTTTACCTTCATGTTCATCTTTCAAATCGTAAATCCAGCGAATAAGCTTAGGTGCATTTGATTGGGCATGAACAAAAAATTCAGGTCGCATAAAATTATAATCATGATTAAATTCAAGATGTTCGCCAGGCTTTAAGAAATACCATCCTTTAACACCCAAAATCTCATTATTAATTTCACATGCATACGCCAATTTAACCTCATAAGGTGTCGTGTTAATTATTGTTAGTTTTGCCTCTTTATTTCTTCCAATAAAGCAAAATCCTATAATCGTTACCAGTATTATGAATATCAATTTTTTCATATCAATAAAATTTTGAATTCTCTATGATTGGATTTCAATATTAAGTCTATCAAGAAGATCTGATAAACCCTTATAAGAATTTCCTAAATCCAAATTATAATCCTTAATTAATTCGCTATCCTTAATAACTTTTGAACCTTTTTTACGGCACTCTAATTCTTTCACATACTTTTCAAGTAGTTTTTCAACAAGCAGCTTAACTTCGGCTTCTTTATTTTCAATTTTCGTCTGAATTTCTTTAATATTCAAGTCCCCTACTTTCTTCATGTTTCTAAGTTTTTCTTCTTGAACTATTATTGAGTTCGTCTCATTTGTAAGCCTTTCAACAATTTTAAGATGTTCCCTATCTCTTAGGTCTTTTACTTTGTAATAAAGATTAAAACTGCCTGAATTTGAAATTTTCACTAAAAAAGGTGTTAAATCTAGTAGAATAAAAAACACCCGCAACAACCAAATAGTCCATGCTACAGCTGGTTCATTAGCTGCTAAGTTCTGTAGACTTCTATACGCACCAATTATCCCAGTCGCCTGTATATTTCTAAGATTAGAAATCTTAGATTGTTTACTCAGCTCTAATTCTCTTATTTGATTATCAGCACTATTTTTAAAAATATCAAAATCCGCTTTAAATTCGTTGTAATCTTGTAGCTTCTTTTGATAAATTGGACCAGGATTACGCACACCACTTCCCCCACTACCGTCAAGTTCAATAGTATATATATGTTGAAATTTGAATAACTCTGATCGTTGATCCTCAATATCATCTTTAATAGCATAAATCTTTTCGTCATAATATTGAACAATCTCTTCTTGCTTATCAAATAACTCACTCGCTTGTTGCTCTTTAATACTATCACCGAATATACCTATAACCATAGGTTCAGCGATTAAAAAACCCATTGTAACAGCAAGTAAAAACCGACCAAATAAACCAATTGACAATTTTCCCGGTCTTCCTAAAGCTATTATACTCCTATCAATTAATAAAACTATTCCTGAGGCAAATACACCACCAAAAATTGAATATGTCAAATTTTGTGTTACAAAATAAATTCCCCACGTGTAACTTATTATAGCAGCACCAACAGGCACCAAAATTAAAGACGCTATAACTAACTTTTCATTTATTTCACTCTTCGTACATTGCTCAAGATTCGTCTTATCAAAACCAGCCAATCTTAATAATCCTATTTGTATAAAATTTAATTTTCTCATAATTCATTTATTAAAAAAGCTGCGAGTAAAATACCCACAGCTTTTGTTAGTTAAATTTTTCTAATTCACTATCAACAATATTCTCAAACCTAAGAATTATACTGTCTAAAAAACGAAAATGGCGCTCTTCCTCTCTTGAAATACTAGCCAAATAATTCTTTTTGATGGAAGGATAGTTGTCCAATTTACTTGCTTCATCATACTTAGTCTTTATCATTTCGATAAATCCTAATTGTCTTGAACAAACTTCATCAGAAGTTTCAGCCATTTTTTGCATTAAAAATGAACCCACTTGCTGTCTGTAATAACCCTTAATCATTTTTACACCAGCGTCACATTTTTCGTGCAATCCTTCTAATCTAGCATCTAGTAACGTTTTGTAAAAACTAAGTTTATAGTCCGCAGACACTTGAACCAATTCAGTCTTTATCCCTTCTACTACATCAAACATCCTCTTGTTACCCATTCTTTCAAAAAAGCCCCAGTCTTTATTCAAACTGCGATCATATATCTGGTCTATACTAGTATTGCTCTCATTGACAGAATCTTGACCTTCCGACTGATTTATTATATCAGTTTTATCCTTTTTTAAAGGTTTTAAGTTTTGTTTATACTTATTATTCTCTTCATTATCATTTTGAAATCTTGATTTGTACATAATATTTGCTATTAATACTTTCGACAATTGTAGGCAGCTAAGATTTGAAGTTGGTTTAGTTTTTCATAGGCAGAAGATTTTTTGATTATATCTTCAAAGCTAACTTGGTAAATAGATAATGAATAAAAATTTTTATTAATCAACAGAAAATCTTAATTATGACATGATAAAGTCAAGAACAAATCAAATTCCTACATTTTCAGCACATTAAATCATCAAAGAGAATTTTTTTTGAGTATTATTTTTTTGTGTTTTATAAAGGAATGTTTAGTTTTAGCTACTAGCAAATAATTTCCCTCAAGAAAAAATATGGATCACTTTTTAGCGCAATTGCTCGATGAATTAGATAAAAGATATATTAATAAAGATTTTGATATTATTGGAATTGAGGATTGCAATGTAATTTCATTAGCTGCTTTAAAAAAATTAAGGGAAATCCAGAAAGAATATAATTCAAAAACTAAAACATTTAGCTCAAATAGAATTGATGAAAGCTTTTCCTATGAAAATTTCTCATTATTTATAAAGTATAATTATATAAATAAAAATGAGGGGTCTGGGAAAAATATAAAATCAAAAAGAATCGATGACCCTGATTTAAGTGATATTTGCCAAATATCAAGAGCAGAATACCTAAAGAATCACTTAAACAAAGGCAATATTAATAGAAAAAGATTTCAAGATCTTTATGCGCTTGCCCTAGGTTACAATGGCTACAGAGATTTTGTAAAACAGAAGAAGCTTCTTGGGCAACCTATAAGAAAGGAACACCAAGTGAAATTTAATTCCCCATTAGATAATGAATTAATAAAATCTCTATTTGTTAACGATTGTTATTTATACACATACAGTGAAGCCATTGGAAAACCAGATCAAGATACGAATTATAAGGATATTAATTTCCCTACTATTGACGCATTAGTAGTTCAATTAAATAGTCTTAATAATACATTTGAAATTAAAAATATCCAAGAAGAAGACAATCATAGTGAAGGTATAATTTCATGGGCTGGAAAAACAGATGGGATTGCATTCGACATTAATTTTCCTCAAAAGGATAGAAGTTTGCATTTACGTTTTCATATACCATCTTTACATCAAAATCACAAAGACGTTTATATTCTATTAGGAACCTTTTCATTTGTTCACTTCACTGGTCTAATTGTAAGAGGCACTGTTGTTTTAGAAAAGCAAAATGAAAAGCAGCAAATTGAACCTTATAAATATAAATTTTCATTCAATAATCAATCTGATAATGAGCCACCTCCTGAAATTCAAAAGTTACTATTTGATAGATATTTGAATTGGTCAAAGATGAAAGGTAATATCTACAACCATCAGACGTTAAAAAATTGGATAAAGAAGAGAGAGAAAAATGAATATATAAGAACAAAAAAAAGAGATTTTAAATATCTAATTACTTATCCTGTAACATCATTAGAAACAACACTGCAAAATAAAATTGGGAAGTCTTTCGAAAGAGTCATAGATGATTTTAAACAAAACAATTCTGAGCCTTCTTCAGATACATTAAAGAGATTATTGAGAAAGAACAATTACCATGATCACGGAAGTTTAAAAAACTTAATAAAAACAATCGATGAAAATCTAAAAAATGATAAACATTTAATTGAGCTTTTTCCTTTAAGCAAAGACAATATATCCTCTGAAAATAAAATAGATCTAAATAAGGCTATTTTTGATTCAATAAATAGAGCAGTCACAGTGGTAATTGTTATACCGAACGGAGAGTACTTGAAAAAAAGCAGTGTTTATACTATTGCAGGTTATTCCATTGCACTGCGAAAAAAAACTTTCATTTTACATCAAGATCAAGAGGATTTACCATTAGTTATTCAAGAAAATATTAAATCAATGGGATTATATGTCTATCAATATGAAACTATTGAAGAATTACCATTTTTATTTTACCTCAAAAATCCAATAAATTCTAAGTTTAAAGTATAATCACTTCGACTAATTTACTAAATCCTCTTCCAAACACTTTAATAAGCCGATCTATCATTTAGAGCATATCTAATAAGTATAATTTTCTTTTATCATGTCACATCATTAGTAGAATACATAGAATTGTTTTGAACATTTGTCTCCTGATTTCGACATTCTCGCTCTCCAGAAACAACAATTTTAATTCCACAAAATCCTAATGTATTCCGTGAATCACTAACTGGAAAATTACTAATCATCAATCCAAATTCGTATTGCTTTTTCTTGAAGAAAATATTCCCAAAATCATGATTAAAATTCCAATTTCGATATACTGTATTACTTGTAGGGTTATAACCAGACACTATACGTACCGTAACTCCATTTTATCTAAAACGTGTTCCTTTGGTCTGGGCGTCATAAAAATTTTCATCAAAGAAATTCAATAGTTTATGATAGCCATCATCATTTATAAAATCTAACATATCTCTTCATTCTGGTGATAATAAGTCAGGGTACTCAATAGTTTCAATACTAACAATTGGGGTAAAAACACCTTCTCTTTGTGTATTAACAAAACGTGTATGTGTACTTAAACCTCTCACAGTATTATTGTAGAGCTCATTTCTCCAATGACTATCCAAAAATATCTTATAATCTTGCTCAAATTGTGCATAATGTGCTAATAGATTTACCCTAACTAGCAATTTTATTGAATCCGAGAAAGCCAATGATAGCTAGTACAAGAAAATAAATCACTAATTTGAAACCTTCTACAAAATAAAAAATATCAAAAAAATGTGATTTGAAATGCTCTACAATAAATATTTTTTATACATTTGTACCATAAAATGATAAAAAGTAGAGTGTTTTTATGGTAAAAAAACTTGGAAATATTGCAGAAATACAGTTTGGTTCTTACGATAAGCCTCAAGAAGAGGGTAATGTAAAGTACTTGCATGCTGGTCATTTTGACAAGCTGTTAAAGCCTTCAAAATTTGAAGAAAGTTTTGTGGAACTTGATGGTAAAAATGATAAGTTTCTGCTACAACCTAACGATGTTATTTTAGCTGGCAAGGGGCATAGAACCTTTGCATGGGCTTACGATGTTGATTTTGGTCAAGCCATTCCATCTTCTCTATTTTATATAATTAGAACACATCCTTCTGAAGTTTTAGGGGTATACCTTGCGCAATATCTTAATTCCGAGAAAGTACAGTATAATCTTAAACTTATTGGAGCAGGTGCAACAATTACTTCTATACCAAAAAAAGAATTAGAACAAGTAAGTATTGTTGTGCCGTCAATAGAAGAGCAAAGAAAAATTGTTGATTTTATTGAGCTTTTAGATGAAGACTTAAGATTAACACAAGATTTATTAGAAAAGAGGACAGCCCTAAAAAAGGGGCTTATCAATAGATTAATTAGTAACGAAATAAAAATGAAGACATAAAAAAAAGTCTTAAAAAGTTAGTCTCTTTTTAAGACTTAATATAAGGTATCGTTTTCTGTCAGTGGTTTGTCAACCGAACTGAAGCTAACAATGTTTGTGACAAAACAAAAGTATGCCTTATTAATGACATATCAAAATACCGATTTGTCTGGACTCGGCAATAATGTACTAATCCGTAAAAATATAGTGCAATAAACTTTTAAATACAAAAATAGTAATGATAAGATTACTTAATGAAAGTGGTTTTTCGGAAACCACAATACAAGCTGTTTGGGAAAAAGCAACCATAGTTATTGGTAAAGACTCAAACAAAATTAGAAAAGATGCGAATGGAGCATGGATTTATAGAAACAAATATGGAGACACATCTTCAACTATTAATAATGGTTGGGAAATAGACCATATTAAGCCTAAATCCAAAGGTGGTTCTGATGCTCTTTCGAATTTACAGCCTTTACAATGGGCTAATAACAGAAGCAAAAGTGACGATTACCCAAATTGGGTGTATAATATAACTGCTGCTTAATATTAATATCCGTAGAGGGTGCTTAAAACATTCTCTACGGTTTATAAAAAGAACATAATGAGTAATAAGTTAACACAACAAGAAATAAACTATCAAGTATGGAAAGCCTGTGATACGTTTAGAGGCACCATAGATGCAACCCAGTACAAAGATTACATTCTAACAATGCTCTTTATAAAATATATCTCTGATGTAAATAAAGAAAAGAGAGCTGATTATTTAGAGAAGTACAACGGAGATAAGGAACGTGTTGAGCGTGCTATGAAACATGAACGTTTTAAAGTACCTGAAGACAGCTCTTTTGATTATCTATATGAAAATAGAAATGCCGATAACTTAGGTGAGCTAATCAATATTGCATTAGAAAATATTGAAGATGCGAATCGTTCTAAATTAGAAAAAGTGTTCCGTAATATTGATTATAATTCGGAGCCTAATTTAGGGCAAACAAAAGACCGTAATAGACGATTAAAGCACTTACTTACTGATTTTAAAGGATTGGATTTAAGACCTTCCAATCTAGAAGGAAATGACGTTATTGGTGATAGCTACGAGTATCTTATTGCAAACTTTGCTTCAGATGCTGGTAAAAAAGCGGGAGAGTTCTACACACCATCACAAGTATCCACTTTATTAGCTAAACTGGTAGAACCTAAAGAAGGTGACAGAGTGTGTGACCCTACTTGCGGGAGTGGCTCTTTATTATTAAAAGTTGCTGATGAAATAGGTAGTAAAAATGTTTCCCTTAATGGTCAGGAGTTAAACGGAAGCACTTGGGCATTAGCTCGTATGAATATGTTCTTGCACGAAATGGATAACGCTCACATACAATGGGGTGACACCTTAAATAATCCACTTTTAAGAGAGAATGATAGTGCTTTAACAAAATATGATGTTGTGGTTGCAAATCCACCGTTTTCATTAGATAAATGGGGTGCAGACAACGCCAGTGCAGACCGATATCAAAGATTTCATAGAGGTATTCCGCCTAAAAGCAAAGGGGATTATGCTTTTATAACGCATATGATTGAAACTTTGAATGAGCATGGAAAAGCTGGAGTCGTATTACCTCATGGTGTATTGTTTAGAGGTAGTTCAGAAGGTAAAATTAGAAAGCAACTTATTGATGAAAACCTATTAAAAGCGGTCATTGGATTGCCAGCAAACTTGTTTTTTGGAACTGGGATTCCTGCTACTATTTTAGTGTTTGACAAGAATAAAGGTGATAATACAGACGTATTATTTATTGATGCAAGTAACGAGTTTGAGAATGCTAAAAATCAGAATAAGTTGAGTGATGCTAATATTGAAAAGATAATTGGCACTTACAAAAATTGGGAAACCGTTGATAAGTATAGCTATGTAGCAACGTTGGACGAGATTATAGAGAACGAATATAACCTGAATATCCCTCGTTATGTAGACACTTTTGAGGAAGAAGAACCTGTTGACATTAAGGCTACGCAAGAAGAAATTAAAGCTATTAAGCTAAAGATTGAAGAGGTAGAAAAGAAATTGGTACAGCATTTAGAAGCATTAGGGATATGAGCAGTTTACAAGAATATTTTTTAGCAATAGACGGTAAAATTAAAGGGCATATGTTAGAGATTGCAAGTTTGCATGATGTAAGCCTAAAATTCACAGGCTACTACATTGAAAATAACAGAAGAACAGGTAGCTTTCCACCACAGCCCTTTTATTTAACCTATAAAGAATACAGAGATGAATGTCCTTACGATGATGTTACTCATGTTAGATACTTTTTTGAGTTAACCAAAGGAGATGAAAAGCATGTTGCTACAGTTCATTTAGGAGCACCAGATTTTTATGATATTCATTTTTCTATTGAAGAATTAGGCGGTGGAGTTGAAATTAGAGACCCAGAACATACACACCTCTCTGATTTTGACCTTTTAATGTCATATGTTAAAACCAAGTTTAGTTAATTATGAGTGAGATGTTAAAAACATATGAAGAAGCACTTGAGACTAAAGAAGGTTTTAAGAAAACAAAAATTGGATGGATTCCAAAGGATTGGGAGATAAAGCAAATTAAAGACTTTGCAAAAGTGATTACAGGTAATACACCGCCAACAAAAGAACCGTTGAACTATGGTTTTGATTATTCATTTGTAAGTCCTGCTGATTTAAGTAGCCAAAAATATGTTTTAAAGACAGGAAAAATGCTATCAACCAAAGGTTTTGAACTTTCAAGAAAAATGCCAATAGGAAGTGTTCTGTTTACTTGTATTGGCTCAACAATTGGAAAAACAGGCATTAATAAGGAAGTGTTAACTTCTAACCAACAAATTAATGCTATTTTACCGAGCAAATATCATGATAGTGAATTTATATATTATGAACTCAACAGGTTAGTTCCAAAAATCAAATTACTGGCAGGTGAACAAGCTGTTCCTATGATAAATAAGAGTGAGTTTGAATCAAATTATATCATATTTCCACCACTTCCAGAACAACAAAAAATAGCTTCTATTTTATCAGATTGGGATAAAGCTGTAGAAAATACACAAACACTTATTGATAAATTACAACTACGCAAAAAGGGCTTAATGCAAGAACTCTTAACTGGAAAAACTCGCTTAGCTGGATATAGAGATGAATGGCAATTAATAAAAGCTGGAGACTTATTTGAAAACCATACAGACAAGAATCATGATGGCACGCTAGAGGTTCTATCTGCGACTCAGGATAAAGGTGTAATCCCAAGAAGCGAAACAGGAATTGATATTAAGTATAACCCGAAATCACTTAAAAATTATAAGCGATTGGATGTTGGTGATTTTGTTATTAGTTTAAGGTCATTTCAGGGTGGTATAGAGTATTCAAATTATGAAGGTCTAGTAAGTCCAGCTTATACGGTTTTAAGGGATAAATTACCTATTTCAAAGCTGTTCTACAGAGAATACATGAAAACTCAAAGTTTCATAAATATACTTAATTCAATGATTTATGGAATTAGGGATGGTAAACAAATTAGCTATAAAGAATTTTCAACGATGAAAATTTTATACCCATCAGTTAAGGAACAAAAAGCAATAGCTTCAGTAATAGAAATAGCTGATAAAGAAATAAATCAATATCAATCCTATTTAGAACAGTTGATAGCACAAAAAAAGGGTTTGATGCAACAGTTGTTAACAGGTAAAATTAGGGTTAAAGTGTAAATTATGATATTAAAAGATATTTATGGTATTTGGAGACACGTTCATGGAGATGTAGTAACTGACTTTGCAGTTCGTGTTTTTGATGTAAAAACAAATAAAGGCAGGTCTCGATTTGGCATCCATGGTAAAGATGAAAATGGTAATGTAATTGACTACGCATGGGAAGGCGTTATTGTTGGGTTAAATGATAATGGTGATGGGACATTTACAATTGAAATTGAGCAAATAAAATTTACAGAAGACAAACCTAAATATCAAGAACTAAAGATTTATATGCTTGCTGGTAATGTTATGATGTTAGAACTTGCCAATGGTGATATGGTAGAATTTGAAAAAATTCGATAATTAACAATGAAAAGTTTCGCTAAATGAAAAAAGAATTAGAATTATTAAACAGCTTAACTCAAGCTCAAAAAGCAGAGTTAGATAGTGATATGCAACAATTGTATGTCAATTGTTATGAGCAAACCAAAGGTCAGATAGACAAGCTTAAAGATGTAACTGTGAACATGCGTTTGCAAGACGAAGTATTTCTAAAAGTAACTTTTGAGTTCGATAGAGCTATTGGCGAACAAGGAACAGGTAGAATAACAGCTTTATCTAAATACCCAAACAAACTGGCTTATGAAGCTGCGGTTGCTGCTGAGCGGAATTTGAATTGAAATTATGCAGGATAAAATCATCATATTAAAAAATACTAAGAATGGTATAGTTAAAGATACTATTGTTAGCGTTCAGGATACAATTCGCTTGAATTTGGAAAATTTAGTCAAATTACAGAAGCCAGATGAAGATTTGGTAGTTCACACGATAGCTGAACCATTATCAGGGATAGAATTATTTGGAATATGGGTTGGTGCTATTTTAGCGATAGTTACAATAATTTATACACTAATACAACTCAATAAACTTCTGAAAAATGACAACGAATTACAATCTCAAATTAATGAATTAGTAAAGCTAAATAATTTGTTCGAGAGAAGATTGAGGATGTCTGTAAAACCTAGGCTATGGTCAAATGGTAGTGGAATGAATAGAATAAAGCAGGATTTTTACATTCAATTTGACAATAGAGGACAAATTGCCTATTACACAGGTTGTGAAATACTTGAAGGTGAAGAGAATATTTCAAAAATTGAGAATTGGAATCAAGATATACCCATACTCACAAATGATTACATAAGACTTCCTGGAATTTCTAAAATCGACCCACAAGCTTTATACTTCAGAATTAAAATCTTTTACTATGATATGGAGAAATATGAGTATGAAACAGTAATAGAATGGAATAAAGGCAAAGTAAGATTTTTAGAAACTATAGAATTATGAGTACACCATCATTTTTAGAAGACCATATATCTCAAATCCCAGCAATTCAACTGTTGGTTAACATGGGATACGAGTATGTGTCACCAGAAAAAGCTTTAGAATGGAGAGGTGGCAAAAAGTCACATGTTCTATTTGAAAATATTCTGAAGAAACAGCTTAAAGAAATAAATAGTATTAAACGTAAAGGGCAGATTTATGAGTTTTCAGATGCTAACATCAATTCAGCAGTTATATCCTTAAAAGATTTACCTATACATGAGGGTTTTTTAAATGCCAACGCTGCATTTTACGACTTAATCACATTAGGCAAGGCAATGGAGCAAAGTATTGATGGTGACAAAAAGAGCCATACATTACAATACATAGATTGGAAGAATCCTGAAAATAATGTATACCATGTAACAGAAGAATATGCTGTATTACGAACAGGAAGAACAGATACTTATAGACCTGATGTATTACTATTTATAAATGGAATTCCTACTGTAATTATTGAGTGTAAAAGTCCATCGTTAAAAGGAACTAAATCACCAACCGAATTAGCGATTGAGCAACACATAAGAAACTTTGGTAAAAAGGGAATTAGGTCTTTGTATATCTATTCTAACTTATTACTGAGTATAGCAACTAATGATGGAAGTTATGCTACGACAGGAACGAGCAAAGAGTTCTGGGCAAAATGGAAAGAACAGTTTGCTAATAAACAAGCGGAATCAAATTATTGGAGAGATTTAAATGTTTTAAAAAACAAGCCAATAAAGGAGTCAATAAAAGATGATTTATTTGCAGAAAGAACTCACGGTTTTAATTACGCGAGACGTTATTTTGATGGTTTGGAACAAGAGGAAAGACCGTTGACCAAACAAGATGAGTTGCTGTATAGTTTATGTAGACCAGAGCGAATAATTGATATAATCAGAAACTTCACAATATATGATGAGGGTATAAAAAAGGTAGCCAGATATCAGCAGTTCTTTGCTGTTAACGATACATTAAATCGTGTTACTCATTTTGATAATGCAGGAAAACGACAAGGAGGTGTTATATGGCATACTCAAGGCAGTGGAAAATCACTAACTATGGTTATGTTAGCTCAAATGATAGCATCAAGTTCAGAAATATCAAATCCAAAAATTCTATTGGTAACTGATAGAATTGATTTAGATGACCAGATATCTGATACCTTCAAGAAATGTCAAAAAGAAGTTAAGCAAGCTAAAACAGGTTCGCATTTAACTGAACTTTTGAATGATAAAAGTGATGCGATTATAACAACTATTATTAACAAGTTTGAAGCAGCAGTAAAACAATGTAAAAAACCGTTTTTGTCACCTGACATTTTTGTAATGATTGATGAAGGACATCGTACTCAATATGGTAGCTTTAACGTAAGTATGCAACGTGTGTTTCCTAATGCTTGTTTTTTAGCTTTTACAGGAACACCTTTGATGAAAAAGGAAAGAAGTACTGCACATAAGTTTGGAGGTTATATAGGGCTTCCTTACACTGTAAAAGATGCTGTGGAAGATGGTGCTGTAGTTCCGCTTTTATATGAGGGTAGACATAATTTGATTACCGTAGATGAAAAACCAATTAATAAGTTTTTCGATAAAGTTTCAGAACCACTTTCAGAATACGGAAAAGCAAGTTTAAAGAAAAAATTTAATACCATAAACGAACTCAATAAGGCAAAAAAGGTTATTTATGAACGTGCTTGGGATATTTCAGAACACTATACAAGTTTCTTTCAAACCAAAGGAGATAAGTATAAGCCTAAAGCGCAGTTGGTAGCACCAAGTATCAAAACTGCCTTGCTATATAAAGAGTATTTAGACGATATCAATATGGTGACTTCTGAGGTGATTGTAACTCAATCTGACCAAAGAGAAGGAACTGAAGATGGGTTTTACATTGTAAATGAAGAAAAGCAGAGAGAGGATGCTTATTTCGATGCTATGATTGATAAGTATGGGGATTTGAAGCGATTTGAGAAAAGTATTATCACACAATTTAAGAAGCGTGAACATCCAGAAATACTAATAGTGGTTGCCAAACTATTAACTGGTTTTGATGCGCCTAACAATACCGTTTTGTATTTATGTAGGTCATTAAAGGAACACACATTATTACAAGCGGTAGCGAGAGTAAACAGAGTATTTCCTGGGAAAGATTATGGGTATATCATTGATTACTACGGGAATTTAGAGAATTTGGATAATGCATTAAGCACCTATTCTGGTTTAGCAGAGTTTGATGAATCCGAATTGGAAGGAACATTAACCAACCTTAATGAAGAGGTTAAGAAATTACCGCAATCGCATTCAGAGCTTTGGGATATTTTCAAAACACTTAAAGATAAAAATCTTGAGCCAACAGCTTATGAAGAGTTACTATCGCCTGAAGATGTTAGAAATAATTTTTATGAGAAGTTAAGTCATTTTGCTCGCTTATTGAAGATGGCTTTGTCATCAGTTGATTTTATTAATAATACGGATGCTAAGAAAGTTGACATTTACAAAAGAGATGCAAAATTCTTCTTAAAACTTCGTGTTGATGTTAAAAGGCGTTACAATGATGACTTGTCTTATAAAGAGTTTGAGCCACAAATACAGAAATTAATTAATAAGCATATTTCTACAGAAGGAGAAATCATGAAAGTAACCGAACTGGTTAATATTTTTGATAAAGAGGAAAGGGAAGCTGAAATAGAAAAAATCACTGGCAAGGCAGCACAAGCAGACCATATTGCAAGCCGAACAATTAAGGCGATTAATGTTAAGATGCAAGAAGACCCAGTATATTATAAAAAGTTGGCAGACTTAATTAAAGAGACTATTGAAGAGTATTATTTAAAGCGAATTTCCGAAGCCGAATTTCTAAAGCTTGCTAAGGAGTATGAAGATAAGTTTTTGCATGGAAGGTCTGAAGATGCGCCAGAAGAATTGGCTGATAATGATGCTGCTTTAGCATTTTATAATTTTAGTAAATCGGTATATGAAGATACTGAATTGCTTAAAACACCATTTCATATTGAAGTAAGTTTGGCTATTGACAACACAGTTAAACAGCATATTTATTTGAATGGTAATAAAATTATAGAATGGCATAAGAATGATGATGTCACAGGGAAAATCAATATTGAACTTGGAGATGTACTTTATGAGCTTTTAAGGAAGTTTAATTTAGATACGAATTGGGATAAGATTGACCATCTGATTGAGCAATGTATGAAAGTTGCCATATTGAAATATAAGTAATTTATGAAAGACCAAATACAATATGGTAATACATTAATTGACTATAATTTGGAGTTTGCAGAACGTAAAACTTTAGGAATAAAAGTATTTCCAGATAAGTCAGTTAATGTTTCAGCCCCTCAGGAAAGTTCTATTGAAAAAATAAGAGAAAAAGTCAAGAAAAAAGCTTCTTGGATTGTTAAGCAGCAAGACTTCTTTCTATCCTTTCATCCATTAACACCAGCTCGTAAATTTATAAGTGGTGAAACACATTTATATTTAGGAAAGCAGTATAGATTAAAGCTTCATGAGTCAAAAGAAAAGTCTGTGAAATTAGCTGGAGGCTATATTAATATTTGTGTAAAAGATATTAATGATAAAAAAGCTATTCAGAAGCTTTTAAAAAGCTGGTATAAACAAAAGGCAGAGCAACATTTTAATCAACTATTTGAGGAGCTTAAACCTATCTCTAAAGGCTTTTATGAAAATGAACCAACACTAACTTACAGGTGGATGCAAAAACGTTGGGGAAGTTGTGATAAGAATGGTAAGATACATTTGAATTTAGAGCTAATTAAAACCCCTAAAAAGTGTATTGAATATGTAATCGTGCATGAGCTTTGTCATCTTAAGTATTTGAATCACAGTAATGCCTTTTATGGTCTCTTAGAAAAAGTGTATCCAGATTGGAGAGCAACTAAAGATAGGTTGGAGAGATTGATGGTTTAATTTGTTGATACTTATATTCCATTTATCACTATATTGCATTAATAATCAACATTTTAATAGATATGAAAAATTATACTATCATCCTTTTTTTGTTTTACTTTTTAAATATGAACTCTCAAGTTTTGAATGGTAAAAAAAATACAATTGCAGAGTTTTATGATGCAGAAATAAAACAAATTATTATTGATGGTGGTAAGGTTACTGCACAACTAAAACTGAAACAATATCCGAGAAAGTTCACCAGAAATGGGGAAAGGTCTTCAGTAAAACAAGATGCTATATTTATAGATTTAGGTTTAACTAATACGAGTAGTTTTTTAGACTTTAGGAAACTGAGATTGAAAACGGTTGGAGTAACTGGCGGAATAACATATCAGCATTCATTTTCGAAATTACTATTAAAAGATGACGAAAGTTTAAAAGAAGATGAGTTCAGGTCATTTATATTTTCCGCAAATGTCTCAACAGATAGATTTGACAATTTTGACCCAGTTACAGGGGAAATAGACAATGAATCTCCAACAAATTTAAGTGTAAGGGGTGGATATAATAAGTATTATTTTAAAGAAAAAATCACCTTTATTAGAGCTTTAAATTTTAAAGTGAATATAGTAGATTCAAATGCAGATGAACTTAAAAACTTCCTTGATGAGTCAAATACAACAAATACACAAGGTGTTGTAGTGGATAATCAAGGTTTTTTTGATGGTAAATTTGGTACAGTAGAAAATGATAGAAGGTCAACATTTTTATCATTAGCAGTACCTATGATATTTAATAAAAAAACCTATTTTGGATACTTAACTCCAATTCCACATTTAAGTTGGGAAACATTTAATAGCAATAGTCCTAGATATAGTGCAGGAGTATCATTAGGGTTTTTAGCAAAGTCAATTATTGGTGATAAAATCGAAACTTTGAAAGAGGGTTCTAATTCATATAAATATAAGAAATTCAATGCTCCTTCATTCTTGAGTATTGGTATAGATTGGAATAATCAGTCTGGAACTGGAAGTAAACCAAATTATTTCATAACGGGCTCATATAAGTTTTAATTGAGCATAAGTACGCTAATCCTAAATGATTTAAGGTTCTTCTTATTCGAGAGAGAGTATATATTTTACTGATTTCAATTAATATAATAATAAAGGGTAAGTAAGGCAACTCAAATTTATAAGTTTAGTATAGTAAATAGCTTTGTTATTTTTTATTAAAATTATAGTTATTTATTAATTTAAGCTACCTTTCTTACCTCTCTCTAGTTGTCATGGGACTTTTTTCAGGTTTAATTAATTTATTTTCAGGTTCCGTTTTAATTGTTTCAAAAGCATATTTGAAAATGCCTTTCTTTTTTACAGTTTAATATTCAAGCATTTTCAAAATCTTAATCAATTCAATGTTTCTAGTATTACTTACTTGTATACTATGCTCTGTATTCAACCAAGATAATAGCTCAGATGCATTCAAATATAATTCAGCTTTGTATTTATATTTAGCCGGAATATATTTACTTTTTACAAGGCAACTTTGAGCTTATTTATCTCTTTTATTAATCTTTCAACATCCGCTTTGGTCGCTGGTAAAGACGAAGGTGCAAACAATCTTTTCGCAGCATATACTCCTGCGTCTGCTGCTATTGTACCCAAAGCCGCTTCCCCTACCGAATTAGTTCCAATGCCTTTTCTATTATTAAGTTTCTCTAAACTTTTTTCCAACGACTGAACAGCTAACATTAAATCATCTTTTTTAATTGACGATAGTAGATTTTCAGTGTTGGAAAGTTCACTTTTTTCATAATGCCCAGAAATATACTTATAACCATTTCTCATGTAACTTGCTTTTGTCCTACAACTGGCACTACAATACAAATGGTTGCTTCTCCTCTGAGCAAATTGTTGTTGACAATACTTACAAAACCTTGTTTTTTCCATATCTAATTACTTTTATGACTTTAAAACGTTAAATAAGGCGTTATTTAACGTTTTTTATCACCTATAACTTTTTCCTTTAAATTCAATGAAATTGAACATTTCAAAAAAACGATCATAAATTCGACCACCGTAACGCTTACCCAAATCCTCCAAAGTTCGTTTTGCACAATTATCGGAGTTTGTATAATTACAGGTTACAAAAGTTCTTAATCGGTAATCATATCTGTTATATAAAATTTCCTCTATAACGTCAACTTTTCCGTAATTGCTTGCCTCCCGTTCTGAGTTTATATCGTCAATAAACATCAGTTTTCGTTCTGTATTTTTAAAGAAATGTTCTTTGTCAATTGGGGTTTGGCATTTTTCAAAATCCTTTACAAGTCCTTTCGCTGTAAAAAATTTGAACCTTAAATCTGGATAGTCATTGAATACAGCTTCAAAGGCCTTGAAGAAATCTGTTTTTCCCAATCCATAACCACCGATTATTAAAAGCCCTTTGTCAAAAGAAGGTTCTGATATATCTTTCCTTAAATTTTCACATTCAAAGAACTTTTTTTCTTGAAGAAAGTAATGGAAAAGGACTTTGAGGTTGTTTATAGCATCAGGCTCCTTTTTTAACTTCTTACCATACATTTTATAAAAAGTTTTCACAAAATCATTCCACAAATGATCTCTGTCAATATAAATTTCATTTTGCATATTTTTTTGGGATTTAGCTCTATAAATAAAATTAGCGCATTGGTTGATCAAATCTCCTGCTGCTGTTGCCATGTTAGTTCTCATAGTAATTTATCTGTTAGTTAATAATTCTGACTTCTCTTTTGTTTGGTTCGCGCTTGTTTTTTCGTTAGCTAACCATTTTTCAAGCCTTATTTCGACATCAAAAAAACCATCTTTCTCACATCTCATTTTTGTTTCACTGCTATTAAGCTCACTCCAGTAATTATAAAAACCTTTTAAAATTTTTAAATTATATTGAGAGTGTTCAAAAACTTGTTTTTTGAATTTCTCACGTCTCAACTCTATTTTTTCTTTATTGACCTTATTTCTTTTATTTCTTTCTTTAGTTGTTGTTAATGGTTTGTTATTAGATTGTTGATGGTTTGTTACCTGAGTGTTGTTTTGCTTGTTACTGTAAGATTTAGCAGATTGGTAATTTTCGTAGTTTACAAGGGTTATGAGCGTAAATTTGTTTGTTGGTTTTAATACTATGTCGTGACTTTCATTAAGTTTGGAAAGTGCAGTTCTTATGGTTTGATATGAGAGCATTAATTCGGATGCTAAATTACCTATGGAACTAATTAATTGTCCACGTTTTATTAATTGCCCTTGCCACCTTTTATCTTTATAGTTGGCTTTTATTAATAGATGCACATAAACACGAAAAACAGTTGAACTTTGATACCATTCCCATTCCATTATATCCCTATGCAGAATAATATGCCCTATCATCTTAAACTTGCTTTACTAGTTTATTAAAAATGTCGCTCTTTTTATAGTAAACACGATTACCAAGACGATAAGCAGGAAGGATGCCTTTTTTACGCCAATTCCATAGAGCTTGTTTTGAGCATTTTAAGAGTTTTAGAGTCTCATCAACTGTTAAAAGTTCGTCAGGAGTTGAAAGTTTTTCTTCGTTCTTTTTCTGTTGAGGCATTAACTCTTTAACAACGGAGCGAATACTCTCCTTGAACTCATCAGGCGATAAATTATAAATTCTTATTTCTTTGGAATTCATGATGCTCTATTTGATTAATGAACATCACAAATATATTTTCAGCACCTCCTATTTGAAGAATTTTTGAGTTGATGCCAGTTGATACCGTGCTAATTAGTGTATCTTTTAGACGGTATCTTGAATTCTTGATCAGTAAACTTATCTCTTGTTTCAGAGTATTTTGACCCGTTTTCATTTAAATAAGCCTCTATAGATCTTACATTATACTTTTCCTTAATTCCGAAAACAAAGGCGAGGCTTTCTGCTAACTTCTTTTTATTCAATTCTCCTCTGTAAAATTCAGCTTCAACATACCCTGAGTTAATAAGTTCTATAAATATAATAGCTAATTGAGAGGGACCAGCAATCCACTTGAAACTCAAGTCATTTTCAGCCTCTTGTAATGTATGTGAATCACTTATGTATTCTGTTAAGACTCTAATAACTCTTTCAAATTTCGAACTTAATTTCTTAAAAGCTGTTTGATGCAGAAAAAGCCTCATATCATAATTTCTATTTTTTATTATCCCTTCTGAAGAAACGAAATCTCCTTCTAACTTTTCAGATTTGTAATATCCTATTCCATAGCCATCGAGTGCTGCACCGTCAATAATTGTTTTTATTTGAGGTATAACTTCTAAATCTAACACTTGTATAAATTCATCGGGATTATTACAATTTACCAATTGAATTTCTAAAAACTCTTTAACATTACGAATAGATAAATCAAATAATAAGGTTTTCAGGAATACATTAAGGTAAAAACCCTCATCAAACCTTAATCCTTTTTGTGGATAATGGGTCAATAAATAATCATAATTTGGTAGCAAGAAATTATTAAGCTCATCCTCCTCTTTCATTTTAAAACCAAATGCATTTTTATAATTCATATCTCCTATTTAAAAAATTTACTATCCGCAATTTTTATTGCTCTCTCCTGCGGTGTCACTTTTATGTATTTATAGAATTCTCTTTCTGTGGAATGTCCACTAACAGCCATAATATCAATAACAGGCATTTTTGATAAGTAAGCATTAGTACAAAATGAGCGTCTTGCGGTATGGGATTGAATGAGGCTATATTTAGGAACTATATCTATTACTACGTTACCATTCATCTTTTTTTCGACGGAAATATCATCATCGATTTTAGCCTTTCTTCCGACTTCTTTTATGAACTCATTTATGTCTGGTGCATTTAGCTCAGGTGGTGGATTGCCATTATAACGATCTTTGAAAATTTTCTTCAATTTTGGGTGTAGCGGCACAAATAGCTTCTTTCCTGTTTTTCTTTGTTTAAATTCAATGACCTCTGTACCCTGAAACTTTCTAATTTGCTCATTTTTTACGGGATTATAATCCGAAACTCGTTGTCCTGTGTAATATCCCATCAAAAAAATATCTCTAGCCAATTCCCAATCTTTTGTTTTTGATAAATCTACATTGTATATCGCTTCAATTTCGGCCTCCGTTAAATATATAGAAACAGACTCCTTTGAAAGAGCCTTAAAATCTCTATGTTTATATTTCAAATTTGAATTATACCCGTCTTCGGTTGAGGCATTTAAAATGGTTTTTAGATTTTTGATATGCTTACCTAATGTGTTAGTGGAATAATTATTTTTTTCCAAATACTGAATAAAAGCATAATAAAATTTAAGATCAATTGTACTAAAGTCAACACCAAATTTAGACCCTAAATCAAAGTCTTTTAGTCGGTTTACTGTTTGCTTATAGGATCTAACTGTAATTGGACTCAATTTTACATTACTAATATTTTTTGATTGATTCTCTTTTCTGATGATAAAGTCATCAGCATATTGGAAGAAAGTCTTAATTTCAACTTGATTATTTTCTTCTCCTCTTATAATTTTTTGCAATAGAGCCTTGAGTATTGACCTATCGTTTTTTTGTGACTCTTCAAGCTCAGAAATAGCTTTTGTAAACTCTGACGAAAAATATTTCAAATCGCTATTGACTTTTTCCCTATTCTTGATAGTAGAAACCGCCCTAATTCTTTGATTTATTTTGTCCCAATGACTAGGGTTTACTTTATAGCCAGTCGAAAATTTAATCCGATTTTTTCTTCCAAAACTGTAATCCAGCAAAATTGAGGTCTCATTTTTGGCTTTAGTGTCTTTAAGTCTGAACTTAATAGTGCCTGAGGTAGAATTTATTACTCTGATCATGAAATATTACTAATTAAAAAAGGGACAACAATAGGGACAACATAAGGTTGACATATAGTTATCTCAAAAATAGATAAATTATATAAATTACCTTCAAAAATCAGTAAAAATAAGAGGTAATGACCACATGAGATAAAATAGAATAATAGGACATAAACTTAATAATGGTACTGGAGGCACCACCATCAAAAACCCGATTCAAATGAATCGGGTTTTTTGGTTTTAAAACAAAAATAAAAGGTTAAGATGTAATTAAACGTAAGTAAAAACCTTAATTTATAGTCTTTTCATCGTTTTTTAAGTAAAAACATCTATATCAGAAGATTTTTTTTCTAGCTTTCTTATTCCAAATCTTAAAATTTAATCTACCATGAAAAATTTAATGCTACTTTCATCTGTCTTACTATGTTTCGTATTTTCTTGTGAAACTGATACCGATATTGATATAGAATCTGTACAACAAACCTTCTATGAATATAATACGGCACAAGCGTTTTCAACTACTGAATCTTTTGTCATAGATTTTGAAGACTTTAATACTGGCGACATTGTCTCAGAAATCTTTATTATCGATCCTTTTGAAAATGCTCAGGTCGCTGGCGTTACTATGGCATTTCCTAACAGTAATGCTGCTATGATTTTTGATTCTTCAAATCCCACAGGTAATGATTTTGATATTGGAACTCCAAACGAGATTTATGGAGGACCTGGTATAGGGACTGGTGGAGAAAGTAACGACACTGCTCTGGGCAATGTACTTATTCTTTCTGAAGATTTGGATAGCAACGATCCTGATGACATTTTTGAAATTGGAGCAAGCTTTGTTTTCGATTTTAGCGCTAATAACAATTTGATTTTAAAGACTTTTGACATTCTAGATATAGAAGAATCTTCTAACCCTACTGTCGTTAATCTATATGATCTCGAAGAAAACATACTCTTAAGTAAAGATATCATTCCTGGAGGTGATAATTCAAAATTAACCGTAGACTTAGAAAATACCGCTAATGTGGCGTTTATGGAAATTATAATGAATAGTTCAGGTGCCATAGATAATATCGCTCTTGAATTAGAAACACAAAAACCTTGCGTCGAATGCGATAGCAGTATTACTGAATTAACATTTCAATATACGGGAGATCAGGCTGATGTAAGAGTAG
Source organism: Winogradskyella sp. (assembly GCF_045105575.1). Lineage (GTDB taxonomy): Bacteria > Bacteroidota > Bacteroidia > Flavobacteriales > Flavobacteriaceae > Winogradskyella. The sequence goes on along the minus strand of NZ_JBGCDQ010000009.1, from coordinate 104,129 downwards.
AAACTCCAGATGGTGAAATTCTATATAATAATATACTCAATTTAAATGATGAGTTTACTGTTGCTATCACTACTACAGATGGCACTTTTGAAAGCGATATCATTATATTTATTGAAAATGAATCAATCGCTTTTCTCGATGCTGATTGCTATCAAATAATTGGTCCAGGATATATAATTCCAAATTTAGAAATTATTTCAGGAACTACTGAAACTGGAAATCAACTTTGCCCTGTTGAAATATTAATTGGTTAACTTATTGTGTCAAGTATTATATCCACATTAGTGAGGTTATGATTATTTCGTAACCCTTCAAATTATTATCAGCCTTCCTTATTCGGAAGGCTTTTTTCTTCAAAAACTTTATTCCTTTGAACATCATAATAATTATCAATTAAAATATTGACAAACAGATAATTAAATCCACATAAGCTCCATTGACCTTAAATTAGAAAATGTAAACTATAAAGACTAAAGGTGACGTAACTAGTAATTTAGACTCATAATTATTCATTAGCGACGTACTAAAATTCATGAGCGACTTAAACAAATACAGTAAAACCGTTACCCAAGATCCAACACAACCAGCTGCTCAGGCGATGTTGCATGCCATTGGATTAACCAAAGAAGATTTTTTTAAACCCATCGTTGGTATTGCAAGTACAGGTTACGAAGGCAATCCATGTAACATGCACCTTAACGACTTGGCAAAACTGGTTAAGGAAGGCACCAAAAACAAAGACGTTATTGGACTAATTTTCAACACCATTGGCGTCAGTGACGGCATTTCTATGGGAACACCAGGCATGCGTTACTCATTGCCATCTCGTGATATAATTGCAGATTCTATGGAAACTGTGGTACAAGCTATGAGTTATGATGGCTTAGTAACTGTAGTTGGCTGTGACAAAAATATGCCTGGCGCATTAATAGCAATGATTCGTTTAAATCGACCAAGTATTTTGGTTTATGGTGGCACCATCGATTCGGGTTGTCATAACGGACAAAAACTAGATGTCGTTTCTGCATTTGAAGCTTGGGGAAGTAAAATGGCTGGTACCATGTCTGAAAATGAATTTCAGAATATTGTTGAAAAAGCCTGTCCTGGAGCAGGAGCTTGTGGTGGTATGTATACTGCAAATACCATGGCCTCTTCTATCGAAGCATTAGGAATGGCATTACCTTACAATTCGTCTAATCCAGCACTAAGCGACGCCAAACAAAAAGAATCCATAAAAGCAGGCGAAGCATTACGACTTTTACTCGAAAAAGATATTAAACCGTCAGATATTATCACAAGAAAATCTTTAGAGAATGCAGTAAGATTAGTCACTATTTTAGGTGGTTCTACAAATGCAGTGTTACATTTTTTAGCCATTGCAAGAGCAGCTCAAATTGATTTTACATTGAAGGATTTTCAAGATATTAGTGACAATACACCATTCTTGGCTGATTTAAAACCAAGCGGAAAATATTTAATGGAAGACGTGCATGCCGTTGGAGGAATTCCTGCAGTACTAAAATACCTTCTTAAAAAAGGATTAATTCATGGAGATTGTTTAACAGTTACTGGAAGAACAATTGCAGAAAATTTATTAGATGTCCCTGACTTAAAAGCAGGTCAAGACGTTATAATGCCAATTGAAAAACCAATCAAAATTTCTGGTCATTTAAGGATGCTTTATGGCAATTTGGCAACCGAAGGAAGTGTTGCTAAAATCACAGGAAAAGAAGGCTTAAGTTTTAAAGGAACCGCAAAGGTTTTTGAGGGAGAATATGCCGCAAACGATGGCATTAGAGATGGTAAAGTAAAAAAAGGTGATGTGGTTGTGATTAGATATGAAGGTCCAAAAGGTGGTCCAGGAATGCCCGAAATGTTAAAACCAACTGCGGCAATTATGGGTGCTGGTTTAGGAAAAGAAGTAGCGTTGATTACGGACGGAAGATTCTCAGGCGGAACACATGGATTTGTTGTCGGACACATTACACCAGAAGCGCAAGAAGGCGGAACGATAGCTCTAGTGAAGGATGGTGACATTATTACAATTGATGCAGAAACCAACTCTATCTCTGTTGAAGTCTCTGATGAAGAATTACAAAAAAGAAGACAACATTGGATAGCACCAGATTTAAAATTTGAACGCGGTGTCCTTTATAAATATGCCAAAACTGTATCATCAGCAAGTAAAGGCTGCGTGACTGACGAATTTTAGAAGAATACAATTAATACCTGAATGTCATCCTGAGCTTGTCGAAGGATCTCAAAAAAACATATGAGATGAAAGAAACTCAAACCATAACTAAGCAAAAAGAAGAGGAACTAACCACCGAACGAATTTCTGGTAGTGAAGCTGTTATAAAATGCTTATTAGCAGAAGATGTTGACATCATTTACGGCTATCCTGGTGGCGCAATTATGCCGGTTTATGATGAACTTTATAAGTATCAAGATAAAATTCATCATGTCTTAACACGCCATGAGCAAGGCGCAACACACTCTGCTCAAGGTTATGCACGCATCTCTGGTAAGGTTGGTGTTTGTATGGCAACTTCTGGCCCAGGAGCTACCAATTTAATTACTGGTATTGCTGATGCTCAAATAGATTCTACACCAATGGTTTGTATTACAGGTCAAGTCGGTTCGCATTTATTAGGAAGTGATGCTTTTCAAGAAACGGATATTGTTGGTATTTCTACACCAGTAACCAAATGGAACATTCAAGTTACCAAAGCTTCACAAATTCCTGAAGCATTTGCCAAAGCGTTTTATATCGCTAAAAGCGGAAGACCAGGACCCGTTTTAATTGACATTACTAAAGATGCTCAGTTTGAAGAGTTCGATTTTAAATATGAAAAATGTAAAGGCATAAGAAGCTATAAACCAGTCCCTGATACCGACGAAAATTCATTAAAAGCTGCTGCCGAATTAATAAACACCGCTAAAAAACCATTTATAGTTTGGGGACAAGGTGTTATTTTAGGTAAAGCGGAAAAAGAATTTAAAGCCGTTATTGAAAAAACTGGTATTCCTTCAGCTTGGACTATTTTAGGCGCTTCTGCAATTCCTACAACACATCGACTAAATGTTGGTATGGTTGGTATGCATGGAAATTATGGCCCAAATGTTTTAACCAATGAATGTGATGTATTAATTGCTATAGGCATGCGATTTGATGATCGTGTGACGGGAAACCTCGATACCTACGCAAAGCAAGCCAAAATTATTCATTTTGATATTGATCCTGCAGAAATAGATAAAAACGTAAAAACAGACGTTGCCGTTTTAGGTGATGCCAAGGCCAGTTTAAAATCTTTATTACCCTTATTGCATGAAAATTCACATACAGATTGGCATCAAAAATTCAAAGATTTATATAAAATAGAATACGAAAAAGTCATTAAAAACGACTTACATCCTACAAAAGAAGGTTTGACGATGGCAGAAGTGTTGAAAGAAATCAACATTCAAACCAAAGGAGAAGCAGCAATTGTGAGTGATGTTGGCCAACATCAAATGATTGCTTGTCGTTATGCTGAATTCAACCAAACAAAAAGCAATATTACATCAGGAGGTTTAGGCACTATGGGATTTGCATTGCCTGCCGCAATTGGAGCAAAAATGGCAGCACCAGAGCGCGAAGTCGTTGCAATAATTGGAGATGGTGGTTACCAAATGACCATTCAAGAATTAGGCACTATTTTTCAACAAAAAGTACCTGTAAAAATTGTGGTTTTAAATAATGAATTCCTCGGAATGGTGCGCCAATGGCAACAGCTGTTTTTCGATAAACGCTATGCTTCTACCGAAATGACAAATCCAGATTTCGTAGCCATTGCTAAAGGTTATTTTATAGATGCTAAAAAAGTAACTACACGAACAGATTTAAAAGACGCCGTAAAAGAAATGATTGCCAGTGATGGGCCTTACTTTTTAGAGGTAAGAGTAGAAAAAGAAGATAATGTCTTTCCTATGATTCCAACAGGTGCGAGTGTATCAGACATAAGATTAGAATAAAGAAACTAGAATATAGAGAAAAGAACAAAGACAAAATAATAAGTCTATTCTCTTTTGTCTAAAATCTTAAAAGAAATGAGTCAAGAAGAAAAACAATTATATACCATATCCGTTTATACCGAAAATAATATCGGTTTACTCAACCGTATTTCGGCAATATTTCAACGAAGACATATTAACATAGAAAGTTTAAATACGTCAGCTTCGGAAATTGATCATGTTTCAAAATTCACCATTCTTATTAGGATGTCTGAAGTAAATATTAAAAAAATTATTGGTCAGATTGAAAAACAAGTCGAAGTCATTAAAGCTTATTATCATACTGAAGACGAAACGATTTATCAAGAATCTTGTATGTTCAAAATTAAATCTGATTTGTTGTTTGATGAACGTCAGATTCAGAATATCATCAAAGAGAGTAACGCAAGAATCGTGACCGTTAACAAAGCGTTTTTTGTCATTGAAAAATCAGGACGAAAAGAAGAAATAGATTTGTTACATAGAGAATTATCGGTCTTCGGAATTATGCAATTTACGCGTTCAGGACGCATTGCGGTGACCAAAGACGAAATGAAAATATCAACAATGCTAAGAGAACTAGAGACTAGAGACTAGAGACTAGAGACTAGAGACTAGAGACTAGAGACTAGAGACTAGAGACTAGAGACTAGAGACTAGAGACTAGAGACTAGAGACTAGAGACTAGAGACTAGAGAAAAAGTAATAATTAAAAACTAATAAATAGAAATTTTAATGTTTGATGTAAGATTGAGACCGACACCAATGCGTCTATTTTCTAGCATCTAATTTCTATAATCTAAACAACAAAAAATGTCAAATTATTTTAACACATTACCATTAAGAGAACAATTAGAGCAATTAGGAAAGTGTCGTTTTATGGATGCTTCAGAATTTGAAGATGGCGTAAATGCTTTAAAAGGAAAGAAAATCGTAATCGTAGGTTGTGGTGCACAAGGTTTAAATCAAGGTTTGAATATGAGAGATTCTGGATTGGATATCTCATACACTTTGCGTCAAGTTGCAATTGATCAGCAACGCGACTCTTATAAAAATGCGACATCAAACGGATTTACGGTTGGTACGTATAACGAATTAATACCAACTGCCGATTTAGTATTAAACTTAACACCAGATAAGCAACATACTAATGTTGTTAACACGATAATGCCTTTAATGAAAAAAGGAGCCACATTAAGTTATTCTCATGGTTTTAATATTGTTGAAGAAGGCACTAAAATTCGTGAAGACTTAACCGTGATTATGGTAGCACCAAAATGTCCAGGCACTGAAGTTAGAGAAGAATATAAAAGAGGTTTTGGCGTGCCAACATTAACAGCGGTGCATCCAGAAAATGATCCAGAAGGAAAAGGTTGGGCACAAGCAAAAGCATATGCTGCAGCAACTGGTGGACACAGAGCAGGTGTTTTAGAATCGTCTTTCATTGCTGAAGTAAAATCAGATTTAATGGGAGAGCAAACCATTCTTTGTGGTTTACTTCAAACGGGAGCCATCTTATCTTTTGACAAAATGGTCGAAGAAGGCATAGAACCGAGCTATGCTGCGAAATTAATTCAGTTTGGCTGGGAAACGATTACTGAAGCGTTGAAGCATGGTGGAATTACCAATATGATGGACCGTTTATCGAATCCTTCAAAAGTAAAAGCGCATCAATTATCGGAAGACTTAAAAGACATTATGCGTCCATTGTTCGAAAAACATATGGATGACATCATCTCTGGTCATTTCTCAAAAACCATGATGGAAGATTGGGCGAATGACGATGTGAATTTATTAAAATGGCGTGCCGAAACTGGAGAAACCGCTTTTGAAAAAACAGCACTGACCACAGATCATATTTCTGAACAAGAGTATTTTGATCATGGAGTTTTATTAGTCGCTTTTGTAAAATCTGGAGTAGAACTAGCCTTTGAAACTATGGTAAGTGCAGGCATAATTGAAGATTCGGCTTATTACGAATCTTTGCATGAATTACCATTAATAGCAAACACCATAGCAAGAAAGAAATTATTTGAAATGAATCGTGTCATTTCTGATACTGCAGAATATGGTTGCTATTTATTCGACCATGCGTGTAAACCGTTATTAACTAATTTTATGAAAACAGTAGATACCTCAATCATAGGGAAATCATTTTCTGATACTAATGGAGTCGATAATATTGAACTCATTGCTGTAAATGATGCCATTAGAAATCATCCTATTGAAGCCGTTGGAAAACGATTAAGAGCTGCGATGACCGCAATGAAAATTATAAAGTCTGATGTGAAAAATACAGATTCTATTTTGGCATAAACATAAAATATCCTACAAGGTTTCAAAAACCTTGTAGGTATTAAAAAAAGATTGGGAGATAGAAAAATAATCCCGAAAGCTGTCGGGACTGCCTTCGCAGAAATTATGGAAGACACAAAAACCACATACAGACCAACACTAAAAGCAATTGAAGCTGCTGGAGAAAAATTAAAAGGCATCGCGTCTGTGACACCTTTAACTAAAAATGCGCGCTACTCTAAACACTATGGTGCAAATATTTATTTTAAAAGAGAAGATCTTCAAGAGGTGCGTTCTTATAAAATTCGTGGTGCTTATAATAAAATTTCATCTTTAACGGAGTCGCAAATAGAAAATGAGATTGTCTGTGCAAGTGCCGGAAATCATGCACAAGGTTTTGCACTTTCCTGCAAACTGCTTAAAATAAAGGGCACTATTTTTATGCCTTCACCAACGCCTAAGCAAAAAATTGAGCAAGTAGAAATGTTCGGTGAAGATTTCATTGAAATTATTTTAGTTGGTGATACTTTTGATGACGCTTATCATGCTGCAAAAACCGATTGCGAGCGTTTAAATAAAACCTTTATTCATCCTTTTAATGATGAAAAAGTTATTGAAGGTCAAGCAACCGTTGGTTTAGAAATTATAGATCAGGCGCAAGAACATCCAATTCATTATGTGTTTCTTGCCGTTGGTGGTGGCGGACTTGCTGCAGGACTATCATCTGTTTTTAAAATTTTATCACCTCAAACACGTATTATTAGTGTTGAGCCAAAAGGTGCAGCTTCGATGCTTACCTCTATAAGAAACAATAAAAACACGGAGTTAAAAGCAATAGACAACTTTGTAGATGGAGCCGCTGTAAAACGCGTTGGTGATCTTAATTTTGCTATTTGCAAAGAGACCTTGCATCGTGTTGTTGAAGTAGATGAAGGTAAGATTTGCCAGACCATTTTAGATTTATATAATAAAGATGCTATTATCGTGGAGCCAGCAGGTGCTTTGAGCCTTTCTGCTTTAGATCAGTTTTCCGAAGAAATCAAAGGGAAAAATGTAGTTTGCGTCATAAGCGGCAGTAATAATGACATTACACGTACGGCTGAAATTAAAGAACGTGCCCTACTCTATGCCAATCTTAAACACTATTTCATCGTTAAGTTTCCGCAACGTTCAGGAGCTTTACGAGATTTTGTAGTAGATATTTTAAGTCCAACCGATGATATTACACATTTTGAATATACCAAAAAGGCCAATCGTGAAAACGACGTTGCCGTTGTAGGCATACAATTAAAATCACCAGCAGATTTAGAACCGTTGATTACAAAAATGAAACTTCATAATTTCTATGGAGATTATCTAAACGATAAACCCGATTTGTTTCAGTTCTTAGTATAATAAAAACCGTTATAAATGAGATATTTACAATTTTTTAAGTCAAATTCTTAGAAATTCATAAATCTCTCAGAAAACAAGATTTTAAATAGCGTAGTTAAGAATATAATATGTAGTTTCGATGTATGTTTAAAAGTACACACCAATATAGAACACCAAGACCCACAGGTCTTCTAGCAAAACGCCGTCGCTAATTCTACTATTTAGCAGCAAACTCTATATTCATTTTTATTTTTTTATTGTGTACAACTCAACTTTCAAATATCAGTTTAAGTCTTTAATTATCACAGCAGATAATCCGAGCATTGTACGACGCTTTTTTCCGCGTCGCCCTTAGGGTGTACTTCTATTTATAGAACTTAGGTGAGTCCGGTTCTGCTTTCAAACATTAAAATCAAATTTTTAATTCAAAACTCAATTACAATGAAAATTGTCATTGCTGATAAATCACATAGCATCTACGCAGACATTATCTGTAAAACGATAGAAGAAGCTGCCCAAGTCAGAGGAACAGGTATCGCCAAACGACAACCAGAATATGTGATTACCAAAATGGAAAATGGTAATGCTGTTATCGCTTTAGAAGGAGATCAATTCGCAGGTTTCTGTTATATCGAATCTTGGGGACATGGAAAATTTGTTGCCAATTCCGGATTGATAGTGCATCCAGATTTTAGAAATCTAGGTCTAGCTAAACAGATTAAAAAAGTGATTTTTGAACATTCTAGAGCAAAATTCCCAGATTCTAAAGTCTTTAGCATCACAACTGGATTAGCGGTTATGAAAATGAATAGTGAACTGGGTTATAAACCTGTAACGTTTTCAGAATTAACGGACGACCAATCCTTCTGGAAAGGTTGTCAAACTTGTAAAAACTTTGATGTTCTAACAAGAACCGAGCAAAAAATGTGTTTGTGTACAGGTATGCTTTATGATCCTAAAAAAATCGAAGAACCAAAATCAAAAAAACACAACTATGATAATAAAACATGGACAAGATTGAAACTTATTAAACAGAACATGTTTCTTAAAAAAGAGAAAAAATGAAAAAATTAGTTATAGCGTATAGTGGAGGATTAGACACCTCTTATTGTGCAGTAAGTTTAAGTAAAGCTGGTTATGATGTTCATGCCGTAAGTGTAAATACAGGTGGTTTTACTTCGGAAGAAATCAAAACGATTGAGAGCAATGCCTATAAAATGGGAGTTTCTACTTATAAAAACATAGATGCTATTGCATCCTATTACGATAAGGTCATTAAGTATCTAATCTTCGGAAATGTACTTAAAAATAATACCTATCCTTTATCTGTTAGTGCAGAACGTATTATTCAAGCGATTGAAATTGTTCAGTATGCTAAAAGCATCGATGCCAAGTATATCTCACACGGAAGCACTGGAGCAGGAAATGACCAAGTACGTTTCGATATGATTTTTCAAACCTTAGCACCAGAAATCGAAATTATCACACCAATCAGAGATGGAAAATTAACGAGACAGCAAGAAATTGATTACCTCGTAGAAAACGGTATTGATATGTCTTGGAACAAAGCGAAATACTCAGTTAACAAAGGACTTTGGGGAACTAGTGTTGGTGGCGAAGAAACGTTAACGTCGGAAAAACCATTACCAGAATCGGCTTATCCTTCACAATTGAAAAAAGAAGGTGAAGAAAAAGTGACTTTGACTTTTGAAAAAGGTGAACTTAAAGCTTTAAACAGAAAAGAAAATTCAGCAGAAAAAAACATAGAATTACTAAATGATATCGCTTCCGCTTATGCTATTGGAAGAGACATTCATGTTGGTGATACCATTGTTGGCATTAAAGGACGCGTTGGTTTTGAAGCTGCGGCAGCTTTAATCATCATCAAAGCACATCACTTATTAGAAAAACATACCTTAACGAAATGGCAACTGCAACACAAAGATTATTTATCTAATTTCTATGGTATGCATTTGCACGAGGGTCAGTATTTAGATCCTGTAATGCGAGATATGGAGGCGTTCTTTCAAAGCAGTCAAGATAAAGTGTCTGGTAATGTAACTGTAAGTTTAAAACCTTATCATTTCAGCTTAGATGGCATTTCTTCAACGCACGATTTAATGAACGCCAAATTCGGAAGTTATGGTGAAGAAAACAAAGGTTGGACAGCAGATGAAGCTAAAGGGTTTATTAAGATTTTAGGGAATCAGAATAAGATTTATCAGCAGGTGAATAATTAAGCTAGACCTCGCAGGTTTTAAAAACCTAGCAGGTCTTCACCTTAATCGAGACCTTTCAGAATTTTAAAACCTGAAAGGTCTGAATATAGAAAACAATGAAAAATATAAAAGCAGGAATTATTGGAGGTGCTGGTTATACAGCAGGCGAATTAATTAGATTACTTCTTAATCATGAACAAACGACCATTGATTTCGTTTACAGCACATCAAACGCAGGGAATAAAGTTTATAAAATACATCAAGATTTAATTGGTTCAACTGAACTAGAATTTTCAAGTAAAACCAACTCAAAAGTTGATGTGTTATTTTTATGTTTAGGTCACGGAAATTCGAAAGCCTTTTTAGAACAAAATACATTTTCAGAAAACACAAAAATCATTGATTTAAGTAACGATTTTAGACTAGAAGCTGATAAAATTATAGACGACAAAACTTTTGTATATGGCTTACCAGAATTACAAAAAGAAGCTATAAAAAGTGCAAATTATATTGCCAATCCAGGTTGTTTTGCTACTGCTATTCAATTAGCAATTCTGCCTTTAGCAAATGCTAATTTAATAAAAGATAACATTCATATTAATGCAGTAACAGGTGCGACAGGAGCAGGTACATCATTATCTAAGACCACACATTTCACCTATCGCGATAATAACTTTTCACATTACAAGGCATTTACACATCAACACTTAGGAGAGATCAATCAAACCGTAAAGCAATTGCAACGTAATTTTAAATCAGAAATTAATTTTATGCCAAATCGTGGTAATTTCTCTAGAGGAATTTTCGCAACAGCTTACACAACTTTTGAAGGTTCAATCAAAGAGGCTAAATCACTCTATAAAACCTATTATAAAGATGCTGCTTTTACATTTGTCTCAGATGAAGAGATTCATTTAAAGCAAGTCGTAAACACCAATAAATGTATCCTTCATTTGCATAAACACAACAATAAATTATTAGTCACAAGTATCATTGATAACCTATTAAAAGGTGCTTCAGGACAAGCGATTCAGAATATGAATTTAATGTTTGGATTTGAGGAAACTGAAGGCTTAAACTTGAAGGCAAATTATTTTTAAAACAGACTCAAACCATTCAGGTTTTGAAAACCTGAAAGATCTATCTAACCACTATACTGAAGAGTCTTAGAGATCTTTTATGTATAGAAACGACGAATAATACCTACAAGGTTTTTTGAAACCTTGCAGGATAAAACAAATAGAATACGTTTAATTAAAAGATAACCGCTTTTGCGGTCAATAAACATGAAAATAGCAATCATAGGAACAGGAAACTTAGGGAAGTCCATCGCAAAAGGGTTAATTACCAACAACGCCATAACATCCTTGTATCTCACTAAAAGAAACTTAGATGACATTCAAGAATTCGACGGTTACAAAAACGTCATTTTAACCACTGATAATACTGAAGCTGTAAAACAATCTGACATCTTAATTTTTGCAGTTCAACCAGCACATTTTGAGCAAATTTTAAATGATGTGAAGCCTCATTTAACAGAAAACCATGTTTTGATTTCAACAATTACTGGATTCCTAATTCCAAAGATTGAAGCTCAAATAGGTAGTGATCAATTTATCATTAGAGCGATGCCAAATACAGCCATTGCAGTTGGTAAATCAATGACCTGTTTATGCAGCAACGAAAAAGGCAAAAAACGGATTCAAATTGCCGAAGCCATATTTAATAGATTAGGACATACATTGGCTATTCCGGAATCTCAAATGCAAGCTGCTACAGTAGTTTGTGCTAGTGGAATTGCTTTTTGGATGCGACTCATCAGAGCAACAACCCAAGCTGCAATACAACTCGGTTTTGATGCCAAAGAAGCACAAGAGTTAGCCATGTACACATCGGAAGGAGCTGCAAATTTGTTAATTACAAATGGAAATCATCCAGAAGAGGAAATAGACCGAGTCACGACACCACAAGGTTGTACGATTACAGGCTTGAATGAAATGGAGCACAAGGGTTTAAGTTCGTCTTTAATTCAAGGTATGGTAGCTTCATTTAATAAAATTAATAAGATTAAAAAAGAGCAGATTTAATCGTTTTGCTAAAGTTTTGATATGCTGCAAGGTCTTGGAGACCTCGCAGGTATGATAAGAAAATCAACTAAAACACCTAAAAGGTTTTTGAAACCTTGTAGGAAAGACTATAAACACATAAACATGAGCCTATTCAACGTTTACCCACTATACAATGTCACACCAGTCAGCGCAAAAGACGTTTACGTTTATGATGAAAAAGGCGTCGAGTATTTAGATCTTTACGGTGGGCACGCTGTGATTTCCATAGGACATTCGCATCCAAAATATGTATCTGCGATTTCAAATCAAGTTGAAAAATTAGGATTTTATAGTAATGCGATTCAGAATCCAATGCAAGTTGAATTAGCTAATAAATTAGCTGTACAGTCAAAATGCAAAGACTACCAATTATTCATGTGCAGCTCTGGTGCAGAAGCCAATGAAAATGCCTTAAAACTAGCCTCATTTCATAATGGAAAACATAAAATATTAGCCTTTAAAAATTCGTTTCACGGACGAACTTCGGCTGCTGTTGCTGCAACTGATAATCCAAAAGTCGTAGCACCTTTAAATGCACAACAAAAAGTCGATTTTGTAGCATTAGACGATTTAGAAGCTGTTGAAAAAATTCTGAAAGGAAATCAAACTTGCGCAGTCATCATAGAATGCATTCAAGGAGTTGGTGGATTAGATCAAAGTACAACTGAATTTTATCAAGGTCTCGAAAAACTTTGTAAACAATATAACACAGCTTTAATCGCTGACGAAGTACAATCTGGTTTCGGAAGAACAGGTGATTTTTTCGCTTTTCAAAAGCATCAAATTACTCCGAATATTATTTCAATTGCCAAAGGCATGGGAAATGGATTTCCTGTTGGTGGCATTTTAATTCATCCTTCTATTAAAGCTTCTTTTGGTTTATTAGGAACTACGTTTGGTGGAAATCATTTAGCATGTGCTGCAACACTATCTGTCTTAGAAGTTATTGAAGACCAGAATCTAATGCAAAATGCTTCAGCTATCTCTGATTATTTTAAAGAAAAAGCCAAAGCGCTACCAAAGTTAAAATCGATTAAAGGTCGTGGATTAATGTTAGGATTGGAATTTGATTTCCCGATTTCCGAATTGAGAAAAAAACTAATTTACGATCATCATATTTTTACAGGAGGTGCTAAAAATCTTAACGTATTGCGGATTTTGCCACCTTTAACCATTCACAAAAAACATATGGATCGTTTTTTTGAAGCGCTAAAAAAAGAATTAAACGAAATAGAACCATAAAACCTCGCGACTGCGCTCGAAGAGACGGAAGATTGTCTTATCGAGCGCAGTCGAGACCTATTTATATGAAAAATTACACAAGCATAAAAGACATTTCAAACCTTTCAGAAACTATAAAGGAAGCCATTTTATTAAAAATGAATCCCTTTGAATTTTCAGAGTTAGGAAAACACAAAACCTTAGTCATGCTGTTTTTTAATTCGAGTTTACGAACACGATTAAGCACAGAAAAAGCAGCGAAAAATTTAGGAATGGACGTCATGATTATGAACGTAAATGACGCCTGGGATTTAGAATTTGAGGATGGCACCATAATGAATATGAACAAATCCGAGCATATAAAAGAAGCAGCACAAGTGATTTCTCAATATGCAGATGTAATTGCAGTTAGAGCATTTCCAACATTAAAAGATAAAGCAAAAGACGAATCGGAACAGATTTTAAATAGTTTCAAAAAATACGCAACAGTTCCGATTGTAAATATGGAATCTGCCACTGCGCATCCTTTACAAGCTTTAACTGATGCGATTACGATTTCAGAATTAACAGAAAAGAAAAGACCAAAAGTTGTTCTGTCTTGGGCACCTCACCCAAAAGCTTTACCACAAGCCGTTGCCAATTCGTTTGTAGAAATGATGCAAAATTTAGAAGTCGATTTTACAATTACACATCCTGAAGGTTATGACTTAAATCCTGAGATCACTAAGAACACAACTATCAATTACAATCAAGAAGCCACTTTGCAAAATGCTGATTTTGTATATGTAAAAAATTGGAGTAGTTATAATGACTATGGTGAAATTTTAAGCGAAGATGAAAATTGGATGATGACCAAAGCAAAATTAGATAAAGCAAAATTCATGCATTGTTTACCTGTAAGACGAAATGTAGTGGTTGAAGATGCTGTTTTAGATAGCAATCAATCTGTTGTAATTCAACAAGCTAATAATAGAACTTTTGCTGCTCAGGTGATATTGAAGCAACTTTTGGAAAATCTATAGGACCTAGCAGGTTTTTAAAACCTTGCAGGTCTGAACAAAAAATACACTCGCTTTAGCGAAGACTAAATATAAATAAGACCTCAAAGGTTCTAAAAACCTTTGAGGTCTATTAACCGAAAAACCCCTTCCCTTTGGGAAGGTTCAGATGGGAATGAAAACAATTAAAGTCATAAAAATAGGAGGCAACATCATTGATGATGATAAATCACTAGAATCATTTTTAAGTGCGTTTGCGAAACTTAAAGGTCCAAAACTATTAGTTCATGGTGGTGGAAAACTTGCCTCGAAAATGGCTAAACAAATGAATATTACTGTGAAAATGAATGAAGGCAGACGTATTACAGATACTAACACTTTAGATATCATCACAATGGTTTATGCAGGGAAAATTAATAAAAATATTATCGCTCAATTACAAGCGAACAAATGCAACGCTATTGGCTTTTCTGGTGCTGACGGAAATTCAATTGTTTCAGAAAAAAGACCAACTCAACCTATAGATTATGGCTTTGTAGGCGATGTAAAAAAAGTCAATACAAAAACTCTAGAAGTACTAATTGAAAATAACATCACACCTGTTTTCTGCGCAATCACGCACGATGAAAATGGCCAATTATTAAATACTAATGCAGACACAATCGCTTCAGAATTAGCGATTGGTTTTGCTTCAATATTTAATACTGAATTATATTACTGTTTTGAAAAAAACGGTGTTCTAAAAGATATAAATGATGACAATTCAGTTGTTGAAAACATAACTACCGAAACCTATAAAACATTTATAGCAGATGGAACAATTTCAGATGGCATGTTACCAAAACTGAACAATTGCTTTCACGCGATAAACAACAATGTAAACAAAATTTGCATCGGAAAACCAAGTATGCTTTTTGAAATCAACTCACTTTATACAACCATTCAAAAATGATAGAAAGACTTACAGCAGAAGCTATTGCTTTATTGAAACAGCTTATAGAAACACAGTCATTTTCTTCGGAAGAAGATAACACAGCTCTGCTCATTGAGAATTGGTTTACGACACATCAAATTCTCTTTAAGCGAAATAAGAATAACGTTTGGGCTACCAATAAACACTTTGATGAAAAGAAACCTACACTGTTATTAAACTCACATCACGATACCGTAAAACCCAATAACGGTTACACAAAAAACCCCTTAAAAGCGATTGTGGAAGATGGCAAATTATTCGGTTTAGGAAGTAATGATGCTGGTGGTTGTTTGGTCTCGTTGATTGCCACATTCACGCATTTTTATGATAGAAAAAATCTAAATTATAATTTAATAATTGTCGCTTCTGCAGAAGAAGAAAGCAGTGGCAAAGATGGTTTAAACAGTATGTTGTCTATTATTCCAAAAATTGATGTCGCTATTGTCGGCGAACCTACACTTATGAATTTAGCAGTAGCAGAAAAAGGCTTAGTCGTTTTTGATGCCAAAGTAAAAGGTACAGCAAGCCATGCTGCGCATCCAAATACTGATAATGCTATTTACAATACTATTGACGTTTTAAAATGGTTTAAAGATTATAAATTTGAAAAGAAATCACCTGTGCTTGGCGACGTTAAAATGACGGTCACGCAAATCAATGCTGGAAAACAGCATAATGCAGTTCCGTCCGAAGTAGAATTGGTTATTGATGTTCGGGTAAATGATAAATATAGTAATCAGGAAATTGCTGATATTTTAACTCAAAAATCACCCTGTACGAGTATCATACCACGAAGCTTACGTTTAAATTCGTCTTCAATTCCAATACATCACGATTTAGTAAAGGCTGGAATCGCATTGGGAAGAGAAACGTATGGCTCGCCTACGCTATCAGACCAAGCTGTTCTCACTTGTCCTTCATTAAAACTAGGACCTGGAGACAGTACACGATCACATACAGCAGATGAATTTATTTATTTGGCTGAAATTGAAGAAGGCGTTAAGATTTATATTGAATTATTAAATAAAGTACTATAAGATTGTCTGGTCGAGCGCAGTCGAGACCTATTAATATTAAAGACCTCTCGTTGAGCTACGCTCGCTACTTTCAACAAAATATATTTTGTTTCAAGTAATGCTCGAGGAGACAGCAACAAAAATCAGGAAACATGAAACTTTGGGACAAAGGATTTTCAATCGATAAAAAAATAGAATTATTTACTGTTGGAAACGATAGAAAAATTGATATGCATATTGCGAAATATGATGTTGAAGCATCAAGAGCACATGCTATAATGTTAGAATCTATAGGCATAATAACTTCAAATGAATTACAACAATTGAAATCTGGGTTAAAGATTTTAGCTGATTCTATTGAGGCAGGCACATTTATAATTGAAGACACCTTCGAAGATGTCCATTCTAAAATAGAACACGAACTTACCAAAACTTTAGGAGACGTCGGAAAAAAAATCCACACAGCACGTTCTAGAAACGACCAAGTTTTAGTAGCGCTTCAACTCTATTACAAAGAGAATCTTGAAATCATCAATGCTAAAACCAAAACGTTTTTTAATACACTTTTAGGATTAGCTGAAACTCACAAAACTCAATTATTACCTGGTTACACCCATTTGCAAGTTGCCATGCCATCTTCTTTTGGTTTGTGGTTTTCTGCTTATGCCGAATTATTAATCGACGATGTTTATGTTTTAAATGCGGTTTCAAAAATAGCAGACCAAAATCCGTTAGGTTCTGCCGCTGGTTATGGAAGTTCATTTCCTATTGATAGAGATATAACCACTAAAGAATTAGGTTTTGCTACTCTAAAATATAATGTAGTTGCTGCGCAATTAAGTCGCGGAAAAAGTGAACGCGCTATCGCTAGTGCTTTAGGCGGATTATGTAATACCATGTCGAGATTTGCAATGGATATTTGCTTGTATATGAGTCAGAACTTCGGCTTTATCACGTTTCCAGATGAGTTAACAACAGGAAGCAGTATCATGCCGCACAAAAAGAATCCTGATGTGTTTGAATTAATTCGAGGGAAGTGTAATAAAATTCAAGCTTTGCATACTGAAATGCTTTTAATCACAAACAATTTACCAAGTGGTTATCACAGAGATTTTCAATTGTTGAAAGAAAATATCATCAACGCGTTTGAAGATGTAAAGGACATATTAGACATCTTTAATTATGCCATTCAACAAATTATCGTGAAAGATGTTGACCTCAGCGATGACAAATACAAATACTTATTTACGGTAGATAGTATTAATAATTTAGTTATTGAAGGCATGTCTTTTAGAGAAGCTTATCAAAAAATTGGAAGTCAAGTACAAAATGATACGTATCAACCAGATTTAGGCAAAGAACACTCTCATATTGGAAGTATTCATAATTTGTGTTTGGATGCTATTCGAGATAAATATCCGAAGTAACTTTCATGATAAATATTATAAATCCTGCTAGGTTTCCAAAACCTTGTAGGTATAAAAACAATATAAGAATACCTACAAGGTCAAAACAAGACCTTGTAGGATTATGTTAAAATAATCGAAAATGATTTTGAATAGTTTTTTCAAAAAGAAATTAGTGTTACCTTTGAATCTCAAAGAAGAATCAAATGACATTAAGTCAAACACATCATCATCATTTTCATACTTGCATTCAGGCGAGCAGGAATTGATATATGTATTTTAAAATATTTCAAAACCCGTCTGAATACATCAGGCGGGTTTTTTATTTCTTCGCGTTTGGTCTATTCAGATACTATTAAAAACTAAAATGAACAAACTAAAAATTGCCATTCAAAAAAGTGGAAGATTAAACCAAGATTCTTTAAAACTACTAAAGGATTGTGGTATTAAAATAGATAATGGCAAAGACCAACTTAAAGTTGCTGCGAGAAATTTTCCTTTAGAAGTGTTATATCTACGTAATTCTGATATTCCACAATATATCGAAGATGGAGTCGTCGATATCGCTATTATTGGAGAAAACATTCTCATCGAAAAACAAAAACAATCGGAAATTGTTGAAAAATTAGGCTTTGCAAAATGTAGAGTTTCATTAGCCGTTCCGAAAGAAATTGACACTGATGACATCGCCTATTTCAATGGCAAAAAAATAGCAACATCGTATCCAAATACACTTAACACCTATTTAAAAAATAATGGTATAGAAGCAGATATTCATGTCATTTCTGGTTCTGTGGAAATTGCGCCAAATATCGGTTTAGCCGATGGTGTTTGCGATATCGTAAGTTCAGGAAGTACACTTTTTAAAAATGGATTACGAGAGACTCAGGTTATTCTAAAATCGGAAGCAGTGTTGGCAAAAAATTTAAATCTTAATACTGAAAAAGAAGCCATTTTAAGTAAGCTATTATTTAGAATTCAAGCCGTATTGAGAGCTAAAAATTCGCGTTATGTATTAATGAATGTTCCCACATCTAAGATTGATGAAATTACGGCTATACTACCCGTTTTAAAAAGTCCAACCATATTACCATTAGCGCAAGAAGGCTGGAGTTCGTTGCACTCTGTAATTGAGGAAGATAAATTCTGGAGTAATATTGATGCGCTCAAAAATGCAGGAGCTGAAGGTATTTTAGTAATTCCTATTGATAAAATGGTGATGTAACATTTGAAGATGAACTAGAAGATGAACTTGAAGTTGAATGACCTTTAGAGCCAAGTCACTGAGCGAAGTCGAAATGCAGTCGAGAACTAATTAAAAAAAAAAAAATGAAAACCTATAAATATCCTAATAAAGACACTTGGCAAAACCTTTTGCAGCGTCCAGTTTTAGAAAAGGAATCACTAGATACTATTGTCGTTGAAATTCTCAATGAGGTTCAATCAAAAGGTGATAAAGCGCTATTGGAGTATGCAGAAAAATTTGACCAAGTAAAATTAGAAAGCATTATAGTTGAAGCGTCAGAAATTGAAACTGCTAAAAAATTAGTACCTCAAAATTTAAAAGAGGCTATCCATATAGCAAAACAAAATATCGAAACGTTTCATAAAAGTCAGAAGGGAGAAGAACAAATTATTGAAACTACAAAAGGCGTCAAATGCTGGAGACGTTCTGTAGGAATAGAAAAAGTAGGCTTATATATTCCTGGTGGTTCTGCACCCTTATTTTCAACCATTTTAATGTTAGGTATTCCTGCAAAATTAGCAGGTTGTAAAGAGGTTGTTTTATGCTCACCACCAAATAAAGAAGGAAAAATTCATCCAGCTATTTTATACACAGCCAATTTGGTTGGCATCACAAAAATTTATAAAGTTGGTGGCGCACAAGCCGTTACTGCTATGGCGTTTGGTACAGAATCGATTCCACAAGTCTATAAAATATTTGGTCCAGGAAATCAGTTTGTAACCAAAGCAAAAGAATTGATTCAACAAGAAGGTGTTGCGATTGATATGCCAGCAGGCCCAAGTGAGGTTTTAGTGATTGCAGATAAAACGAGTAACCCAGCATTTGTTGCCGCAGATTTATTATCGCAAGCCGAACATGGTGCAGATAGTCAAGTGATTTTATTATCGGATGATGAACATACCATTACGCAGACTATAGAAGAAATAGATACACAACTCAACCTTTTATCGCGTAAAAAAACGGCATCAGAAGCACTGAACGTAAGTCGTGCCATTCTTTTAGATGCAATGGACGCATGTATCGAATTTAGCAATTTATATGCACCAGAACACTTAATAATAGCAACAGATAATGCTTCAAATTATATAGACCAAATCACAAATGCTGGCTCTGTTTTCTTAGGTAAATACAGTTGTGAAAGCGCAGGCGATTATGCTAGCGGAACCAACCATACGCTACCTACAAATGGCTATGCTCGTAATTATAGTGGAGTGTCATTAGATAGTTTTGTAAAGAAAATTACGTTTCAAAATCTAAGTAAAGAAGGCATTCAAAATATTGGTTCTGCTGTAGAATTAATGGCTGAAGCCGAAGGTTTAGATGCGCATAAAAATGCCGTTACTTTAAGACTTAAGTCCTTAAAGTAACGCGTACTGAACTCGTTTCAGTACCTCATTAAACCTGTAAAATAGGAATGCAACGTTATTTAGTACCTAAACCTAAAAGGTAAAAAACACAGATTAATACCTACAAGGTTTTAAAACCTCGCAGGAAAACAAAAAAACAATGTTTGATTTAAAGAAATTAGTCCGACCAAACATACTAAAACTTCAACCCTATTCAAGCGCACGCGATGAATTTAAAGGTAATGAAGGTGTGTTTTTAGATGCCAACGAAAATCCGTTCGGCACCTTAAATCGCTATCCAGATTCGTATCAAAAAAAGTTAAAAGAAAAGCTTTCAGAGTACAATGGCATTAATGCAGAACATCTATTTATAGGTAATGGTAGTGATGAAATTATAGACTTAATTTATCGGGTTTTTTGCAATCCAGAAAAAGACAAAGCGCTAACCTTTACACCTACATTTGGGATGTATCAGGTTGCTGCAGATATTAATGATGTTGAGTTATTAAAATTGCCGCTGAATGACGACTTTCAAATTAATCAAAATGATTTAAAGCCTTATTTAAAAGATGAAAAATTAAAGTTGATTTTCATTTGCTCACCAAACAATCCGACAGGTAATTGTTTCAACAAAAAAGATATTGAATTCATCTTGGAACATTTCGAAGGGATTGTCATTATTGATGAAGCTTATGCCGATTTTAGTGGGAAAGCATCTTGGAATACATTACTTTCAAAATATCCAAATCTTATCGTAACACAAACTTTCAGTAAAGCGCTAGGTTTAGCCGCAGCACGCATTGGAATTGGATTTGCAAGTACTGAAATCATTCAATTGTTGAATAATGTGAAATTACCTTATAACATTAGTGTATTAAATGAAAACGCAGCTATTGAGGCTCTAGAAAACAACCTCACTTTAAAGGCCAACATAAAAACGATTCTTGAAGAAAAAGAACAACTGATTCAAGAATTAAAAAAATTAAAAATCATAAAGAAAATCTATCCCTCTGATGCTAATTTTTTATTAGTTGAAGTTGCTGATGCCAATGAACTTTACACCAAATTAGTTGATCAAAAAGTGATTACTCGGAATCGGAATAGCTTGGTAAAAAATAGCATTCGGATTACGGTTGGAAAGCCTGATGAGAATGAGAAATTGATAAAAGCACTAACAGACCTAACAGGTTTTGAAAACCTGTGAGGTTTCAACCAAAACAAAAATGAAAAAAATACTATTCATAGACAGAGACGGCACATTAGCCATAGAGCCACCCATCGACTACCAACTCGATAGTTTAGAAAAACTAGAATATTATCCTGGTGTTTTTCAATGGTTATCTAGAATTGCTCGCGAAATGGATTATGAGCTCGTAATTGTTACTAACCAAGATGGTTTAGGAACAGATTCGTTTCCTGAAGACACCTTTTGGCCAGCACAAAACAAGCTTATTCAAGCCTTTAAAAATGAAGGGGTTGAATTCTCAGAAATTCTTATAGACAAAAGTTTCCCTGAGGATAATGCACCAACGCGAAAACCAAGAACAGGATTGCTCAACAAATATATTCACGGGAATTACGATTTAGAAAATTCATATGTCATTGGAGACCGCGCCACAGATATAGAACTTGCCAAGAACTTAGGTAGTAAAGGTATTTTTATTAGTAATGACACAAATGCATATGCAACACTTACAACGACATCTTGGGAAGTCATTTACGATTATTTGAAAGCACTGCCAAGACTAGCAACCGTAACAAGAAAAACTAAAGAAACAGATATCGAGGTTACAGTGAATTTAGATGGCTCTGGTCAAAGTAATATTTCAACAGGATTAGGATTTTTTGACCACATGTTAGAACAAATTTCCAAACATGGCAACGTAGATTTAAATGTCAAAGTAGATGGTGATTTAGAAATAGACGAACACCACACTATTGAAGATGTCGCCATAACATTTGGCGAAGCGTTTATTAAAGCCTTAGGAAGTAAACGAGGTATTGAACGCTATGGTTTTTTATTACCTATGGACGATTGCCTAGCGCAAGTCGCTATTGATTTTGGCGGACGACCATGGTTAGTTTGGGAACCAGAATTTAAGCGTGAAATGATTGGAGACATGCCAACAGAAATGTTTATGCACTTCTTTAAATCCTTTAGTGATGCCTCAAAATGTAATCTAAATATTAAAGCCGAAGGAGATAATGAGCATCATAAAATTGAATCCATTTTTAAGGCTTTTGCTAAGGCTATAAAAATGGCTGTATCGAAAACCGATAATTTTTCAATTCCAAGTACAAAAGGAAGTCTTTAGAAGAAGATGAAGATGAAAATGAAAATGAAAATGAAATTAAAGTTTAATCTGTCCATTGTCCTCTTAAGTGGACTTTAGGGGTGTTTCAAAAATAACAATGATAGCGATTATAAAATACAACGCAGGTAACATTCGTTCCGTGCAAAATGCTCTAAACCGTTTAGGCTACGAAAGCATTATCACAGACGATAAAACCGAAATATTAAATGCTGACAAAGTGATTTTTCCAGGTGTTGGCGAAGCGAGTTCTGCCATGACATATTTAAAAGAAAAAGGTTTAGATAAGGTTATTTTATCTATCGAAAAACCGATTCTTGGCATTTGTTTAGGCTTGCAATTGATGTGCGATTATTCAGAAGAAGGAGATACCAAATGTCTAGGAATTTTTAATACCCAAGTGAAAAAATTTCCACCAATAGAAAAAGTTCCTCATATCGGTTGGAATAGCTTCTCGGAAATTAAAGGCGAATTGTTTAAAAACATAAAAATAGATAACGATATGTATTATGTGCATAGCTATTACGCTGAGAGAAATGAACAAACCATTGCGACTTGCAATTACATACATCCATTTGCCTCAGCAATGCACAATGATAATTTTTATGCCACCCAATTTCATCCTGAAAAATCTGCTGATGTTGGCACGCAATTATTGAAGAATTTTTTGGAATTATGATAAAAGACAATTACAAACCGAATGTCATGTTGAGCGCGTCAAAACATCTCAAAAGATAATCCAGACCTCGCAGGTTTTAAAAACCCAGCAGGTCTAGTCAAATTATAAAAGAAGGATTAAAATAAAAATAAGAAAGCTGGACGAGATTCCTGCTTTCGCAGGAATAAAATGAGAATCATACCAGCAATAGATATCATCGACGGAAAATGTGTTCGCCTCACCAAAGGAGATTACAACACCAAAAAAATATATAACGAAAACCCGTTAGAAGTTGCCAAAGCATTTGAGGCTAATGGTATTCAATATTTACATTTAGTGGACTTGGATGGTGCAAAATCAAAACACATTGTCAATCACAACATATTAGAAAGCATTGTGTCTAAAACCAATCTGAAAGTCGATTTTGGTGGTGGATTAAAATCTGACGACGATTTAAAAATCGCTTTTGAATGCGGAGCCAACCAAATTACAGGAGGAAGCATTGCAGCAAATAATCCAGAGGTGTTTTTATCTTGGTTAGAAAATTATGGTGCTGACAAAATTATTTTAGGAGCGGACTGCAAAGACCGAAAAATTGCGACGAATGGTTGGCTAGAAGCCTCTGAATTAGATGTGGTAGATTTTATAAAAGATTATGAATCCAAAGGCATTCAATATGTTATTTGTACAGATATTGCAAAAGATGGTATGCTACAAGGAACGTCCAACGCATTGTATAAAGAAATCATTTCAAAATCGAATATAAAATTAATTGCAAGCGGAGGCGTTTCGTCAATTCAAGATTTAGAATTGGTAAAAGAAATAGGATGTGAAGGTGTCATTCTCGGAAAAGCGATTTACGAAGGAAACATTTCCTTAAAAGAACTTCAGAAACTATGCTAAAAAAACGAATTATACCATGTCTAGATATCAAAGATGGACGAACCGTAAAAGGCATCAATTTTGTTGGTATTAGAGATGCTGGCGACCCAATTGAACTCGCAAAACAATATGTGGCTCATGGAGCAGATGAATTGGTGTTTTTAGACATTACTGCAACGGTCGAAAAACGAAAAACCTTAGTAGAATTAGTCACACATATTTCTGAAGAAATCAATATTCCGTTTACAGTAGGAGGCGGCATTAATACCATTGAGGACGTCTCTAGTGTTATAAAAGCAGGCGCAGATAAAGTAAGTGTAAATTCTTCAGCCGTTAAGAATCCTGAGTTAATTACACAAATTGCCAATCAGTTTGGAAGTCAATGTTGTGTTGTTGCAATAGACACTAAATTTGTAGATGGAGAATGGATGGTATTCGTTCATGGAGGACGAACAGCAACACCCTTAAAAACTTTAGATTGGGTAAAACAAGTGGAAGCGTTAGGTGCTGGCGAAATATTACTCACATCTATGAATAATGATGGCACAAAAGCAGGTTTTGCACTTGATATTACGGGAGAAGTTAGTAAATCCATAAATATTCCTGTAATTGCATCTGGTGGAGCAGGAACAAAAAAACACTTTAAAACTTTGTTTGAAACCACACAAGCAAGTGCAGGATTAGCAGCCAGTATATTTCATTATGGCGACATACCAATTCCGGAATTAAAACAGTATTTAAAAAACGAAAACATAGCAATACGATGGACATAGATTTTTCAAAAGGAGACGGATTAGTTCCTGTCATTATTCAAAATAACGAAACCTTACAAGTTTTAATGCTAGGTTATATGAATCAGGAAGCTTTCACTAAAACTAAAGCGGAACATAAAGTGACCTTTTTTAGCAGAAGTAAAAACAGACTTTGGACTAAAGGTGAAGCGTCAGGTAATTTTTTATTAGTAAAAGACATTCAAATAGATTGTGATAACGATACCATTTTAATTAAGGCCGAACCAAAAGGACCAACTTGCCATTCAGGAAGCACCTCTTGTTTTAAAGAAGACACTGCTAAAGGGTTTCTATACGAATTGCAAAAAACCATTAGTGAAAGAATTGACAGTGACGACCCAAATTCATACACCAATGAATTATTCAAAAGAGGCATAAACAAAGTCGCTCAAAAAGTAGGTGAAGAAGCTGTGGAATTAGTCATTGAAGCTAAAGATGATGACCCAAAATTATTTCAAGACGAAGCTGCTGATTTAATGTATCACTATTTGATTTTATTGAAAGCTAAAGGGTTTAGGCTTGAGGATATTGAGGGTGTTTTGAAGGGTAGGCAGTAACAATTTTTGAAGTCAAAATAGTCATTATGAAAGAATTTCATTCTTAGCAAACCATCAAGGAGATTTCAATTATTAACAATAGTATTGAAATTAGCTACTATTGCGCAATAAATATGAAAATTTAGTATTTCTTATAAAATAAGCAAATAGTGATGAACGTAAGTATATAGAAGTACTGGAATAGGTTCTATTTGCTAAAGTGTGTTAAATGCTGTAACTTGTGATAATGTTATACATCCAACTATTGAAAAGATTGTGGCTATGGTTAATGTTTTCATAATAGGTAAAAGTTATAGTAGAAACGTTTACGATAGAAATAAAGTTGTCATGACAATATAAATTTTGGTACACATATTGTATGTTTGTGTTATACAACAACAAAAGGTAAGTATTAATCTTAATACTAACAGTCATTTAAAATGAATAATCAAGAAGCTAATATTGAAATTACTAGGATAGAAGGAATTTTACAATCTATTTCTGTTGTTATGCCAATATGGGATAAGACAGGTATGGATGAGATGATTTCTGTTAATGTTCCTTTATTCGGAATTAAAACTTTTGCTAAAGACTTGGATGACGCCGAAATAGCCGTAAAAGAATCTTTAACAGCTTTCTGCATAAATGCAGAAAAATTCGGTAAAGGTCTTGAGACTGAACTTAAAATTATGGGGTGGTGCTTTAATAACGAAAGTACTAGAGATGTTTCTTTTATGTCTTTTAATGTTCCAGAAGAAGATATAGTTGTAGACCAAATAATGCAAACTGGAGAACAGTTCGCAGAAAAACTACAAATAGCTATATAAAACTATGGGTGACCCTTATTATCCTACGGTTGACGTAGCTTTCATTGTACAAAAAATACTTGATAGTAAGAAAGTAATTCCAGAAAGCAAATTTGAAATGGGTAGAACTACTACTTTTGTTATGGCTAATGATAAGCCTATGCACAAAAGGCATGTAACAGTGAGACATTTCGATGGTCAAATAAATTTTGAACAAGCTACAGGAAAAGCAATATTATTTGGTTTCATGGGTGATTTACTTGAATGGTATGAAGAAAATAGAGACTGGAAAGAGGGAGGTTATATTAACAAATAATTCATATACCAGATCCATTAAAAAAGCATGATACCATTTCAACGATTTATCTTATAAAAAGAACATATTTAATTCTGTACTTTAAGAAACAAATCGTTAATCTTATAAACCATTTTTATCACCATTACCTCACGAATAAAAAAAAGCATCCATTTCCAGATGCTTTACTTCTACCCTAACAATAGACTTACCCTTAAAATATTATAGCAGTAGAAAATCCTGTATTAAAGCCCTACCAAATCAGCATCTTCATTCTTAGTCGCTAAATCCGATTTACCCATTAAGTAAATATCCACTTGCCTTGCTGCTTCTCTACCTTCAGAAATCGCCCAAACAATTAAGGATTGTCCTCTACGCATATCTCCAGCTGCAAATATATTTGGCACATTCGTTTGATATTTGCCATAGCTTGCTTTGTAGTTAGAACGTACATCTCTCTCTAAACCTAATTGGTCTGCGATGGTTTGTTCTGGACCAGTAAAACCAAGTGCTAGTAATGCTAAATCACATGGCCATGTTTTTTCAGTACCTGCAATTTCAATTAATTTTGGTCGTTCACCTGGAATCATTTCCCATTCTACATTTACGGTTTTTAACGCTATTAATTTTCCTTTCGAATCCGTTACAAATTCTTTAGTGTTAATCAACCAATTACGTTCCACACCTTCTTTATGAGACGATGATGTTTTTAATTGTAACGGCCAATATGGCCATGGTGTTGTTGCTGATCTGTGTCCTGGTGGTTTTGGCATAATTTCAAAATTGACTACCGATTTTGCTCCTTGACGATTCGATGTTCCAATACAATCCGATCCTGTATCTCCACCTCCTATAACAATGACGTTTTTATCTGTTGCTAGTATTTGATCTTTTACTTTTTGTCCAAAAACAACTTTGGTCTGTTGTGTTAGAAAATCCATCGCTTGCACCACTCCATCTGCATCAATTCCTGGTGTTGGTAGACTTCTTCTCTCGCTAGCTCCACCACAAAGCACAACCGCATCAAAAGCTTTTAAATCTTCAACATCATAATTCACACCAACATTAACGTTGGTTTTAAAGATAATACCTTCAGCTTCTAAAATTGCTAAACGACGATCTATAATCCCTTTCTCCATTTTAAAATTAGGAATTCCGTAACGCAATAACCCTCCAATAGCATCATCACGCTCAAAAACAGTCACAGTGTGACCAGCTCTATTTAATTGTTGTGCCGCTGCTAAACCTGCTGGTCCAGAACCGACGACTGCAATTGTTTTACCTGTTCTTATTTTTGGTGGTTGTGGTTTAATCCAACCCTCTTTAAAGGCACGCTCAACAATATTTTTTTCAATATTTTCGATGGAAACAGGATCTTCAATAATTCCTAAAACGCATGCTTGTTCGCATGGCGCAGGACATAAACGACCTGTAAACTCTGGGAAATTGTTTGTAGAATGTAATATCCAAGAGGCTTTTTGCCATTCGCCTTGATGCACCATATGATTAAAATCTGGAATTAAATTACCTAGCGGACAACCACTATGGCAAAATGGAATTCCACAATCCATACAACGCGACCCTTGTTTTGTGAGCTCTTTTTCACTTAGAGGGACTGTAAATTCTTTATAATTTTTTACACGATCCTTTACTGGATTGTACTTTTCGTCTTTTCTTTCGAATTCTTTAAAACCTGTTACTTTTCCCATCTTAATTCCTGCGAAAGCAGGAATCTTATCCTTGCTTTCTAAATTTAATTGTGTTAATCCTACAGGATTTCTAAAACCCTTTAGGTATAGATTTGTCATTTATACCTACAAGGTCTCCAAGACCTTGCAGGATTTTAAAAACAACTTATCACTAAACTATTTCTAATTCTTCAACCATTGGCTCCTCCGTTTCCAAACGCTTCAATGCACGTTTGTATTCCGTTGGCATCACTCTTACAAAATTACTTAAGCTCGTTTCCCAATTTGCTAATAACGATTGACCTAACTGACTATCAGTATATTTTACATGTTTTTCAATCAACCCTTTTAAGTCATTTCCATCTTTTTTAAGAATCTTCTCAAATTCGATAGTTTCGGTATTACATAATCCGTTTACAAATTTGTCTTCCGGATCGTAAACATAAGCGATACCCCCACTCATACCTGCTGCAAAATTTCGACCTGTTTTACCAAGAACGACCACTTTTCCACCCGTCATATATTCGCAACAATGATCACCGACACCCTCTACAACAGCAATAGCACCAGAGTTTCTAACCGCAAAACGTTCGCCAGCAATGCCGTTGATGTAAGCCTGTCCTTCTACAGCTCCGAACAGACAAACATTACCAATGATGATATTGTCTTGTGCCACGAAATCTGCTTTTGCCGGTTTCTTCACGATTAATTTTGCTCCCGATAAACCTTTCCCTAGGTAATCATTGGTGTTTCCTTCGAGATTGAACGTTAATCCGTGTGCTCCAAACGCACCGAAACTCTGTCCTGCAGAACCTTGAAAATTGATATTAAGTGTATCTTCAGGTAAACCTAAATGGCCATATATTTTTGAAATCTCATTACTCACAATTGCCCCAACTGTACGGTTGGTATTTTTAATTGGATAAGCCAATGTCATTTGCTCTTTTCGATATAAAGCACGATGCGAATCCTTTAATATTTTAAAATCTAAAACATTGTCGAGATTGTGTTCTTGCCGTCCTGTATTTTTAACTGGCATCTGAGCATATTCCGCTGGTCTGTGCAAGATTGAAGATAAATCTAAACCTTTGGCTTTATAGTGCTTTATGGCTTTATTCGCATTTATCTTATGTGTCTGACCAACCATTTCCGACATAGATCTGAATCCTAATTCTGCCATAATGCTTCTCAATTCTTCAGCGATATAATAGAAGAAATTAATGACGTGTTCTGGTGTTCCTTTAAAGTTCTTACGCAAGGTTTTATCTTGTGTAGCAATTCCGACCGGACAGGTATTTAAATGGCACTTTCGCATCATAATGCACCCTGAAGCAACCAAAGGTGCTGTAGCAAAACCGAATTCTTCTGCACCTAATAATGCTGCAATCGCAACATCACGTCCTGTTTTTAATTGCCCATCACATTCTACTACGATTCGACTTCTTAAATTATTAAGTACTAAAGTTTGTTGTGCTTCTGCTAAACCAAGTTCCCAAGGCAAACCTGCATGCTTTAATGAGGTTAAAGGTGAAGCGCCTGTTCCTCCATCATAACCTGAAATTAAAACCACATCTGCTTTTGCTTTTGCAACACCAGCTGCGATGGTTCCTACTCCAACTTCAGACACTAACTTTACATTAATTCTGGCTTCGCGATTCGCATTTTTTAAATCGTAAATGAGTTGAGCTAAATCTTCAATTGAATAAATATCGTGATGTGGTGGTGGCGAAATTAACCCAACGAATGGTGTTGAATTTCGTGCTGCGGCAATCCATGGTAATACTTTTTCACCAGGCAACTGACCGCCTTCTCCTGGCTTTGCACCTTGAGCCATTTTAATTTGAATCTCTCTAGCATTGGTTAAATAATGAGAAGTCACTCCAAAACGACCAGAAGCCACTTGTTTTATTGCCGAATTCCGGCTATCACCATTTACATCTGGCTGAAAACGATTACGATCTTCTCCTCCTTCACCCGAATTAGATTTTCCTCCAATTCTGTTCATGGCAATCGCTAAATTTTCGTGTGCTTCTCTCGAAATTGAACCATACGACATGGCACCCGTTTTGAAACGTTTTACAATTTCTGTCCAAGGCTCTACTTCCTCTAGCGGAATAGGATCAATATTATTAAACTCGAACAAGCCACGAATGGTCATTAGATTTTCAGATTGTTCATTAATGGCTTTCGCATAAACATCATAACTATCTTGATCGCTCAATCGCACAGCTTGTTGCAATTTCGCAACTGTTGTTGGATTAAATAAGTGCTTTTCTCCGTTACGTCTCCACCTGTAATCGCCTCCAATATTTAAACCTAAACGCTTATCGACTTCAGAATTTGGATAGGCATATTTATAACGTTTATCGATTTCTTTTTCGATTTCATAAAGTCCAATACCTTCAATTCTTGATGTGGTGTAAGGAAAATATTTTTCTACGAATTGCGAGTTGAAACCAACGATTTCGAATATCTGAGAACCTCGATATGAACGTAATGTTGAGATGCCTATTTTGTTCATCACTTTTAAAATACCTTTTCCAATCGCTTTGTTGAAATTATCGACCGCTTTTTGCTCATCCATATCCGTAATGAAGCCTTCTTTTACTTGCGCTCTAATAATTTCGTTCACCATATAAGGGTTTACAGCGCTTGCACCATAACCAAATAAGGTGGCGAAATGATGTGGTTCGCGTGGTTCTGCAGACTCTATTATAATATCGAAATATGAACGCTTACGCAAACGATTCATCTGGTGACTGACATAAGAACAGGCTAATAACGCAGGAATAGGTGCCAATTCTTTGCTCACGCCTCTATCTGATAAAATGATAATGTTTGTCTTTCGTTCTAAGGCTTTTTCAATTTGAGTAATAACAGTATCCAAGGCATCTTCAAGTCCATTAAGCCCTTTATCTTTTTGGTATAAAAGCTCGATCGTTTCGGCCTTAAACCCTTCAACCGAAATGTGTCGTATTTTTTCTAAATCGTCATTCGATATTACAGGATTCTGAATTTTCAACTTTCTACATTGTCTTTCGGTAATGCTAAAAATATTGCGATCTTTTCCTAATGATAAGCTAATGTCTGTTACGATTTCTTCACGAATTCCATCTAAAGGCGGATTGGTAACCTGAGCAAATAACTGTTTAAAGTAATTTGAAATTAACTGAGGCTTATTAGATAACACGGCTAAAGGTGTGTCAGTTCCCATTGAACCTAAAGCTTCTTTTGCTTTTTGAGCCATTGGTGTAATGACTTCTTGAATATCTTCGAACGTATAGTTAAAGAGACGTTGCCTCGTTTTTATATCTAAAAGTTCAATAGGACAGGTTTCACCTGTGTAAGGAATATCTTTTAAGTGTATTCTTGTTTTATCTAACCATTCTTGATACGGCCTTTCTCTAACAATCTTACTTTTTATTTCTTCATCATTGATAATACGACCTTGGTTCATATCAACCAAAAACATTTTGCCAGGTTCTAAACGACCATGACTTTCTACATCTTCTGGTGCGATCTCAACCACTCCGATTTCTGAAGACATAATCAGTTTCCCGCTTTTAGTCACGGTATATCTTGATGGTCTTAATCCGTTTCTATCAAGCAATGCACCAATATAATTTCCATCTGTAAAAGGCACAGAAGCTGGTCCATCCCAAGGCTCCATAATACAAGAGTTGTAATCGTAAAACGCTTTACGCTCTGGCGACATGGTAGCGTGTTTTTCCCATGCTTCAGGAATCATCATCATCATCACCTCTGGCAATGAACGACCCGTATGTGTTAATAATTCCACCACCATATCCATAGAGGCAGAATCTGATTTTCCGGGTAAAATAATAGGAAACAACTTATCTATTTGCGGTCCAAAAACGTCGCTTTTCATGATTTCTTCACGTACTCGCATTCGACTCACATTACCACGCAGTGTATTTATTTCTCCATTCTGACACATAAATCGGAAGGGCTGCGCCAATTCCCAAGTCGGCATTGTATTCGTAGAAAAACGCTGATGTACTAAAGCCAAACGTGTTACTAAATCGTCTTCTTGTAAATCTTTATAATAAGGCCCAATATCTTCAGGCATAATAATACCTTTATATATAAGCGTATTCATAGATAAACTTGACACGTAGAAATAAGAACTTTGCGACATCTTAGATTTTCTAACGGTGTGCTCTGTTATTTTTCGTGCTGCGTATAATTTTGCTTTAAAATCAGCTTCAGAAACTTCATTCGATTTTCCAACGAACAGTTGTTCTATATTAGGTTCTGATGCTAAAGCGATTTCTCCCAGTTGTGTAGAATCTACCGGCACTTCTCTCCATCCTATAATCGATAATCCTTGAGCTATGATTTCCTTTTCAAACGTGTCTTTACAAAACTTATATTGGTTTCTATTTTTAGGAAGAAATACCATTCCGACAGCATACTTTCCTTTTACAGGAACTTTAAAACCACAAACGCGTTTAAAATAAGCATGCGGTATATCTATTAATAAACCAGCACCATCTCCAGTTTTTCCATCCGAACTTACTCCACCACGATGTTCTAATTTTACAAGAATCTCTAGCGCATCATGTATGATTTGATTTGTCTTTTCTCCCTTAAGGTTACAGATAAATCCTGCGCCACAATTTTCGTGTTCAAATTCTGGTGAATAAAGGCCTTGTTTCTTATACATAATCTTGCAAATTTTTAAAGGCTTTAACACCTTATTACCTCTCTAATATAAGGTCAAAAATTCGATTAAAAGAAAAGAAGAAACACTTTTCCCATATTGATAATTATGCGCATTCTAAATGAAAATTTGATAATTATACTGACATATACTACTAAATAAGTAATGAAAAATATTTAACAAAAAATCCTTTTTATTGCGAAAACGTTTGCGATATGAATAAAAAACTAATTATTCTTTAAGGAAATAAACATTTTTGTCAAATTATTGAAAATTCAGATTATCAATTTCACACAAAAACAAGTATAATTAATTTTAACCCTAAAAATTATAGGGTATAAAATAAAATATTCATAAAAATAAACTTTAATACCCTATTTCTTTATGGGTTATAAATTAAATAAAATAGATTTACACTTCAAACCACGAAATATTAAATATTATGAAAAAAATTTTTACTCTAACATTATTTTTAATGTCGATAGTTTTAACTGCACAAGATTCTACTGCAGTCGCTAAAAAGTTTACACTTTCTGGAAGTGTTGACGCATATTACCAAACTTACTTATCTGCGCCTGATGACGCTGGAGTAACCTTCGGAACTGCATTTGCAGATCAAACAGGATTTGCCGTTGGTATGGGAAACCTAATTGCGAGCTATGAAAGTGGCAAAGTAGGTGCCGTTTTAGATTTAGTTGTTGGACCAAGAGGAGCTGGCGCTACTTTTAGCAACGATATTGTTGATGGTATTGTGAATCAAGCTTACGCATATTGGAATGTTTCCGAAAGTACGACCTTAACATTTGGACGTTTTAACACGTTTTTAGGTTACGAAGTTATTGCACCTGCAGCAAACTTCAACTACAGCACATCTTACTTATTTTCTAGTGGACCTTTCTCTCATGTAGGTTTAAAAGCTGATTTTGCTTTATCTGAGGATTTCAGTTTAATGTTAGCAGTGATGAACCCTTGGGATACTAATAACACGTCTACAACAGGTGAATATTCTTTTGGTGCTCAATTAGGCTACTCTGGTCAATTCTTAAACTTATACTACGATAGTGGTAATAATGGTGGTTTAGGTTTTGAAATAGATTATACAGGTGGTTTTGATCTTTCTGATGAATTTTTCTTAGGTATCAATGCTGCATATAACGAGAATGATGGAAGTGGTTTTTACGGAGCTGCGCTTTACCCACAATATGCTACATCTGATGATTTTAGTATTGGCTTAAGAGGTGAATATTTTGCATTGCACGGTGACGATGATGCCGTAGATTACCCAAGTGTTTTAGGATTAACGTTAACTGGCAGTTACACTGTTGACAGCAACTTAATTATAAAGCCAGAATTAAGACTAGACTCTTTAACAGATGCTGATGGAGGTCTTTATGGCAATGTACTTAACAATGATGGCGCACCAGCTAGTAGCTTAAGTGCATTTACTTTAGCTGCCATTTATACATTTTAAATAAACACTAACTAAAATACATAATTATGCTAACTAATTTCTTAACACTTATCCCAACTCTTACAGCAGTGCAAGATACTGCTGAACCTACAGAAATTGAAGCAGCTGTTGCTGCCATAAATGGAGATATGGGAATGCTTTGGATGCTTCTTTCGGGTATCTTAGTATTCTTTATGCAAGCAGGTTTTACACTAGTTGAAACCGGAATGACACGCTCTAAAAATGCGGCTAACATTGCAATGAAAAACCTATTAGATATTTGTGTGGGCTCGATAACATATTGGTTAGTTGGTTACTCATTGATGTATGGAGAAACATCAAACGGATGGTTTTTCTGGAGTGGTCTAATGCAAGGTGAAGGTGCCGATTTATTTTTCCAAACCATGTTTGCTGCAACAGCAGCAACTATTGTCTCTGGAGCAATTGCGGGCCGAACTAAATACTCAACCTATGCTATATTTTCTATTGTAATGACTGCATTAATCTATCCTATTGCAGGTGGATGGCAATGGCAAGGATCTGGTTGGTTGACTAATTTAGGATTTATTGATTTTGCAGGATCTTCTGTTGTACACTCTGTTGGCGGATGGGCTGCGTTAGTGGCTGCGATTATGGTAGGACCAAGAATTGGTAAATTTGTTGACGGTAAAGTATTTTCGATTCCAGGACACAACCAAATATTAGCAACCTTAGGTGTATTTATTCTTTGGTTAGGATGGTTTGGTTTTAATGGTGGATCTCAACTTGCTTGGGGAGGCGCTGACGCTATTGGTGCATCAAATGTTGTATTAATTACAAATTTGGCTGCAGCTGCAGGTGGACTTGGTGCATTAGTAACAACATGGATTTGGTACGGAAAACCAAACTTACCTCAAACCTTAAATGGTGCACTAGCGGGATTAGTTAGTATTACTGCTGGTTGTGGAAACATGACTGCCGTAGGAGCTGTTGTTGCAGGACTTATAGGTGGTATAATTGTTGTATTCTCAATTGAATTTATTGAGAAAAAACTTAAAATTGATGATGCTATCGGAGCAGCTTCTGTTCATGGTGTAGCTGGTGTATGGGGAACTATTGTTATTGGTCTATGGGGAGTTGATGGAGATACAGGTATTGGACTTTTTAACGGAGGTGGAGCAGGTCAATTAGGTGTGCAAGCTTTAGGTAGTTTGGCTTATGCAGTATGGGCTGTACTTTTATCTTACATTGTCTTTAAAATACTTAAATCTACATTGGGTCTTAGAGTTACCGAAGAAGAAGAAACGGTTGGTCTTGATTTATCAGAACACGGCGAAATAGCTTTCCCAGGAAAAAGAGATAGAGGTTAACCCAAATATACTTTACATATAAAAAAATACTAATAGTTTTAAAATTGATGGTTTAGATAATTAGTTGTTGTTGTTAAAGAAAACCTTCGAAGCTTAAGCATCGAAGGTTTTTGTTTCTATCAGTCTTATACAAAAAAGACCTAAAGTGGTTAAAAATTAATTTATGCTAAATTTTATAGGGTGTAAAATAAAATATTCGTAAAAATAAGTTGAAACCCCTTTTTTTACAAGGGTATAATTAAACTTTATATAGATTTGTGATCTAACTAAATATTTTTTTATGAAAAAAGTTGAAGCCATTATTAGAAAATCAATGTTTTCTAAGGTAAAAAAAGCACTTCACGAAGTCGGAGTCAATTTCTTCTCTTATTGGGATGTTACAGGACTTGGAAATGAAAAAGAAGGACATGTTTACAGAGGTGTCTCTTACAGTACTAGCGACATACAACGACGCTACCTATCCATCGTTGTTAATGATGATTTTGAAGACATTACTATAAAAACCATTATAGAAGCCGCATCCACAGGTGATGTTGGAGATGGTAAAATCTTCGTGTCGAACATCGAAGAATGCTATAGAATACGAACAGGAGACAAAGGAGGACAAACTTTAAAATAAAACACATGGAATTATTAACTACAAATAATGTATGGATGATGATCTGTACAGCACTCGTTTTCTTTATGCACTTAGGTTTTGCATTTTTAGAAATCGGATTGACACGTCAAAAAAACACGATTAATATTTTATTTAAAAACATCTTTATTATTACGGTAGGATTACTTTTATATGCAATAATTGGTTTTAACTTAATGTATCCCACTTGGACGGAAGGTACATGGGGAATTTTAGGAGATTTCTCACTTGGTTTAAGCTCGCCACTTACAGATGCTGGAACTTTAGACTTAACTTATAATGAAGGCTACACCTACTGGACAGATTTCTTATTTCAAGGGATGTTTGCAGCGACAGCAGCAACCATTGTATCTGGAGCTGTGGCAGAACGTATGAAAATAGGACCTTTTATGGTGTTTACAGTAATATATGTTGGTTTTATTTACCCGCTTGCTGGTTCTTGGAAATGGGGAGGCGGATTTTTGCAAACGCTTGAAACACCATTTTATGATTTCGCAGGTTCTACATTAGTTCACTCTGTTGGTGGATGGGCTGCACTTGTTGCAGTTTACTTATTAGGGTCTAGAATTGGTAAATTTAAAGATGGAAAACCACAAGCGATTCCTGGACATAACATTCCATTAGCAACGGCTGGTGTAATTATCCTATGGTTGGGTTGGTTTGGTTTTAATGGTGGCTCTGTATTATCCGCAGATCCTGCATTAACATCATTAACTTTAGTCACCACCTGTTTAGCTGCTGCAGCAGGCGGAGTTGTTGCCGCTTTAGTTTCGACATTACGCTATAAAAATTTAGATTTAACCATGTTTCTTAATGGAATCTTAGGTGGACTTGTTGGTATTACAGCTGGTGCAGACCAAATGAGTCCGACTGATGCCATTCTGATTGGAGCCATTGCAGGTGCCATTATCGTCTTTGCTGTAGCTTTAATTGACAAACTAAAATTAGATGATCCTGTTGGAGCGATTGCAGTACATTTGGCATGTGGTATTTGGGGAACTTTAGCTGTTGGTATCTTTGGTGCCATAGCTAGTGGAGCACAATTTGTTAGTCAACTGATTGGTGTTGCCTCTTATGCTGCGCTTTGTATCGTGTCTTCATTCCTAATTATATTTATTATGAAGAAAACCGTAGGTATTAGAGTTTCTGAACGTGAAGAATTAGAAGGTCTAGATGCGCACGAACATGGCATGGATGCTTATCCAGATTTTAGATTGAATGAGCATTAAAATGAAACGAAAACCTTTAAGGTTTTGAAAATATGAAACGTCTGATTTAAATAATTTAATTAGTTGTTAGGGAAAGCCCTCTGAGTTTAATCTTGGAGGGTTTTTTTGTTACCAAATAAACCTCACAGTCCTGAAAGCTTTGGGGATTAAAAACTTGTGAAGCCTATTCAACTTAACTTGTAAGTATTAAAAAACCATTTCATCTTAATTTCTTTTGAAACGGCCAGAATCTAAAAAATAATGACTTTATCTGGTTTAACTTTTTTATTAAGACCTGCAAGGTTTTGAAAACCTACTAGGTCAATAACTTTAAACGAAAAATTAAAAAAACAATCAAGACAAAGCGCTTTTGTTAGCTTTACAACCAACTAAAAAAGCCTACCAAGTTGAAAACTCAGTAGGCTTTATGTTTCTATATAAGAGATTCCTGCCTACGCAGGAATGTGGTTAAGCCGAATTACGACTCGCATTGATATTACCAAATAAAGATCTGGTAACCATTTTTTTGAAAATTTCAATTTGTGCTTCATCTTTAACCTCAGCTTTTTCAAGCTCTTGAATCCTTTTTAATGCGTATTGCTGAATTGTTATTAAAGGCAATACTATAGATTCTCTAACAGCAATGGAAGCTTTATCTATGGGTTCATTCTCCATAAGTTCCGTGAAGCCTGAAAGTTTTAAAATAAGTCGTTTTGACGTTTCATATTCTTCATAAATAATATTCCAAAAGGCACCATATTCGGGATCTTGAGACATGTATCTTGTTAAATCGAAAAACGATTTGGACAAGGACATCATACTATTGGCGATTAACGTTCTGAAAAAACGAGACGCTTTATACAACTGTTGCACTTTTTCAAATTCACCTTTATCCTCATAAAACTTCAACGCTGTACCTACTCCATAAAACCCAGGCACATTTTGCTTTAGCTGACTCCAAGACCCTACAAAAGGAATGGCTCTTAAATCTGCAAAAACCAAACCTTCAGACTTTCCTCTTTTAGATGGACGACTTCCTATATTGGTTTTAGCGTAGTATTGCAGCGTACTCATTTTCTCTAAATATGACAAAAACTTCGGATGTTTTTTAAAATCTACATAGGCTTTATAACTGAGATTGGCTAAATCGTCCATAACCAACTTATCAGCACTACTCATCTCTAAATTCTTATCGCTAATATGGTTTGATATTCCAGAACTTATCAGTTGCTCCATATTATACTGAGAAGAATCTAAGGTTCCGAAATTAGAACTTATGGTTTGACCTTGAATGGTTAATTGAATTTCTTTATCTTCAATAGTTGGTCCTAAAGACGCATAAAACTGATGCGTTTTTCCACCACCTCTTGCTGGTGGTCCACCACGACCATCAAAAAATATAACATCTATATCGTACTTTCTAGACAATGTCGTTAAGGCTTCTTTTGCTTTATAAATCGCCCAATTTGCCATTAAGTAGCCACCATCTTTAGTGCCATCACTAAACCCTAACATTATGGTTTGCTTATTTCCCCTTGCTGCTACATGGGTTCTATAATTAGGATTAGAGTATAAATCTTCCATCACTTGCGGAGCTGCCAAAAGATCTGGAACTGTTTCAAAAAGTGGCACCACATCTGCCGTAAGATCATCTCCAAAAGCAATAATCTTTAACATAGCAAAAAGTTGCAGCACATTAAGTGTCGTTTGATTATTACTAATAATATAACGGTTACATGCTATTTCGCCATTACTGTCTTGAATAAATTTCATCGCCTTAATCGTTTCAACAATATTAATTGCTGACTCGTCCTTAAACACAATATCTCCAATAGTTCCCTTAATTTCAGCTAGGTGTTTGAGTTGTTCATTTAGCTCTAATTCAAAGAAATTTGAAGGAAACAAATCACTATCATTGGCAATCAGCTCTCCAACCAATGCTCTAAACATGGCATCGTGCACACGGCTATCTTGTCTTATATCCAAACTCGCAAAGTGGTAACCAAACAAGGTTGTTCTATTAATTAGTGTGGTTAATTGATCTACATATAAGGATTGATGTTCTTCTATGAGAATCGTTCTTATGTTATTTAACTCAGCTCTAAAATCAGCCAATGTAATTTGACTCGCTTCAGATTTATGTAAGAGTGTGTTGTGTAACCTATGATTTAAATCAACTATACGCTCCCTAATCCCTTTAAACGTTAATCGACGCCTTAAATATTTAATGTCCTTGATGTAATTTTTAATAATCGATTCTTTTAATTTTTTAGCCACACCCAAAGTGATCTGAGGAGTTACAAATGGATTACCATCGCGATCTCCACCTGGCCAAAAACCGATATTAATGATTGAATTATCAATGACCTTATCATCAAAAATATTTTGCTGAATGTAATCGTAAATTCCACCAAACGATTCATAAAACACATTCTTCAAATACCATATAAGGTTGATAGCCTCATCGTAAGGTGTCGGTTTTTTATCTTTAAAGAAGGGAGTTTTTCCCAACTGCCCTAAAAGGTTATTAATTTCTGTGAGATTATCTTCCTTTATAGCTTCTGCCAAATCTGTAATAATCCCTAAAACGGTACCTGGATAAAATTGTGTTGGATGCGCTGTTAAAACAATTCGTACTTTAAATGATTCCAAATAATCTTGCAACACTTGTTTTTTATGTTCTGCAAAAGCACTTTCTTTTAGGTTTCTTAGCGTTCCGATACCTTCCATATTATTTACAATAGGAAAAGCGGCATCTTCAACTGCATCAAATAAAACGACCTGTCTTTCTATATATTGAATAAAGCGAAACAACAAATTGATTTGACTCTCAGGAGATCTTCTAGCTTGATATTTCTTAAAAAAAGTATCCACAATAGTCGTTGGATCTTCTTGTTTTGCAAAACCTGTTTTACACGTTTCATAAAACAAAGGCAAAAGTGTTACCGTTTTTGAAATGGTATCAAACGGTAAGGTCATAAAAATACTATTGTATATCTGGTATTTTGATAAAACGTTTTGGTTAAAACGTTTTAATTTTGGTTCTATGGGCATAATTTATATGATTGTAGATTGACCCAAATGAATGTTGGCAAAATTCATGTTGGTGTCTTTAGGATTATTTATAAAATCTTCAATGAATTCACCAACTTTACTTGTGGTGACGTTATCATACTTACTATTGATATCTGGAGTTGAAATATTTAATTTTAATGACTTTTCTACAGCCAGTCGTATGAGTTCGGCTTCATTGTGTAATTCAAAATGGCTTAATAACATTGCCGCAGACAATATAGACGCAATTGGATTTGCAATGCCTCTATTTGCTGCCTGTGGATAAGAGCCGTGAATAGGCTCAAACATAGCATATGTATCACCAACCGACGCTGATGCTAACAAACCTATAGAACCACCAATAACACTGGCTTCATCACTGATAATGTCACCAAACATATTTTCAGTTAAAATAACATCGAACTGCTTTGGGTTTAATATCATTTGCATGGCTGCATTATCTACAAAAAGAAAATCGAGCGTTACATCTGGATAATTTTCAGCGACTTCTTTTACTACGTTTCGCCAAAGTCTAGATGTTTCTAAAACATTAGCTTTATCGACCAACGTGACTTTGTTTTTTCTAAGTTCCGCAGCACGAAATGCTAAATGCGCAATCCGTTCAATTTCTTCTCTTGAATAGGCACATAAATCGGATGCAAAATCTCCATCTTTAGATGTATATTTTTCGCCAAAATAAATACCACCAGTTAATTCTCTATAGATACTAATATCCACACCTTTAATAATATGCTCTTTCAATGGAGATTTATCTAACAAACTATCGTAAGCACTAACAGGTCTAATATTGGCATACAAACCTAATTCTTTACGTAATTTGAGTAAGCCTTGTTCAGGACGCACTTTAGACAATGGATTATTATCGTATTTAGGATCACCAATAGCACCAAATAAAATGGCATCTGTAGACTTACACAAGTCTAAGGTTGCTTCTGGTAAAGGATCGTTGTGTTTGTCAATAGCGACAGCACCAACATCTGCGTAGGTGAATTTAAAATTATGATTAAATTCGGAAGCAATAGCTTTTAAAGCTCTTATGGCTTGGTTTGTAACTTCTGGTCCAATACCATCTCCAGGTAAAACGGCAATTTTTAATTTCATACAATGGAGCGAAAGCAGGAATTTCACCATACTTTCAATTAATTAGTTAGTTTATTTTTAATTTTTGTTTCGGTTTAATTTTTGTTTTCAAAAACATTAAACCATTTCGTTTAGTGCATTCTTTGAGCTTCAAAAGCCTCAATTAATGATTTATTGTTTACAAGATAATCAATATCATCGTAACCATTAATCATACAGGTTTTTTTATAAGCATCTATTTCAAAATTTTCTGATAAATCTGAATGTTCCACTAAAATCGTTTGATTTTGAAGATCCACCACTAGCTCTGTTTCAGGATGTGCCGTCACTTGTTCTAACAATTTCTTTAAAAATTCAGCCGAAACTTGAACTGGAAGCAAACCATTATTTAAAGCATTTCCCTTAAAAATATCAGCAAAGAAACTCGACACCACCACTTTAAATCCAAAGTCTGTAATTGCCCAAGCTGCATGTTCTCTGCTTGATCCACAGCCAAAATTATCTCCAGCAACCAATATACTTCCTGAATATTTAGAATTATTTAAAATAAAGTCCGTATTCACCGAACCATCTTTATGATATCTCCAATCTCGAAATACATTATCACCAAAACCTTTTCGATCTGTCGCTTTTAAAAAGCGTGCAGGTATAATTTGATCAGTGTCAACATTCTCAATATTTAGAGGAATGGCTTTGGATTTTAGTGTTATAAATTTTTCCATACTACTTCCTGTTAAGGCAGGAATCTATTTTAATTACTAATTCTGTCTGGTCAAGCGCAGTCGAGACCTTTGTTTTGTAATCATGTTTTCAAATAAAAGAAACCTCTCGACTGCGCTCGAGGAGACAACCTTTATACTAGTTCAAATACTTCATAATATCAACAATCTTCCCCTCAACCGCAGTCGCTGCTGCCACCAAAGGACTTGCCAAAATAGTTCTTGAGCCTTGTCCTTGACGTCCTTCAAAATTTCTGTTTGAGGTAGATACGCAATATTCTCCTTGTGGAATTTTATCATCATTCATAGCCAAACAGGCTGAACATCCTGGTTGACGCAACTCAAATCCTGCTTCATCAAAAACAGTTTTAAGACCTTCTTCTATGATTTGAGCTTCCACTTGTTTACTTCCTGGCACTAGCCAAGCGGTAACATTATCTGCTTTTTTCTTACCTTTAATATAGTTTGCTGCTACCCTAAAATCTTCAATTCTAGAGTTGGTACAACTTCCTATAAACACAAAATTAATTGGTTTATTAATTAAACTTTCACCAGCTTCAAAATTCATATAAGCTAATGACTTTTTAAATGATGGATTTTCATCCATAGGAATCGACTCAGAAATCTTAATTCCCATACCTGGATTTGTTCCATAGGTAATCATCGGCTCTATGTCTTCCGCATCAAAATGATATTCTTTATCAAATTGAGCATCGTTGTCTGTTGGCAAGGTTTTCCAATAGGCTACTTTTTTGTCAAATTCATCTCCTTGAGGTGCAAATTTTCGATCTTTAACATAGTTAAAAGTCGTTTCATCTGGAGCAATCATACCACCACGTGCTCCCATTTCAATACTCATGTTGCAAACGGTCATTCGACCTTCCATACTCATGTCTTCAAAAACATTGCCTGCATATTCGCAGAAATAGCCTGTACCAGAATTTGTACCTAGTTTCGAAATAATATAAAGAATCACATCTTTTGGTAACACACCATTTTTCAGTTTCCCATTAACAGACACCCTTAAACTTTTAGGTTTGGTTAACAACAAACATTGGCTTGCAAAAACTTGTGCCACTTGGCTTGTTCCGATTCCGAAGGCAATCGCTCCAAAAGCTCCGTGCGTGGACGTATGACTGTCGCCACACACCATCGTCATTCCTGGTTGTGTGATGCCCAGT
The DNA here is from genome assembly GCF_045105575.1 of Winogradskyella sp. Classification (GTDB taxonomy): domain Bacteria; phylum Bacteroidota; class Bacteroidia; order Flavobacteriales; family Flavobacteriaceae; genus Winogradskyella. Next base: position 60,544 of record NZ_JBGCDQ010000009.1, on the reverse strand, counting down.
TCTGGTGCCATCACATGCACAATACCGTTATATTCATGTCCTAACTCATATAAAGTGATGTTATTTTTTTTGCAGTTTGTAGACAATTGTTCTAATTGCTTTCTAGAAAGTGCGTCTTTAATCGGTTGATCTTGATTTAAAGTCGGAGTATTGTGATCCGCTGTAGCCACAATTTGATTGGGCCTAAATACAGGAATTCCGCGTTCTTCCAATTCATTGAAAGCCTGCGGACTAGTTACTTCGTGTATTAAATGTTTGTCGATATATAAAATCTGTGGCCCATTTTCTATTTTACTGACCACATGTGCATCCCAGACTTTATCGAATAATGTTTTACCCATCTTTTATGCTGAAATTATTTGTTGATACACGTTGCTTGTTTCAATAATTTGATGAATATCGTTATCATTGATTTCTTTCTTTTGGTCTGCAAAAGTTAAAAAATTAGCGTAAACATCATCCAATTGAAGCTTTGTTAATTCATAACCTACAATTTTGGCTCTATAAGCTAGTGCAGCTCTTCCGCTTCTTGCTGTTAATACAATGGCAGATTCCGTAACGCCAACGTCTTTGGGATCAATGATTTCGTAAGTTGCTCGGTTTTTAATCACACCATCTTGATGGATACCCGAACTGTGCGCAAAGGCATTTGCTCCTACAATGGCTTTATTTGGTTGTGTGTAAATTCCCATACTATCACTTACCAATTGGCTCATTCCGTATAACATGGAGGTATTGATATTAGTATCTAAATTAAGATATGGATGTTGTTTTAGCACCATCACAACTTCTTCTAAAGCTGTATTACCTGCGCGTTCTCCAATACCATTAATGGTGCATTCAATTTGGCGTGCTCCGTTAATAACGCCTTCTATAGAATTTGCTGTAGCCAAACCTAAATCGTTATGGCAATGGCAAGATAAAATGGCTTTTTCAATGCCTTTGACGTTTTCTTGTAAATATTTCATTTTAGCACCATATTCGCTCGGTAAACAATAGCCTGTGGTATCTGGAATATTTAAGACCGTTGCACCAGCTTTAATGGCTGCTTCACATACTCTTGCCAAATATTCGTTATCCGTTCTACCAGCGTCTTCTGCATAAAATTCTACATCTTCCACAAAAGACTTGGCATATTTTACAGCTTCAAAAGCACGTTCAATGATGGCATCTCTATTTGATTTAAATTTATGAAGAATGTGAGAATCCGACGTTCCAATTCCTGTATGAATTCTCGCTTTTTTAGCATACTTTAAAGATTCCGCAGCAACTTTGATATCGTTTTCAACAGCTCTGGTTAAACCACAAACCGTCGCATTTTTAACAATTTTTGAAATGGCCTCGACTGATTTAAAATCACCTGGACTAGAAACAGGAAAACCAGCTTCTATGACATCTACGCCAAGTGCATCTAACTGTTCTGCGATCACCACTTTCTGCTCAGAATTGAGTTTACAACCAGGAACCTGCTCACCATCGCGAAGGGTTGTATCGAAGATTTGTATATTGTTATTTGACATATATCAAAATATAGTTTAGTATTGTTACACGAATATATATTTTGAATACCAAAAGTCACCGCAACTTTAGCTGCACTTTACGATGTTCAAAAGCAAAATAATATATTAAAATACTGATTTAAAGAACCATAAGCCTATTTTCTATTGACAACTAAAGACCAAAAAGATAATTTATTCTCACTTGTAAAGTCCTTGACAAAGTCTGAAAAACGGCAATTCAAACTTTATGTAGGGAGACTTGGTGTCAATTCTGATTCTAAATTCTTAAAACTTTTTAATCTTTTAGATAAAGCAAAAACTTACAACGAAGCTGCAATTATAAAAACGGGTATTGTAAAAAAACAGCAACTCGCCAACGTAAAAGCACATTTATACAAACAAATTCTAATTAGCTTAAAGCTTAACCCTTCGCATCAAAATATACGTTTACAAATTAGAGAACAACTCGATTTTGCTTCAATTTTATACCATAAAGGTTTATACAAACAGAGTTTAAAAATTTTAGATAAAGCCAAAGAATTGGCCATTTTAAATGAAGAAAAAAATTCAGCATTCGAAATAGTAGAACTTGAAAAAATCATTGAAGCTCAATACATTACCCGAAGTATTAACACCAGAGCAGATGAATTAGCTGTGCAAGCCAAAACGTTGAGTGCTCAAAATGTAATTGCTAGTAAATTATCTAACCTATCACTTCAACTCTACAGTACCATTCTTAAAACGGGCTATGTAAAAAACGAAAAAGAGAGTACTTTAATTACGAAATACTTTAATGATCGGCTGCCAAAATTCAATCTTAAAAAAGTTGGATTTAGAGAAAAACTTTGGTATTACAAAGCGCATTTGTGGTACAGTTTTTTAATGCAAGATTTTCTGAATTGCTATAAATTTGCTTCAAAATGGGTAGATCTGTTTCATCAAAACCCAAGCATGATTAACCTTAATCCTGTGTTTTATTTAAAAGGAAACAACTATTTACTAGAGTCGATTTACTTTATTAGAAATAAGCCGAAATTCGTAAAAAAATTAAAGCATTTTAAAACTACGGTGACCAATACCAAATTCAATAAAGACGAAAATGTGTCGACGTTGATTTTTCTCTACACCAATTTTCATAGTATCAATCAGCATTTTATCGATGGCAGTTTTGAGAAAGGTTTGTCCTTGATTCCTGAGATTGAAAAACAACTTACTGTCTTTAAAGATCGTATTGATCCGCACCATAAAATGATTTTTTACTACAAGTTTGCTAGTTTACATTTTGGTGCAGGCAACAATAAAGCATGTATTGTATATTTAGATAAAATTATTTCGAATAAATCGCTTTCAATGCGCGAAGATTTACTTTGCTTTTCAAGAGTTTTGAATCTTGTAGCCCATTACGAAGCAGGTTTAGATTATCATTTAGAAACGCTTTTAAGAAGTACCTACAAGTTTTTAATAAAGATGAATGACTTGCATGAAGTGCAAAAAGAAATGATAAAATTTATTAGAGGCCTTCAAGATATTTACCCTCACGATCTTAAAAATGCATTTAAAGATTTATTAGTGACGCTCAGAACTTACGAAGATCACCCGTTTGAACGTAGAGCTTTCCTCTATTTAGATATTATTTCTTGGCTAGAGAGTAAAATTGAAAATAAACCTGTTGGTGCGATTATTCAAAATAAGTATCTGCTAAATAATCGCTAGATATTTTTTGAATTTCACAAAAAAAACAGAAAAACCTTGATTTAATTTGGATATTAAAATTTTGTGTTGCAATATTTGTGCTCACAAAGTTCAAACACTTACTGACAGGAAAATTATATTTTTTTAATTTTCCGAAAATGTTATCAAGAAAGGCGGAGAGATAGACTCGTTGAAGCCTTAGCAACCCTTAGATTTACTGAGAAGGTGCTAAATTCTACTTAATATTTCGATTCATTAATCGAAACATTGGATAGATAACTCAAGACTAATTACCCATCTGTAATTAGCATTTTCTTTATAACATTTTTCTAGTATTTACGCTATTTATAGCGTTTCCGAGCATGAAATTAGTTTTCATTATTGGTTTGAATTAATTTTTTATTAACTCAAAAAACAAGAAAAATGAGTACACAAAAATTTGCAACCCAAGCGTTGCACGCAGGACACGACACCAATTTAACAGGAGGCACAAGAGCTGTTCCTATTTACCAATCTACAGCTTATGTTTTCGATGATTCGGATGACGCAGCAGGACGATTTAATCTCTCTGTTCCAGGATTTATCTACACCAGATTAAACAATCCTACAAACGACATTTTAGAACAACGTCTAGCTACCTTAGAAGGCGGTATTGCAGCAGTGGCAACCGCTTCTGGAACCGCAGCAATCTCAACTACATTGCTTACTTTATTGCGCGCAGGCGATCATATTGTAGCGTCTAGTAGTTTGTATGGAGGCACCTACAATTTATTGAGTGTCACGCTTTCTAGACATGGTATTACCACCACGTTTGTAGATCCATCTGATCCGGAAAATTTTCAGAAAGCAGCGCAAGAAAACACCAGAGCTATTTTTATAGAATCTCTAGGAAACCCAAAGCTAGATGTCTTAGATATTGAAGCCATTGCTGTAGCTGCAAAAGCACACAAAGTGCCTTTAATTGTCGATAATACCGTAGCAACGCCTTCTTTATTAAATCCAATAGAATATGGAGCCAATATTGTCATTCATTCTTTAACCAAGTACATCAATGGCAACGGAACGTCTCTTGGAGGTATCATTATTGATGCTGGTACTTTTGATTGGACTAACGGCAAATTTCCAGAATTCACAGAGCCATCAGCTGGTTACCATGGTTTAGTCTATAGCGAAGTTATCGGTGCAGCAGCATTTATTGCTAAAATTAGAATTGAAGGCCTACGTGATTATGGTGGAGCTTTGAGTCCGTTTAATGCGTTTCAAATTATTCAAGGTTTAGAAACTTTAGAATTACGTATTAAAAAACATAGCGAAAACGCACTTGAATTAGCGCAATGGTTACAAGCACAACCAGAAGTGAAATGGGTCAACTATCCAGGACTTGAATCGAGCAAATACAATGATTTGGCCAAACGCTATTTACCAAAAGGTCAGAGTGGTATTGTCACTTTTGGAGCTGACGGAGGTTATGAAGCTGCAAAAACGATTGCCGATACAACAAAGGTATTTTCACTTTTGGCTAATATTGGAGATACAAAATCACTCATTATTCATCCTGCGAGCACTACGCATCAACAATTAGATGATAATGCACAAGAGACTACTGGTGTCACTAAAGACCTTATTCGTCTCTCGGTTGGTATTGAAAATATTGATGATTTAAAAGCCGATTTAAAAGCTGCATTCGCAGTGGTAAAAGAGAAAAAAGCCCTTCAAAATTAAGCGCTATTTAATCTTTGTTTAATTAAAAATCGATGTCTTTTTTTTACGAGAGACATCGATTTACTTCATCCTTTTTAAAATGGAAAAACTGCATCATATACATCTTTCTAATTTTACAACAGCTAGTGGGAGCAAAAAAGCTATAAACTTGTCTTATCAAACGTTTGGCAAAGCTTTACATTCCGCTCCAATTATTTTGGTTAACCATGCCCTTACAGGAAACTCTAACGTCATTGGCGATAACGGTTGGTGGAATGATCTTATTGGAAACCACAAATGTATTGACACCAATCATTATACCATTTTAGCGTTCAATATTCCGGGAAATGGCTACGATAATCATCCTGAACATCTCATTGATAATTATAAGGATTTTACAGCTAAGACTATTGCCGAAATTTTCGCTCTTGGATTAGAACAGCTTAATATTCAACACTTATTTGCTGTAATCGGAGGTTCGGTTGGAGGAGGCATTGCGTGGGAATTGGCAGCATTAAAACCAAAACTTATAGAACACTTAATTCCGATCGCTACAGATTGGAAATCTACAGACTGGTTAATCGCAAATTGCCACATCCAAGATGCGCTATTAAACCATTCTTCGCAACCTTTGGCTGATGCCAGAATGCATGCTATGACCTTATATCGAACACCAGAATCTTTAACACAAAAGTTTGGAAGAACTAAACAAGACGCTACGCTTTTTAATATTGAATCATGGCTGAATTATCATGGTTCTGCGCTCGAAAATCGTTTTCAGGTGTCGGCTTATAAGTTGATGAATCAAATATTAAGAACGATCGATATAACTGACGGTAAGACTAATTTTCTGGAAGTGGCTTCTAAAATTGAAAGTGACATTCACATCATCACCATTAATTCTGATTTGTTTTTTAAAGCGAAAGAAAACTGGGACACGTTTGTGGAATTGAAAAGTGTCAAAGATAATGTGACGATTCAAGAAATTAAATCGATCCACGGACATGATGCTTTTTTAATTGAGTTTGAACAATTAGCCAAGTTCTTGAAACCTATTTTTAAGGTTGAAACGCCTGCTTGCCTTCCTGTTTCAAAATGTGTCGCCTAACTAAATTTACAATTAATTACAAAACCCGATTCATCTGAATTGGGTTTTTTATGCACAAAACTTAAGGTTGTCTAGGTTTTTAAAACGTCATCTGACACAAAATAAGTCTCAAATTCTTCAATTCAGGTTGCGCCTTATCCTTACTTTTTATTCTAAAACAAAAAAATCCCCAAGACCCTTAATTTCTTGGGGATTACCAATTAACTAATCAAAACTCAAACTCTAATCAATTATCGTAATAGTACCTGTCATCACTCCATGAAATTCACAGTTGTAAAACAAAGTATCTGGCGCATTTTCTGGAACTTGAAATGTAATTACACCATTAGATATACCATTATTTGCAACACCCTCATTAAAAGCATTACCTGTTCCTGATCCTTGAACGGATTTTATGATAAATGGATGTCCAGGACTGTTCACATTAAATTCATATGTAAACCCTCTTCTCAATTCTAAAGCAGGATTTGGAACATCAGTAAATTCAAATACATATGCAGACGCTCCAGTGTTTGACACCTCAAATACGCGCTCTATGCCACCATCATCTTCTGGTGCGATTTCAGTATCAGCATTTAAGATTGGCCAAACTCCAGCCGCTGGAAATCCAACTCCAAAATTATCGCCTCTATTTTCATCTCCACCAAAATAATATAAGGGCCAACCTTTGTAGGTTAACTGCGATTGTCCAAAAACATCTATAACTTGAAAACCAGCAATATTAATAGCACTTGGCACATGTTGTACATCTGTATGAAAAATTGGCCAAGACCCATTATTTGAAAAATCTGAAGCCGTATAATTGTTAACTCCATTACGATCATTAATAAAATGATACAGCGTATTCCCACGATCATCAGTAATGTAAAACGTCGCTTCATCACCTGGCTCAAAAGCACTATTAAGGTTGGTCTCATTACCGTTAGCATCTCGTCCTACCAATTGCGAACGCACTAGCATCACAGAATAATCTGGCTTACCTACAAACCAAGTTCCTCCGGCACCATCACCATTGATTTGACCTGCTTCGGCATCGTTAATAAAGGTGTATAATGGCCAGCCTTTATAGGTATTCTGACTTTGACCATCGGATCTTGTAATCGTGCCAAAATCTGAAGCCTCTAAACCTGAATCTAACGTAAGGTTTGCAGCAAAAAATGCTGGCCAGTTTTCAGCACAACCACCTAAGCAATTGGCTGCTCCTTTTGCATCTGGGGCAAAAAAGTAAAGTGTAAATCCGCTATCAGTTGTAAGGACATTACCAAATGTAGCATCGTTACGGAGTCTTACGGAATTTTCAACGTTTGGTTCTGGATCAGAACCATAGCCATCATCCGAACCGCAACTCATGGCTATCAGACTGGCAAAAATTAAAACAAATAAATTTTTCATGCTTTTTTTTTATAATTAATATGGGTACAATTGACGCAGTACCGTTTGCGTTTCATCTTATGTGTTTGTCATCGCTTTTTTAAAAAAGGCTCCTCCTAAAAGAAGCCCTTTTCCCTTATTCATCCTTCATAGCAATTGGGATCAATAAAAATGTTTCTAACAACTACAAACCGTATTCGAAAATGGTTCGCTACAAATGTTTTCACCTTTTTCAGGATAGCCGATATCTGACAGAACGTTTAAAGCCGCAGACAATTTATCTGCTTTTATAAAGTTGAAGGTGACGAGTGATTCTTTTGGATACAATCTCACATTAGAAATCGCCTCAATTTCTTGTAATTGCATTTTAATACCAACTGAACAACTTTTACAAAAGCCTTGCTCAACATGTATTTTTGCCATGGATGTGTTTCTCGTTGCTTCTAACATTTTAAAATACTCTTGAAACATTAAAGCCGAAGAATACATCACCATCTCCCCAATCTCCTGTGGCTTGTCCTAAAAACCCATTCGTATTCATAGGTTGTGCGTTAGTGAAATGCAACTGAAATACGTGACCACCAGTTTCTATGTCTAAACCAATTGAAAGTGGATTTACAAATGGTGAACTTTCCGCTCTATTTAAATGATAGCCATACTCTAAATTAACCGATAATCGTTTGGTTAATTTATGTCGTCCACCAAAACCAATGACATATTGAGAATTGTGTTGCTCATCAATATCTACATAGTTATCGTGAAAAAATGTAGGCATTAATTGAAGTGAAAAATCTGGACTAAACTTTTTTGAAATTAATAACTGTGTGGTGTAGCCGAGTCTATTTTCGAAAGTTAAACCAGGTAATATGGCATCGTCCAAAGACGTATTAATTAAAATATTACTTGAACTTACAATGGTGAACGGAAAGCCTCCTTTTTTTTCTCTAACCAATCGCATTTTAAGTGACGATTCATAAATTTTTCGAAATGAACTCCGTGATACTCCTATATTAATACCATCAGTAATACCATAAAGCAAATTGAGACGCGTTACGGCTTGGTCTAGACCAAAAAAGTCTTTAAATCCTGTTTCTACGGAACCAAACCTGTGCGATACCACAAAATAGAGTTCCTTTTTTGAAATCATTTTGGTGGATTCAAAATTTATAATCTTTAAGCCTTTAAAGGCTGCACTTTTATAATCTGCTTCAGTTTCAACATCGATCTCAGATAATAAATCATCTTGTGCTAATAGTAATGTTGGTAGTAAAAAAATTACCAGATATATGTATTTCATTTTAATATTATTTATTGATTATTGTGGCTTGGTCCATTTTTACCATTTCAAGCAATTCGTCATATCCGACGCAACGGCCTTTTAGTGTTACAAAAGTTTTGTCTGCCAATTTGGGTAGGTCTTCATTAGTAAATCGGACTTGTATTTTTTCATTCAAAACCACTTCTCCGTCTTCAACTGCAGTGACGTTTCCTTTTATCTCAATAACTTTATCTAAGTAGTTTGTTGTGGCTAACAATTCATCCTTTTGAAAATGAGAGAATAGTTCGTTGGCTGATAATGCTAGTGTCGCTTCCTCATTAGCAATATCTCTATGTTTGCTGTTAAATGTATAATCGTAAACACCAGCTCCAATAACAATGGCGACGACAATAAGACTTAGAATTATGATGGTTTTCTTTTTCATTTTTGACTAAGATTAAAATCTAAAGCGATGATGATTTCTTTTGCAATTTTGTTTTTTACAATGTTCGGAATGTCAATATCAAAATCATCAGGACTCACCACAAAGGATCCTTTTATCATCACCAAATCATCTACCTTATTCATTTTTAGCGTAGTGCGAATATCTTTTTCTTTTCCACGCAACATAATCTTCCCATCGATAACTACATCTGTAACATTTTCATCTAACTTAGAAAAATCAAAATCAATCAATTTTCCTTTAAACGTGGCTTTGGGATAGGTCTCCGATTCTATGTAGTTTTCGTTAAAATGCTCTTCCATTAATGAGTTTTTAAACCTAAAACTCTTCATGAGTGCCAAAGACGCCATTTCATTTGTTTCTGTATTCAAAATCACTGTAACAGAAGCATTTGCAGCTTTTACAGGTTCAAAAAGTTCTTCCGAAGCTTCAAAGCTGATGTTTCCTTTTTTATCAATATATTTAGTTTGTGCATCAACTGAACTTAGGTTTGTAAGAGCAATTGTAAGCAAAACCAAAGCGGTGATACTTTTCATTTTCTTCATGTCTATATGTATTATTTAATGTTAATTTTCTAACTGCCCATCTGCTATCCACTGTTGTATTTTATCAATGGTGGATTGTGGTAATCTTCCTGATGGAGGCATGGCACCAGGCGCACCACTTTGTAAGCTCATTCTATTGAGTATACTACTGGCTCTTTGATCTACTTGACTAAAATTTACCAACGCAAATGGAGCTCCATTGACAGGCGGACTAGAGTGACAACCAATACAAGCACTTTGCATTATTGGTAAAACATCGTCTGTATAATTGACTAAAATATTTGGATCTACAGGATCTGTGGACACTTCTATTAAGTCACTTTCACTATCATAACTACAGCTAGAAATAGTAAAAATTAGCAGGAACAAAAGAAATAATTTACTTGTTTTCATTTTTTTAATGTGATTAAAAATTGATACTCTAAAAGCTCTAAAAACCGTGTTAATTTGAAGGCTTAACTTATTGATTACAAAGGTATTTAGATTACTACTTTATCGTTAACACATATGCGCCTAAACCATAAACATTCCCGACAAATTGATGGTGTAAAACCGACGTTATGCAACATTTCCGACACGCTATTATTTATGATTTATTTCTGTTGAAAAGTGCGCTCGTAATTGTGATATTTTGCTGCTCAAATTTTGCTAACAAAAAGAAAGTAGTACAAGAAAAAACTGAGTTGAAAAGCGCTATTGTAATAGTGAAATCGTGGTGAAAAAATAACTTGTCTCCTTGAGCACAATTGGTAAGTCTTTGAAAACTCATATCTTCATTGAGGGCTCGACTGCGCTCGACCAGACAAATCAATATTAATTAACATGCAATTCGTTGCACCTAAATATAAATTGAATCCAGACCAGATAGCTTTGGTGATTACTAATTCTTTAAATCAGAAGGACTGATATCAAATTCTTTTTTAAAGCATTTGGAAAAATACGATGGGTTAGAAAAACCAGTTTTAAAGGCAATTTCAGAAATAGTATCTTGGGTACTTTGTATTAATTCTTTCGCCAAGTTTAGTCGAATTGATGAAATTAATTGATTCGGAGATTTTTGAGTCATCTCTTTAAGTTTTCGCTGCAATTGACGTTCACTCAAACCAACTTCTTTGCAAAGCATCTCCACACCAAAATACTCATTACTGAGATTTGAATTGATGGTTTGAAGTACATTTTCTAAAAAAACATCATTTTGAGGTAATGTATGATGTTCGAGATTATTGAGCTGTGCACTTTGCTTTGCTTTTTTGTTCACTCTAAATAATAAGAGTGACTCGCCAGATGACGTATCGAAAATTGTATTGTGAGATGAAAAATTCAAGTTAACACCAATCAACAGATTTTTTACCGTTTGCGTCAACACAATTTGATTAGGTTTTGATTGTTTAAAAATTGATGCAGCCAATTTTTCTGTGGATTTGCTGATACAATGATTGGTAAAACATTCTTTAATATGAATAGCAATATTGAGTTCTGCAGGCAAATCACACATCGTATCCATTAGATCTAGACTGCAATACACTGCTTTACTTGGACCATTAAAAGTAACCGTAAATGTTTCAGAATTATACTGCACCACATTGCCATTGTAGCGTTTTACATGCGTATTAATCAACTCTTGATACTTTGCTTTATGAGTATCAGAACACAAAAGTCGCCCAACAATAATGGTAAAAAGTTGCTTTTCATAAACAGGTTTTGGCTTAACATTTAATATAAAAGCCTTCATTTCTTCTAACACTTCCTCAGTGTTACCTGTCCAAAATAAATGATCACTCCCTTCAAATTCTACCAATTTAGAACCCTCAATACGTTCTGCGATAAATCGTCCTTCTTCAATTTTCACATCGATATCATTGGTGCGTTGCAATATTAACGTTGGTACTTTTATAGAACTCAGAATATCAATAATATCGACTTGTGTATTCATTTTAGTAATCACTAATGCTGCACTCGGACTCGCTCCTGAACGAAAATAATTAGCCAACCAGCGCATAAAAACAGCATCGTTAGCTTTTGAAGGTGCTAAAGATTCTAAATTCATATCACCACTGCCCCAACTATTTTCAATCATATCATAAACCTTTTGACGCTCTTGATGTGTTGGTGCCCAAGGGTAATTAGAAGCATAAATCCGTTTTGCGAATATGCCAAATGTAATCAGTAAAATGGTTCTATTGGGATAGGTGGCTGCAAAAAGTGCTGATACGGAGCCACCTTCTGAATGTCCAAACAATACTGCTTTTTCGGAATTAACAGCATCCATTACAGCTCTGATATCGTCCATACGTTCTTCTAAAGTCGGAAAATCCACAACACGATCCGAAAGGCCAGTACCACGTTTATCGAAAAGAACCACACGTGCAATTTTGCCTAATTCTTCTAAGAAATGAACCAATTCGGGACAAGCCCACATTAAATCGATATTAGAAATCCATCCTGGAATATAAACCAAATCAATAGCTCCCGATCCAAAAACTTGGTATGCAATATTTACATCTCCACTTTTAGTATATTTAGTATCAGGTTTCATTTATTAAAATGCTATTGCTGGTTTTTATTATAATCGATCGGTCTGAGCGACTCTCTATCTAATAAACAATCTAAACTCATTTTCTCCTTTAAATTTATGATTAAAAAAATATAAAACATAAGAAATAGGCATAAAAAACCATATAAGAGATTGAAAAACAATATTTTAAAATTTTTATTATTTTTAACAATGTTAAAGCTCAAATAAGTTGATTCATTAAAATTGTTGGATGTTTATAATTTCTAATCCAACTAAGAAGGCCGTAAATTTTAATTTGATGTTATCTGAATTTAGAATGCAATAACCGTTTTTTGAGTTCATAAAATGAATAAGCTCGACCCAAGGTTAAGAAGAATCAAGTTGAAATTTACTTCTCTATTTCGATGCATAGCATAGGGGAATGAAATCTAAAGATCCCGCTAAAAATCGGGATTAGTTCAACTAACAATTTTTAATTCATTGCTTCGCAACTTTTAAAAATTGAGTTTCACTAAATGAAAAGAATCTCGCAGAAAACTTTATATTAGCTAAATCGCGAAAACCAATCATAAAACAACAACTCATAAGACCGTGACTATGACAGATAAAGAACACTATATGAAAGAAGCGGTTAACGCAGCTTTAAAAGGCATGAAAAATAATGAAGGAGGACCCTTTGGTTGTGTTGTCGTTAAAGACGGAAAAATTGTAGGACGCGGAAATAATAAAGTCACCTCAACTAACGACCCAACGGCACATGCCGAAGTTACTGCGATTAGAGATGCCTGTAAAAATTTAGATTCATTTCAATTAGATGGTTGCGAAATTTACACCTCTTGCGAACCTTGCCCAATGTGTTTAGGTGCTATTTATTGGGCACGACCAGATAAAGTCTATTATGGCAGTAATCAAGTAGATGCGGCTAATATTGGTTTTGATGATGAATTTATTTATAAAGAAATTCCGTTGCCTTATGCTGAGCGTAGTATTCCTTTTGAGCAATTAGGGAGAGAGATTGCCTTAGAGCCTTTTCAGGAATGGGCTAGAAAAGAAGATAGGACTGAGTATTAACCAAATTACATCAAATACCAATGAGCGCAAACGAAAATAAAGAGGTTCAAATTCAATCAATTGTCGACAAATTCAAAAAAATTAATCTCAGATTATTTGAGGCATCGAAATCAAAATACCCTTCACATTATACTTTAGAAAGCTCCGCATAGGAAATAATGCAAATTTTAAAAAACACCCAGATTGATGATGAAGAATTTAAGCATTGGAAATTATGGAGAGTAAAAGAATTAGATATTTTTTTAGCAGATTTACCTGGAGAATTGCATCATGACTACAACAAAAAACTTGTTCGTTACAAAGGAAAATGGGATAATGAAAAGGATAAAATTACTGGTTGGATGGCCGACTTTAGACAGAAATTTAAGAGTATTTAAATATAAAAACAAATTAAAAATTGATAACCTTCATCCTAAATAACAAAACCATCACCACTTCAGAACATTCTGGAATGACCTTATTGGATTTTGTACGCTACGAACAACGTCTTACAGGTACCAAAATTGGTTGTCGTGAAGGTGACTGCGCAGCCTGTACCGTTTTAGTTGGAGAGTTAAAAAATGATACTATTGTATACCAAAGTATTACCTCTTGTATTTCTCCATTAGGAAATGCACATGGTAAACATATCGTCACGGTTGAAGGTACAAATCTTCAAAACAAACTAACAACGGCTCAAGAAGCCATGAAAGCTAATTACGCTACACAATGTGGTTTTTGCACACCAGGTTTTGTGGTGTCGCTCACTGGTTTTGCCTTATCTAATTCTGAAAAAAATTACAGTAACGCGATCGACGCAATTAGTGGCAATATTTGTCGTTGCACTGGCTATAAAGCTATTGAAAAAGCAGCACATCAAGTTGTTGAAAAACTAGAAAACTATCAAGAAGACCATAGATTTGATTGGCTCATAAAAAACAATTTTATACCTGAGTACTTCTCTTCCATTCCAAAACGATTAAAAGATTTAGAAGCAAAAGATCTCAATCAGCCCAAAGGAAAATATGTATCTGGAGGAACAGATTTATATGTACAACAAGCTGATAATTTAATTGATAATGATGTCCATTTGATTGCTGAAAAAGATTATTTAAAAGGCATTACAATTGAAAATGAAATTTGCACCATTGGCACCAACGCAACAGTGTCTGATTTATGGAACCATGTTGAATTAAATGCCATTTTACCCAACTTAAAAAACCATTTAAAACTCGTCTCTTCTGAACAAATTAGAAATATGGCATCCTTTGGAGGCAATTTAGTGAATGCGTCTCCAATTGGAGATATGACGATTTTCTTTTTAGGCTTGAATAGTGATATTACTATTTCAGATGAAAATCAGAAAGAACGCAGCATCGCACTAAAAAACTTTTATCAAGGTTATAAAACGTATGATTTAAACGCTGGAGAACTTTTAAAAGACATCAGCTTTAAATTACCAACACCACACTCTTTTTTTAATTTTGAAAAAGTTTGCAAGCGGACTCATTTAGATATTGCAAGCGTAAATTCTGCTATTCAAATTTCCGTTGAAAATCATATAATTACAGAAGCACATGTGTCTATTGGAGGTGTCGCTGCGATTCCGAAATATTTACATGAGACTTCCGCTTTTTTAAATAGTAAATTATTAACTATTGAAACCATAATGGAAGCCAACGAGATGCTTCAAAATGAAATTTCGCCGATAAGTGATGTTCGTGGTACAAGCGATTATAAACGTTTACTAGCGAGACAATTATTCTTTGCACATTTTACGGAATTATTCCCGAAGCAGTTTCAACTACATAACTTTGTTCAGCATGCATAAAAACAAATTAAATCATAAGCTTAACTCAAAGTTAGACGCGGTTTCTGTTGCTTTAAAAAAGAGCATTAAAAACTTAGATTCTTACACACATGTTCGTGGAGAATCATTGTATGTCGATGATGTGAATGTGCGACAAGGAACCTTTCATGCTGTGGTTTTTGATTCGCCAAAAGCACACGGAAAAATAAAATCTATAGACTATTCTAAAGCCGAAGCCTTAGAAGGTGTCGAACGCATTTTTACTTATAAAGATGTTCCCGGTGAAAATGAAATTGGAGGCATTATAAAAGATGAACCTTTATTCGCAGAACACGAGGTGCATTTTTGGGGAATGCCAATCGCTCTTATTGTTGCTGAATCTGAATTCATAGC
This sequence comes from Winogradskyella sp., assembly GCF_045105575.1. GTDB lineage: Bacteria > Bacteroidota > Bacteroidia > Flavobacteriales > Flavobacteriaceae > Winogradskyella. The sequence goes on along the minus strand of NZ_JBGCDQ010000009.1, from coordinate 45,139 downwards.
AAGAAAAGCAAGAGGTTTAATTGAAATTGATATTGAAGAATTACCAGTCATCACAACTGCAAAGCAAGCCAAAGCAAAAGGTAGTTTTATCAATGCACCAAGGTCTTTTAGCCTAGGTGATGTAGAAAACGCTTTCAAAGATTGTGAATATGTCTTTGAAGGCGAAACCTTCTCTAACGGACAAGAACATTTATATATCGAAGCACAAGGAGCTTATGCCGAACCTTTAGAAAATGGCACTATAAAAATCACCTCATCCACGCAAGGACCAACAGCTGTTCAAAAAACAGTGGCCAATGTCCTTGGTGTTGCGATGCATAAAATTGAAGTTGATGTCACACGTCTTGGTGGTGGATTTGGTGGTAAAGAAGACCAAGCGACACCTTGGGCAGTGATGGCAGCTTTGGCGACTTATCATTTAAACCAATCCGTGAAATTAATTCTGAATCGTCATGACGATCTACGAATGACTGGCAAACGTCATCCTTATGAAAGTTCTTATAAAATCGGATTGTCTAAAGATTTAAAAATACTCGCCTACGAAGCTGAATTTCTTCAGAATTCTGGTGCAGCAGCTGATTTATCGCCTGCCATTGCTGAACGCACGTTGTTTCATGCGACAAATAGTTATTTTATACCGAATGTAAAAACGACTGTGATTAGTTGTAAAACCAACTTACCACCAAATACGGCATTTCGTGGTTTTGGTGGACCACAAGGAATGTTTGTTATTGAGTCTGCTATTGCAAAAGCAGCTTCTGAAATTGGTGTGAGTTCTAGAGAAATTCAAGAAGCTAATTTATTGGATGAAAATGACACATTTTCTTATGGACAGATTGCAAAAAAAGTAGAAGCTAAAAACACTTGGGATTCGGCAAAAGCCATATTCAATAGTGAAGCCCTTGAAAAAGAGGTTGAAGACTTTAATAAGAACAATTCAAGTTTCAAAAAAGGAATTGCTTTTATGCCAATTACCTTTGGCATTTCATTTACCAACACACCAATGAATCATGCACGAGCATTGGTTCATATTTACTTAGATGGCAGCGTTGGCATCAGCACAGCAGCTGTAGAAATGGGACAAGGTGTGAATACAAAAATGATGCAAATTGCAGCGCAAGTATTTTCGATTCCTATTGAAAAGATTAAGATTGAAACCACGAATACCACCAGAGTTGCCAACACCTCGCCATCAGCAGCAAGTTCTACGGCAGATTTAAACGGAAAAGCAACATTGATGGCTTGTAATTCGCTTTTAGAACGTATTAAAAAAGTAGCCTCTGACGACTTAAATACTTCAGAGGATAGTATCACTTTAAAAGATGAATCTGTTTATGTCAATAATAAAAAAACGGAATTATCTTGGACAGAACTCATCAGTAAAACAATGCTACAACGTGTCGCTTTAACTGAAAACGCACATTACGCCACACCAGAAATTCACTTCGATAAAACCAAAGAAAAAGGACACCCTTTTGCCTATCATGTTTACGGAACTGCCATCACAACAGTTACTGTAGATTGCACGCGTGGCATTTATGAGTTTGATTCCGTCAAGATTGTTCATGACTACGGAAAAAGCATGAGTGAAGGTATTGATTTAGGTCAAGTAGAAGGCGCATTAGCACAAGGCATTGGATGGATGACGATGGAAGAGATTGCTTATAATGATGAAGGCAAATTATTGTCAAACGCACTATCAACGTATAAAATTCCTGATATATTTTCGGTTCCAAAAGAGGTCGAAGTCATTCCTGTGGAAACCGAAGGCAACGATATGGCCATTTTAAAATCTAAAGCCGTTGGCGAACCACCTTTAATGTATGGGATTGGTGCTTATTTTGCGATCCAGAATGCGATTAAGGCTTTTAATCCTAATTACGACTTGAAGTTCCATGCACCAATGACTCCTGAGAAGGTTTTGATGGGTTTGTATAAAAATTGAAACTGAAATTTATCCTATCAACATATCCTGCAAGGTCTTGGAGACCTTGTAGGTATAAAACAAAAAATTAATACCTACAAGGTTTTTGAAACCTTGCAGGATAACCAATAAATAGTAGTCATCAAACTATACTACAAAAAACAAAACATCATTAAAGGCGCACTAATCTACAGTGCTGGTGATACTATTGCTGCACTTTTATTAGATGAATTTTCTTGGATGCGATTACTAGGAATGGTTTTAGTTGGAGCAACGTTTTACGCTTTTGAAATCCCCAATTACTTTGATTGGATTGTAAAAAAAACCCAATATTTAAAAGGCATTAAGGCAACTTTAAGCAAAACGCTTCTTGCTATATTGTATTTCAATCCCTTATGGATTGCCAGACATTTACTTTTTATAAAAATATTTTCTGGTCAGTTTGAAGCTATTGGGTTTCACCTTTTAGAGATTGCCTTTTGGTCGTTTTTAGTTAATATTCCTATTTCGTTTATTGCGAATTATATTATTCAAAATCAATTTAAATTGAAATGGCGTTTTCTTGGGTCTGCCATTTTTTCTGCAATTATGGCGATTTATTATGCGTTGAGTGACACACTTTTTAGTTAATCAAATTCCTTTGAAAAAAGGAATCTCATTAATAGAAACAAAAATACGCTCGTACTTTCCTGCAAGGTTTTATTTTAACCTTGTGGGTATGAAAAGTTGACTAAAAACTAACTATAACTTAAACGTTTTATTGATAATAATTTAAACCTACAAGGTTTTTAAAACCTTGCAGGATAACAAACGAAAAAATCAAAGTTTAAATTACCAGACCTGCTAGGTTTGAAAAACCTGCTATCTATGCTAGTAAAGACAAATCCTCCTTACTCAAAACTGAATATTCAGAAATCGAATAAAATCCCAAAACATCTTCAAACAAATAATCTCTAACCACTACAATCACATGCTGATGTTCATCCTTCATTAATTTCGGAATCAAGACTTTAGTGGCATCATGCAAACCTTCCCCTTTTAATTCTAACCGTCCTACTTCATCCAAAACGATATACCTGCAGAAAGGTTCCGCTGGAATCGAAACTAAATACGAATTAGCCTTGTCAAAAGCAGACTTCAAAAACTTAAACTTTCCAATTTCAACTATTGGGTCGTTTGAAGCTTCAACTTCGAGTTCAAATTCGGCTTTCGATTTCACATTAAGAAAATAACGTTTTCCGTCTTCACCATCTGGACAAAGGAAGCCATCGACATCAGTTCGGTTTGTCCCACTGAGCGCAGTCGAAGTGTTAACCCAAGTTTTTAGAGCTGTTGTTTTACCCGAGCGTATCTCGCCTTTTAAAATATAAATCATTCAGAAGTTATTTTAAAATGAATACAATTAGAAATGCTATTTGCCATAAAGTATTTGAAACGTGTATAGCCTTTTAAGTGTTTTGTTTCTTTCCATGTATGTGATAAAATCTTCCTAAAGTAGGGAAACAAATCCATGGCATTGGTAATATCTTCTTTGTATTGCGATTCCTTTCTGTTTAAATATGTTCGAATCAATTTCAATAAAAATGGCCCTATAACTAAGTACCAAAGCATTAATATTAGAAAGCTTCGCAATAAAATATAAATGGCTTTTTGCCAACCGAATAAGTCACCACCGAAAAATGAAAATGCCAATACAATAATGGCTACTGTAGTTAACCAGACCCAAATGATTTTAGTTTTAAATGAGGTTTTTGATTTTTTACCTGTTACTAAAACTTCATCAGATTCGATATAAAACACAGTTTCTTTTCGTTCTGAAATTATTTTAATGATGCTTCTAATAAATAATCCTGCCAATAAACCAGCAATTCCATAAACTACTAAATAAACGGTTACCAAAACTGCCGTTGTTGATGATTCTGAAACAAAATTCATCTTTTTCTGAACCCAAATTCCATAAAGGTTTATCGCTTCCCAAAGTTCCGTGCCATAAACAATAGTCAATATTAATAATTTCTGAAGAGCCGATTCTAAAAATGTCACTATTCCCAGAACCATTAAGGTTGCTCCTTTCCATGAAAACTTAGAAAATAATAGTGCACCAAAAAGCGCTTGAAAACTTACCGCAACATAAGCACCAAAAGGCGAATACGGACTTACTGCCATTTTAATAATCAATACAATAACCAAGGCTTTAAAAATAGCTTGCCATTTATTTTCGGCATAATAAGCGACAAGGCTTATTAATAAAATAGCGATTCCGCCAACAATCAATCCTGTAAAAGGAGTATTAAATACATGAAGAAATCCACCTAAACCAGATTCATTCAGCGCCCAAAGGGCTGTTAATTTATCTATGATGGATTTGTTGTTTTTCATGAAGAGATTCTTCGCTTCGCTCTGAATGACATAGTGTTATTTATTATTAGTACCATAATGCACTTGAAGTAATTGTGCCACAACACTAATCGCAATTTCTTTTGGCGTATCGCCACCAATCGGTAATCCTATTGGACAGACGACATTCTTCATGCCATCTTCAATCTTCATCTCTTTTATGAGCATATTATTAAAACGTGCTTTTTTGGTTTTGCTTCCAATTAATCCTAGAAATTTAGTTTCGTTTTGTAATGCCATTGCTATGATGTCAAAATCTATAGCATGATTATGGGTAAGAACTAAAACATAACAACTTTTTCCCCATTTTACGACATCTCTAAAGGTTTTAAAATCTATCTCACTCACCTCACATGGATTGATACTCGGATCTAATTCTTTTTCAGAAAACCAATCCGTTCTTGAATCGATAAGATTAACCTTAAAAGGTGTACCTATCAACAGATTAGCAATTTCTTGTCCAATGTGTCCTGCTCCAAATAAAAATAATTCTGGTGTTTGATTCATAGGCTCTATTATAAATTCTACTTTACCACCACAACATTGCTCAAACTCTGGCCCTAAGGTGTAGCCAGATTCAATAATTCTATTTTCATGTAGTGCTTTGATAGCTTGGTCTATGGCTAAGAATTCTAATTTTCCGCCACCAATGGTTCCAAAAACCTCCTTGTCTTCAGTTATAATCATACGCGAACCCAAAACGCAAGGTGTTGAGCCATAACATTTCGTCACAGTCACTAGCGCAACGGGTTGCTGCTTCAACTTAAATTCTGATAAACGTTCAATCCAATTCTTCATGCCCTGTAAAAAGTGGATTTAAAAATAAGGTTTTTTAACGGATGAATAGCTATTCTCTAGTCTTTGAACTAAAAGAAAATATAAATTAATACACAAGCTATTCTAAGATAAATCCTTTGCCATGCACATTTCTAATCACCACACTACTTTTTGACAACAGCTTTCTCAAGCGAGAAATGTAAACATCCATTGAGTTCCGAGAAAATTCATCTTCGCTATCCCATAAATTTTGAAGAATTAATTTTCGGCTTACTAATTCTTGAGGCTCTAAAATTAGATATCGCATTAGCAAATTTTCACGTTCGGTTAAATTATGTGTTATCCCATTCGAGGTTAGTTCGCGTTTTTTAGCATCTAATGCTACGTCTTTATAAATCAATTCTTTTTCCTCAGAATTCTTGGAACTACTTCTCGTAAGAATGGCTTCAATTTTAGCCATTAAAACCTCTTCATCTATTGGCTTGGTTATATATTCTTCTGCGCCAAACTGATAGCCTTTTAGTTGATCTATTTTTAGATCGCGAGCTGTTAAAAACACAAACGGTAAATTAGGAACTTCACCTCTAATCATTTTCGCGATTTCAAATCCTGATGATTGTTTTAAATTAATATCTAAAATCGCCATATCGAACTTGGTATTAGAAAGCACATCAATAGCTTGTGAAACAGATTCTTTCCAAACGACCTTATAATTTTTAAGTTTCATATATTCACTTAAAACATAGCCAAAGCTTTTATCATCTTCTACCAGTAAGATTTTAACCATTGCTCGGAAAATTTAAATTTAGAGTTAATCCTTTTTCAGTTGAAATTAATAGCATTTCACCACTGTGTTTATGCATTAAGCGTTTTACATAAGCCAAGCCTAGCCCCTTGAATGTTATATCTGAGGTTAAGTTAGAAATTCCTTTACCATTATCTGCATTAGAAATCTGAATTACTCCCTTTTCTTTAGACATTCTAATCGTCAATTCTAATGGCGAATCATTATGTTTAATAGCGTTTTCCCAAATATTAAATAACATTAATTGTAAATGATTTATATCAGCTTCTATCACTAATTCTTCTTCTGATGGTATAAAATTAACCTTTGTATTATGGGTTAAAAAAACAGGTTTCATTTGCTTTAATGAATTTTCAATAAGATCTGTTAAACGGACTTTCTCTTTGGTAATATGAAGATGGTCTGCATCTGATTTTACCCAATGCAGCACCGTTTTAATATGATTCTCTAATCTATTACTTTCGGTTTGAATGATTTGAACCAATTCACTTTTATCAACCAAAGCCTCATTCGCTAGTAAATTAGCACTTAATTTTATTGAAGACAAAGGTGTTTGAAACTGATGTGATAAATGATTAACAAATTCGTTCTTCTGTGTAATTAATTTACGTTGCTTTTTGGTTAAATTCACTAATGCTAATAAGGTAGCTAAAAGTCCTAGTAAAAAAACAGAAGGTATAATGTATGGCTTAAAACTAAACTTTTGTGGCTCCACAAATAAATGGATATAATCCAAGTCTACTTCATTTATCCCTTTCATTTCAACCATTTGCGCAGGTGTTTGATTGAGAACAAATCCTCGGTCATTGTCAGCAGAACCATCTTCGTCTAGAATATCAATTGTTATCAAACAAGATATACAGACTTTAAAAGTTAATCTGTCTTTAAATTCCGCTTTACTGCTAAACTCATTCAAAGGGTTACCTAAACCATCAAACAGTGACCACTTAAAATTTATGTTATAATCACTAAGGTTTTTGTTTAGTATAGAATCCCAAACCTTCACGCTTAACGACGTATTTTGAGATAAACTCGTATGCTTTATTTCGACTTTTCTAAATTCTATAGCACTTGCTAATAGCGTAGATGACATCTCTTTTTTATCTAAATCAAACTTCAATTTTTGATTTTCGTTTAAATGCCAAACTTGCCAAAAGATGAGTCCAAATGCCATCAAAGCACCTATGATAACAATTATGTTCGTTCCTTTTTTCATAATTAGATAGACTAAATTACAAAATTGATACCCACTTCCTGGTTAATTCAGTTTTCATTAAGTTTTTTCAGTTTTTCTTATACAACCTTCATTTTAACTTCATCATAATTTAGAAGAGTGGTGAATAGATTTGCAGTGTAACAAAAACTTTAATTATCATGAAAACAATTCTTTTACTTCCATTTCTATTTTTAAGTATAATTCTAAACGCTCAAATCGATTATGAAAAACAGAACAACTTATTACTTTCGGCTTACAGAGCAAAGGCGAATAAAGATTACCAAGCTGCTTTAGACTTATATAACAAAGCCTACAAAATAAAAAAACTGAATAGCATTTCGGAATACTTGTCTGCCGCTATTTGCGCAGCCGAGACAAAAAATAATATATCCTGCGAAAATTGGCTTAAAGCCGTAATTACCGAAGAAAATGCAACTTCAAAAACGATTCTTAACTTTTCTAAAAACGAGAACTACCAGAAATCTGCCAATAACATCTTAGTTAATCATGAAGCTTTATCAGATCTATTTTTTGCTAAAAAGAAAAATCTAACTGCTTATGTAAAGATTCAAAAATTAGTCAATAGAGATCAATTTACAAGAAAACTGAGCGACTATCATTTAGGGATTTCAAAAAAAGATCAAGAAGAAGCTTTTGATGGTTACTTAGCAGCACAAAAAGCTAATGATACGGTCGCTCTAAAAAAGCACAAAAATATACTTTGGCCAGAGGTGAGTAAGGAGCATGACGAGTACAACAATAAAATTATGCGACATACCGACAGTTTAAACATTGTTGAACTTATTGCTATTACAAAAAAACATGGCTGGCAAGAAGAAGCACATCTTCTCTTATGGCATCAACGTGGAAGTTATGGTGAAGATAATTGGATATGGAAGTATTTTAAACCTTTGATTAATAATGAAATTAAAGCAGGAACTGCAGAACCTTCATTCTGGGCCATGTTTGAAGATTTTAAATCCATAAGAGAAAATGGAGAAACAATCTATGGATATCACCCTGGAAAAGTTAATAAAGATACGGTTAATAAGAAACGACGATCTATTGGTCTACCAGAACTAAATGCAACTGAGATTGAAGCAAGGAACAACAATCCATTTGGCGGAAGAATGTATTAAAATTCAGTGAAATTTTCTTTATATTAGTATGATCAAAACTCAGACTTAGACCTGAGTTTTTATTTTAAAATTATTTTTGTTTTTCTGTAATCTTTAAGAGTTATCTTCGACAAATTAATTTTTATTAAAACTATTGCTACACTATGTCAAAGCCATATTACGATGCCGCTGATTTAAGAAAATTCGGAAAAATAACAGAATGGAGTGAAGAATTAGGAACTAAATTCTTTGACTATTACGGAAAAGTTTTTGAAGAAGGAGCGCTCACAGCTCGCGAAAAATCACTCATAGCATTGGCTGTTGCGCATACCGAACAATGTCCTTATTGCATCGATGCATACACTAAAGATACGTTGCAACGCGGAGTGACAAAAGAGGAAATGATGGAAGCCATACACGTTGGTGCTGCCATAAAAAGTGGTGCCACTTTAGTGCATGGAGTACAAATGATGAATAAAGTAAATAAGTTAGATGGGTAAAGAAGCCCCTTTTAATTTCCCCAGAGGGGGAAAACCAACACTAAATAAATATCGTAAATAGATAAGACAATACAATTAATGGCAACAAAGTCCCTTAAAAAACTTGGAAGCGATTTAGCAAAAAGCAATAAACAACTAGAAATACTCTCAAACGGTATTTTTGCCAATGGAGAATTACCGACGTTTAAAGATAAAATTTCTGAAACAAGTCAATTTCCATTAAAAGCACAGAAGCTCGGAATACTCCAAGTCAATGTCGGCTACATGTGCAATCAGGTTTGTGAGCATTGCCATGTTGATGCTGGCCCAGACCGCAAAGAAATAATGACACAAGAAACCATGCAGCAAATCTTGAATGTCATTAAATCTACTGGAGCACATACTTTAGATTTAACTGGTGGTGCGCCAGAAATGAATCCACTTTTTAGATGGTTTGTAGAGGAAGCTACAAAAATTGGTGTTAAAGATTTTATTGTACGCTCTAACCTTACCATTATTCGTGCTAACAAAAAGTATCACGACTTACCCGATTTCTTTAAAAAACACAACATACATGTGGTGAGTTCTATGCCACACTGGACGCGTGGAAAAACAGACAAACAACGTGGCGAAGGTGTTTTTGACATGTCTATAAAAGCCTTACAAGAACTTAACGCACGTGGTTATGGTATGCCAGGTAGCGACTTAAAACTAGACCTAGTTTACAATCCATCAGGTGCATTTTTACCTGGCGACCAAGCGTCTATGGAAAAAGATTTCAAAAAAGCCTTGCTCGAAGATTTTAATATTCAGTTTCATAATCTATTTGCGATTACAAATTTACCAATTGCACGATTTTTAGATTATTTAATTGCTTCTGAAAACTATGAAGATTATATGTATCAACTTGTTGAAGCTTATAATCCAGCCGCTGTGGCAAACGTAATGTGTACCAACACACTTTCAGTAAGTTGGGATGGTTATTTGTTTGATTGCGATTTTAATCAAATGTTAGAATTACCAGTAAATAGTAAAGCCAAACATATTTCAGAATACAACCAAGAGTTATTAGAAGGACGTAACATTGTCATTTCTCAGCATTGTTATGGTTGTACGGCTGGTGCTGGTAGTAGTTGCCAAGGTGTTGTGGCTTAACCAAATTCCTGCGAAAGCAGGAATCTCTGAAGACCTTTCAGGTTTTTAACCTACGCTAAAGCTACGGTTAACAATGGAAACCTGAAAGGTCTAAAATTAATCTTAAAAGGTATTCCCGAAGAATGAGGATTCCTTGTAGGTTTTAACAATATTTTGATACCTACAAGGTTTTTAAAACCTTGCAGGATAATTTAAAAACATGATGATTTTATTAAGACCTCACAGGTTTTTAAAACCTGTGAGGTCTAAAAAAATAAAACGAAATATCCACTTCAGCGGATAATCGATATGAAACAAGGTAAAATAGCCATATTAGTATTTGCAAATAATGCAGAAAAAGAGTTGCTTTCAAAATCAATTCAATCTGTTGCTGTTTTTGATTTACTCAATTCTGAAACCTTAAAAACGGTTGAAAAAACAGGTCTACCTTATTACCACTATTCAGAAAATGAACAAGTAGGCACAACGTTTGGTCAACGATTTTCAAACGCCATTGAAGCCATTTACAAAAAAGGTTACGACACAGTTATTTCCGTTGGAAATGACACACCACATCTAAAAGCAGCTCATATTTTAAAAGCAGCCAACCAGTTACAATCTTCTGATTTTGTTTTAGGGTCTTCAACCGATGGTGGATTTTATTTAATGGGTTTAAAAAAAGCACATTTTAACAAACCGCATTTCGAAGCACTTCCGTGGCAAACTTCAAAATTACAATACGTTTTCAGGCAAACCCTAAAAGCTAACAACCACAAAACAGATTATCTCGAAGCACTTTCAGATATTGATAACGATTCGGATATAGAATTAGTTCTAAATCATTTCAAACCGCTTTCGTTTCAACTTAAAAAAATAATCCTTCACATCCGAAACATTGAGAATCGTATTTCTACTTCGGTTCAGACGTTTTCAAATCGCATCCACTTCAAACTTCAGCAAAATAAAGGGTCGCCTAGTTTAGATCATATTTAGAATTCTTGTGATTTTTCACACCTCATTATTCCTATTATTAAATATTGCCACTTTCGTGGTCGATCTATGAAGTACATTTATACCTGTATGTTGCTATGTTTTTGTTTCTATAGCCATGCTCAAATTACGGTTTCGGGTACTGTAACCAGTGCTGACACCAATGAAATTTTACCCTTTGTAAATATCTCTACCAGCACAGGAAAAGGCACTACGACAGATATAGAAGGTAATTATACCATTGTTGTAAATGCCGCTTCCGAAACACTCATATTTTCATTCTTGGGCTTTAAAACCCAGACAATTCCTGTTGGTAATAAAACAATTATTAACATTGCTTTGGTTGAAGATTCTGCTGCTTTAGATGAAGTTGTTATTACAGCTTTAGGCTTAAAACGCGATACCAAAGAATTGGGCTATGCCGTACAATCCATAAAATCTAAAAGCTTAACCGAAGTTAAAACAGTTAACTTTTTAGACAACCTTCAAGGGAAGTTGGCAGGCGTTAACATATCGCAAGGTGCTACTGGAGTTGGGTCGTCTTCTAAAATTACCATTAGAGGAGAAGCCTCTTTTTCAAACAATAATCCATTATTTGTCGTCGATGGTGTACCAATTAATAACGAAACCGTTTTCAATTTTACCAATGAAGCCGCAGCAGGATTTCAAGAAATTGATTTTGGAAATGGCGCCATGGACGTCAATCCAGACGATGTGGCTTCCGTTACGGTTTTAAAAGGTCCGAGTGCTGCCGCACTTTATGGCACGCGTGCTTCAAATGGAGTAATTGTTATTGAAACAAAAAACGGGAGTCATAAAAAAGGCTTAGGCGTTAGTTTTAATTCTTCTCTATTTGTAGATACGGCTTTTAGATTGCCCGATTTTCAAAACCAATATGGTCAAGGACAATCTGGTCAGTTTGAATTTGTTGATGGACTTGGAGGCGGAGTAAGCGATAATATTACCTATTCTTGGGGACCACGTTTAGATACTGGTTTATTGATTCCGCAGTTTGATAGTCCTGTGGCCTTAGCAAACGGTACTTTTGTTCGTGGTGGTGATACGGCATTGTATGATAACTTACCAATTACAGCAACCCCTTTTAGGTCTAATCCCAATAACTTAAAGGACTTTTATGAAACTGGGATTACAACCATTAATAACATTTCAATCTCTGATGGTTTTGAACGCGGCAATTACCGTTTGTCTTTTACAGATTTACGCAGCGAGTCTATTATTCCGAATGTAAATTTAGACCGTCAAACCATTTCAGCAAAACTGAATTTTAAACTTACAGATAAAACAGAAATTAACTCAGCGTTTAGCTATATCAATTCTAGTAGTGACAACCGACCGTCTAATGGTTATGGCAGTGAAAATGTGAATTATTCATTAGTGGCTTGGGGACCACGTTCTTTAGATATTAATAATTTAAGATCGTATTGGCAACGAGGTTTAGAAGGTACGCAGCAGTATTCGTTTAACTATACCTTTTTTGATAATCCGTATTTTATTTTGAATGAAAACACCAACGCCTTTGTAAGAGACCGTGTTTTTGGAAACCTATCTTTAAAGCAACAGGTCACCAAAAACTTAAGCCTTACTTTAAGAACAGGTATGGATTTTAGTACTGAAAAACGTCAATTGCGTCGTGCTTTTAGTAGTAACCGTTTTAGAAATGGCGCTTATGCGGAACATGATGTCACCTTTAGAGAAGTCAATACCGATTTTTTAATCAACTATACAAATCAATTTGAAGATTTTTCGGTAGATGTGTTTTTAGGTGGAAACAGATTAGACCAAAATGCAGCGACCAAGCAGTCGCAAACCGTAAATTTAGCACAGCCTGGTATTTTTAATTTAAATAATGCAGCGTCACCCATTGAAGTCTTTCAATTTGAAAGTCAGAAACGCATCAATTCATTCTATGGTATTGTAAAATTAGGTTACAAGGATTATTTATTTTTAGATATTACAGGTCGGAATGACTGGTCTAGTGCCTTAGCCACGCCTTTTTCGGTTAGTGGCACGTCTTTCTTCTACCCTTCTGTATCGTCTAGTTTTATTATATCAAACAGTACCAAATTACCAGAAATAATATCCTTTGCCAAACTTAGAGCGAGTGTGGCACAAGTTGGAAACGACACAGGCGCTTTCCAAACCTCAAGTGCTTTTGTAGCCCAAACCCCTTTTAATGGACAGCCGACGTTTAGCGACCAAAATTTTATTCCAAATGCTAATTTACGACCCGAACGCACCACGTCTTATGAATTCGGAACCGATTTACGATTCTTTAAAGACCGCCTACGCTTCGATTTTACCTATTATAACAATAGTACCGAAGACCAGATTATTTCATTGCCAGTAGCGATATCTTCAGGCTATAATCAGCAAGTGGTTAATGGTGGTGAAGTGAATACGCAAGGTGTTGAAATCGTTTTAGGCATCACACCTTTACAAACCAATCATTTTAATTGGAATACCACATTTAATTTCGCCACCAACCGTTCTGTCATTAGAGATTTACCGCAAGCCGATGGTCGGCTGACGCTCGCTTACAGTCGTATTTACGATAGTGCCAACCAAACCGTTTGGTTTCAAGTTGAAGAAGGAGGTCGTGTGGGTGACATTTACGGAACAGGCTATCAACGTAACGAAAATGGTGATTTTCGAATAGATGATAATGGCCGTTTTATAGCCGATAATAATTTGCAAAAATTAGGGAATTTCAATCCAGATTTCACCTTAGGTTGGGCAAATAATTTCAACTATAAAAGCTGGAATATGAGTTTTCTTTTCGATTGGCGACAAGGCGGAGAAGTGGTTTCGAGAACACGTGCTTTAGGAAATGTTGGCGGTCAACTAGCCGAAACTGCCAACCGACCAGAAAATGGCATTATTGCACAAGGAGTAAATATAAATACTGGACAACCCAACACCGTTTCGGTTTCAGCAGAAAGTTATTACCGACAGTTTTACGACAGAAACCATGAAGAAAATAATATTTATGATGCGTCTTTTTTAAAGTTACGTCAGTTTTCTCTAGGCTACACCTTTACGATTAAAGATGGGTTTTTAGGTTTAAAAGAAGGCGCAGATTTAAGCCTTTCTATTATAGGAAATAATTTATTTGCCATTACTGAAAATCCGCATTTCGATCCAGAACAACTGGCAGTACAAGGTAATGGTTTTATAAGTGGTGTGGAAGACATGAGTTATGCCACAACACGAAGTATTGGCTTTAAGGCTGGGTTTAATTTTTAACATCATAAGGAGACCTAGCAGGTTTTTAAAACCTGCTAGGTCTAGAAAAGAAATATAAATATGAGATACTACATGCTAATAGGACAAAACCTGTCAGTACCGAAGCAAATAGAAATTAGAAGCCTTACAGGTTGGTCACTTGCGATTTTAGCCTTGCTATTTTCAACAAGCTGCACCAAAGATTTCGAAGCTATTAACACCAATCCGAATGCACCAAGTGCTGTACAACCAAGTTTATTATTACGACAAGTTATTTACGATTATGGCGAAAACATGAGTTACGAAGGTTTCGTGGCTGGCGATTTACTAGCGCAACACAGAACGGCTTTAGACTTTAATCTATTTGACAGGCATGCCTTAAAATCGCCACAATTAGGTGGCAATCCTTGGCCTGTATTTTACACCAATCTTAGAGATAATGAAATTATTCTGAATCAAGCCAGAACGACTGAAACTTTTGCCGTTTATGAAGGGCCTGCTTTAATTATGAAAGCCTACATGGCTGCAGGATTAACCGATCTTTTTGGAGACGTCCCTTATTTTGAAGCTTTTAATGGTGTTGAAGGTACCGTAACACCTGCTTACGATTTACAAGAAGACATTTACCTAAACGAAAATGGGATTCTCGATAATTTAGATAAAGGCATCGCTGCGATTGAAAACTATTCTGATGTCATTCCTTTGGAAGGTGATATTTTATTCGATAGAGATTTAGAGGCTTGGGTGCGTTTTGCAAATTCACTAAAAATTAAACATTTGGTGCGTATTTCTAATAAAATTGATGTTTCAGCAGAATTACAAATGCTTTTTGATGCTGGTAACTACATGCAAACCAATAGTGAAAATGCCATTTTCAACTTTACAAATTCAGACCCAAATAGTTTTAGATTAGCGCAATTACGTATTGGCGATTTCAATAATTTTGTGCTTTCAGAAACCATGGAAGACATTTTAGTTAATTTAAATGACACTCGGATTTCTACATTTTTCAGACCGTTTTCGAATTCAGATGCCAACGGATTTAATGGTCTTTTAAATGGTATTGACGCCTCGCAAACATCAATTGCCTTAGCTGATTATTCTTTAGCAGGCGAAGCTTTTAGAGAAGATACCTCAACGTTAGATGCTAATTTTATCACCGCTTGGGAAGTGCATTTTGCGCTAGCCGAAGCAGCTGCAAAGAATTTAATTAATGCAGATGGACAGCAACTTTATAACACAGGAGTGGCACTCGCTTTTGACTATTGGAATACAGCTTTACCAGCCGATTATTTATCAGGAAATGCAGCATATAATGCCATTGGCACCACACCACTTCAACAAATTATAACACAAAAATGGATTGCGAATACGATTAATGGTTATGAAGGTTGGGTGGAATTCAACAGAACCGGGTTTCCTGAATTGCGCACCATTTCAGCTAGTTTAAATGCTGATTTAATTCCAGTACGATTGCCTTATCCAGCCGAAGAAGAAGCTTTGAATTTTGAAAATTATAGTGTCGCAGCATCTGCAACGGATAATAATAGTATTAATGTAAGGGTTTGGTGGAATGAATAGAAAAAAGCCCATCCTAGCCTTCCCAGAGGGAAGGAAACTATTGCAGAAAATGGTTGGTTAAAAAAACATTAAAACAAAGACCTCTCAGGTTTTGAAAACCTGTGAGGTCTCAACAACTAAGATGAAATGAATATAGAATTTTGGCAATGGGTTTTGGTAATTGGCTCAAGTTTAATCTTGTTCCTATTATCACCATTAGCTAAAACCACAGACGAATTTTTTAAGGCGGTCCATAAACGGAAAGCACCAAATACCATGGTACTTACTGGTAGTCTTATTATTTCTTGGATTTTTGCAAAGAGTATTACCAATGCTGCCAATCTAGGTTTAGATTTTGGTATTGTTGGTGGTGTTGCTTATGCTGGTTATTATGTATCGTTTGCTGTTGCTGGACTTGTTATTTACAAAATGCGGACTAAAGGTGGATTTAAAAGTATTCACCATTTTCTGACTTCCAAATTTGGGAAACCTGCCATGGCTATCTTTTCAATTTTAATTGCCATCCGACTCTTTAATGAAGTTTGGAGTAATACCATGGTTATTGGAAGTTACTTTGGCGAAATGGGCAGTTCAAATTACTATTGGGCAATTAGCGTCTTTACGGTTTTGACCTTAGCATACGCTATTAAAGGTGGATTAAGTAGTTCTATATTTACAGATGTGATTCAGATGGTATTATTCTCAGTTTTATTGATTGTTATTTTATGGCAGATTTTTTCTATTGAAAATTTTAGTGCCAATGACGTCATCACTTCTGGAACGTGGAGCTTTGAATTAGGTTTAAATTTGTTCTTTGCAGCCATTATTCAATCGTTTAGTTATCCGTTTCATGATCCCGTTTTAACCGACAGAGCCTTTATAAGTTCCCCAAAAGTGACGCGTAAAAGTTTCCTTTGGGCAAGTCTATTAGGTGCCATTTGTATTGTACTTTTTAGTGTCATTGGTGTCTATGCACAAACCCAAGGTTTTAAAGGCCAAGCAGCCGTCGAAGTTGGCAAAGCTTTTGGAGTCGTTATTTTATTAGTCATTAATTTTATTATGATTACCTCAGCAGCATCAACCTTAGATTCCACATTTTCATCATTTTCAAAATTATTAGCTGTGGATTTAAAATTAGGAAAAAGTCTGTCTTTTGGTCGGCTTTCAATGGCTGTTATTGCAATATTAGGTACGCTTCCTGTATTTTTTAATGCCGAAATATTATCCGCAACCACAATTTCAGGAACTATGGTTATTGGCTTAACACCTATCTTTGTCTTTTGGAATTTAAACGTGCCAAAACTCAGCTTCTATTTGTCTATTATTTGCGGCTTAATTTTTGGATTTATGCTGGTCTTTGATAGTTTTCCGGAAGCACTGATGTTTACAACAGGAAAATATGCAAGCTTGCTTTGGGTTAATATTTGGGGAATTTTGAGTTGTTTTATTTTATATTTTATTCCGAAATTGTTGAAACTAAAAACGTAACTAGACCTTTTTAAGTTTTGACTTCGACTTCGATCAGTCAACAAAAAACCTAAGGTTAAAAAGATTAAACATGAATAAACAGATTCAAAACATAGGAAAATTAACAGGTAAAGTTCTACTCTTTGGAGGTGTTTACAGTAATCTTCAAGCTTTAGAAGCTTTAATAGCTATCGCTACATCTGAAGGTATTCCTGCTGAAAATTGTATTTGTACTGGCGACATTATTGGGTATTGTGCACAACCTGAAGAAACGCTGCAAACCTTCAAAAACTGGAATCCCAAAAGTATTATTGGTAATGTAGAGCTGCAATTACGTGATAATGCAGATGATTGTGGTTGCGATTTTAGAGAAGGCTCTCGATGCGACAATTTTTCGCAACAATGGTATCCTTATGCGAAAAGTAAATTATCGCAAGATTCATTAAATTATCTTCAAACACTTCCAGACCACATCAAATTCACCTTTGGAGGTAAAGCTATTGCAGTGGTGCATGGCTCTTATCTCGGTATTTCTGAATTCGTATTTAAATCAACCCATTGGAACATTAAACAGCCTAATTTTGATGCGTTACAAAGTGAGGTCATCATTGCTGGTCATTGTGGCTTGCCGTTTTATCATGAAAACGAGGATCAGCTTTGGTTAAATTCTGGCGTTATTGGGATGCCTGCCAACGATGGCAATACAGATGTTTGGTATGCGATACTAAATGATGCATCTGACACTTTTAATTTTGAATTTAGAACCTTATCTTACAATCATAAGGAAACTCATCAACTCATGCAAAATGGATTATTGCCTGAGTCGTATGCCAAAACCATCGTATCTGGTCTTTGGGATAACATGGAGATTTTACCAGAAACAGAACAAAAATTACAGGGAAAACGGATACAACTGTAAGGTTAAACCTGTAAATTATACTAAACGACAATGAAACGATTATTTATAGTCTCTTTTGTGCTATTAAGCACATTTGGTCACAGCCAAAAATCTATAAAAAAGCTCTTAAAGAAATTTAACACAGAATCTGTGCCTTATATGTCTGTTGAAGAATTGGCCATGCCTAAAACTGATGCTATTCTTTTGGATTCTAGAGAATTAAATGAATTCAATGTCAGTCATTTAGAAGATGCTATTCACGTCGGTTATGATCATTTCAATTTAGCAACCGTTACAGAAGCACTGCCAGACACGTCACAAACCATTATTGTGTATTGCTCGCTTGGCATCCGATCAGAAGACATTGCTGAACAGCTTAAAAAAGCAGGTTACACCAATGTTTATAATTTATTTGGTGGTATTTTTGAATGGAAAAATAAGGATTTTCCTGTTTTTGATTCCGAAGAAAAAGAAACTGATAACGTACATGCCTTCTCTAAAGATTGGAGTAAATGGCTACTAAAAGGCATTAAGATATATGACTAAATCACTTGTAATTGTTTTTGTAAAGAACATTAAACTGGGTACTGTAAAAACCAGACTTGCTAAAACTATTGGAGATGTTGGTGCTTTTGAAGTGTATTCCGAATTGGTGAAAATTACAGAAAAAGCAACTGAAACCTTAGAGGTTGATAAACGTATTTACTTTTCTAACGCTGTGGTAGATTCCAAATGGAAAAATGAATTTAAAACGGTGCAATCTGGTTCAGATTTAGGTGAACGTATGTTGAATGCTTTTCAAGATGGTTTTAGAGATGGCTATGAAAACATTGTACTCATCGGCTCTGATTTACCAGATATTAATGCAAAACATATAATGAATGGCTTGAAAGCTTTAGAAACTGAAAAGGTGGTTTTCGGACCAGCTGAAGATGGTGGTTATTATTTGGTTGGCATGTCTCAACTCGAAGCTTCAATTTTCACAAATAAACCTTGGAGTCAGCCTGATTTGTTAGTAACAACCATGTTAGAATTGTCAAGTAAAAATATTAAATTTTATTTACTTAGTACACTAAACGATATTGACACTTACGAAGATTTAATTGCGTCCGATTTTTATAAATCGAATCTAAAATTACAAGAAAAAATACAGCAACTCAATGATTAAATTGATAATAGAAAGCACAGAGTACCTTCAAAATAAAGGTTTTGACCAACCAGAAGTCGGCATCATTTTAGGCACTGGTTTAGGACAACTTATTGATGACGTTGATATACTAGCCGAAGCGAGTTATAACCATATTCCCAATTTTCCTACAGCAACTGTTGAGTTTCATAAGGGTAAACTTATCTATGGTTTATTAGCTGGAAAAAAAGTAGTGGTGATGCAAGGAAGATTTCATGTTTATGAAGGATATTCATTACAAGATGTCACATTTCCTGTACGAATTATGGAGAAGTTAGGTATTAACACCTTGTTAGTTTCAAATGCTTCCGGAGCGATAAATCTCAACTTCAAAAAAGGAGAATTAATGCTTATTGACGATCATATTAATTTACAAGGAGGTTCACCTTTGGCCTTTAAAGGAGTTTCAGAATTAGGAGAACGCTTTACAGATATGAGCGCACCATATGATGCTGGCATCAATTCAAAATTTGAAAGCATTGCCGAACAAAACAACATCATATTACATAAAGGTGTCTATGCTAGTGTGGTTGGTCCTCAGCTTGAAACACGAGCTGAATACCGAATGCTAAAAATTATTGGCGCAGATGCGGTTGGGATGAGTACCGTACCTGAAATTATTGTTGCTAATCATTTGGGTTTAAAAGCTGCTGCTGTTTCTGTTTTAACTGATGAGTGTAATCCAGATGATTTAAAACCTGTTGATATTTCTGAAATTATTGCTATGGCTGGTAAGGCTGAGCCTGATATGATTGTATTATTTAAAGAATTGATAAAAAGTTTATAGAACTAAAAAAGATTCCTGCCTTCGCAGGAAGTTACATGGAAAAATACATAAACATCATAAAAAACTCATATTCGGGATATTGGAATTATCTCAAACACGAGCTCATTGACCTTAGTCATTGGGATAACTACTTCTATGGTCTTATAATAATTTCAATAGTGGTTTGGCTGCTTGAAATTGCATTTCCATGGCGAAAAAAACAAGGGTTATTTAGAAAAGATTTTTGGTTAGACACGTTTTATATGTTTTTCAATTTCTTTATTCTTAACCTCATTATACTTATCGCGTTGTCAAATACGGTTGCAGAATTCTTTAATGATGGTTTGTCGGTTATTGGATTATCGTTAGCTAGCTTTCAATTATTTGATTCCACCGATTTACCAAAATGGTTAGGTTTATTAATTTTCTTTTTAGTGAATGACTTTGTGCAATGGAATACTCATCGCTTGCTGCATCGTGTGCCTTGGCTTTGGAATTTTCACAAAGTCCACCACTCAGTGAAACAAATGGGCTTTGCTGCGCACTTACGTTACCATTGGATGGAACCTGTAGTTTATAATTCTATCCGATATATTCCTTTGGCTATTATTGCAAATTATAGTTCGCAAGATGTTGCTATTGTTTACTTTTTTAGCATTGCTGTTGGTCACTTAAATCATGCTAATTTAGGTTGGGATTATGGCATTTTAAAGTACATTTTTAACAATCCGAAAATGCATATTTGGCATCACGCCAAAACATTACCAAACGATGTAAGTTATGGTGTTAACTACGGACTAACATTGAGTATTTGGGATTATATTTTTAAAACGGCTCATATACCACACGATGGTAGAGATATTGAATTGGGTTTTGAAGGTGATGAAACATTTCCAAAAGATTTTTTGAGTCAGGAATTGTATCCATTAAAAAAGTAATTTGTCGTTCAGAGCAAAGCGAAGCATCTCATAATTCTTAACCAACATGAAATACGTATCAATTTTAATATTAAGCTTATTTGTTTTCTCATGTTCTGGAACAAAAAAAGCTATTGAACCACAACCTGAACCAGTAAGAGAAGTTGCTACTGTAACTGACGTGAAAGACATAGTTGAAATTCCATCCGTACTAGACACACCAAACAACGATAAAACTAATGTTCCAGAACCACCCAAACCACCTAAATTAGAGGAGGTAAAAATTACAGATCATTATTATCCAGAAGAGTTCAATCACAACAGATGGAATATCTTACTTTCGAAAAACGTTTCTAAAAATGGGAATGTCGACTACAAAGCTTTTAAACATAACCCTCTAGAATTACAAGTTTATATAGATGATTTAAAACACAACCTTCCAACAGAAGACTGGGATAAAAAAGACAAACTCGCCTACTGGATTAATGCCTACAACGCACTTACCATCGATTTAATTCTTAGAAATTACCCAACCAAAAGCATTAAAGACATTAAAGACCCTTGGGATCAACGGCTTTGGCAATTTGGTGATACTTGGCAAAACCTTAATGATATTGAACACAAAATTTTACGCAATATGAACGAACCTCGTATTCATTTCGCCATCGTTTGTGCTTCCATATCTTGTCCTAAATTACAGAACGAAGCGTTTACGGCTGCAAATTTAGAAGCGCAGCTAACTAAAGCTACTAAAGAATTTTTAGCAGATACCTCGAAAAACAAACTGTCAGAAAACACTATTGAAATCTCTAAAATCTTTAAATGGTTTAAAAAAGATTTTGAAGACCATGGCAGTTTAATTGATTTTATAAATCAGTATTCGGGTGTTACAATTTCTAATAAAGCAAAAAAAAGTTTTATGGATTACAATTGGGATTTGAATGAGTAAACACCAAATTTCAATAATTATTCCTGTTTTAAATGAAGTTGAAATCATTGGTGATTTATTGAAACATCTCATTGCAAATACTGACACTGACACTCTTGCTGAAATTATTGTGGTTGATGGTGGTAGTACTGATGGGACTTTGGATATTTTGAGACCTACTCGGTTTCAAAAACCTAGTAGGTCTGATATGAATTCAAAATCAACTAAAAGTCTCGACTGCACTCGACCAGACATAACGTTAATAAGCAATGAAAGAAACGCAGAATCAAGTTCAGCATTGGAGAATCACTCAAAAATACTTTTTATTAATTCTCCAAAAGGCAGAGCAAAACAAATGAATCTTGGCGCAAAAGAAGCCAAAGGCAACATTTTATATTTTCTTCATGCTGATTCCTCTCCACCAAAAAACTTTAATCAACTTATAATTAATGAAGTCCAAAAAGGAAATTCAGCAGGTTGCTTTAGAATGCAGTTTGACAGCGCGCATTGGTGGCTAAAATTAGCGAGTTGGTTCACGCAATTTTCTTGGCGTGCTTGCAGAGGTGGTGACCAAAGTCAGTTTATAACAAGAGTATTATTTAATGAAATTGGCGGTTATGATGAAAATTACATCATTTACGAAGACAACATCTTAATTAACGAACTCTACGCACGAAACCAGTTTGTGGTTATCAATAAAAAGATTAAAACCTCGGCACGTTTGTATAAAAAACATGGAGTTTGGAAGGTTCAATATCATTTTTGGACGATTTATGTAAAAAAATGGTTTGGTGCTTCGGCTGCGGATTTGTTGGCTTATTATCATAGACATATCCGTTAAACAAAAAAAGCTGTCAAAAAAATTGACAGCTTTTAACTTAAAGTCGCTTTTGCGAGTGATTAATTTATTCTTACCAGACGGATTTCGTTGGTGGTCGTGTAAGTATCACCTTCAAAAACCTCTACATCACTACCCGTGACAGTTACATTATTTCCATCAAAAAACGTCACATCCTCAGTCGACCCAAAACCAAATGTTATAGTTCTATTGGTAGCATTTAATGAATAAGATCCTTCTTCTCCATCTAAAGTCTCAATTTCTGTATCCGACACAGGCGCCTGACTGCCAATAGTTTCTACAAAAGTAAGCACATAAGCACCTGATGCAGTATAGTTGCCATTAGCATCAAATGTGTAAACAGCATCATCAAAAGTACCTGCCGAAAATGTTTCAGACTCAAGAAAGATTGTACTGCCATCAGATGCTTGTGTAGTGATAACTTCAGAACCTTCTAAAAATGTAATTTCATAGGTTCCTGCAAAGTTGGCAAAGTTTAACTCAACTACGCTAGGTGCATCAACATCATCATCTCCACAAGATGCTAAAGTTAGCATTGCTGCTGTAAATAAAACGAATTTTAAAATTTTCATATTGCTTTGTTTTTAAATTAGCCGCAAATATATAAAAACGGCCTAAGTGTTAGACTTTTAATTTGATTTTTTTGTTCAAATAACTAAACGCTAAAATGCTAAGTATCGTATTTTATTTTAGTGTTTTTTATTCCTTCCCATTTCGTTTGGATATAAATCCATCACACGATCAGTCTGAAAAATTTCTTTGGTTTCTAAATCTATTGCAGATAATGGACCTGTAAAAGCTGCTCCCGTATCAACGTTCCAAACATTAACCGCATTCATAGGTTGTAATATTCTATAGTTCGTGGTTGGTGTGTGTCCAATGTAGATTTCAGAATAATGTTTTAGTCGGTTTGGGTATAATTCGGACTGTTTTTCAATACGCCTATCCATCGTTAAAGCCATTTCCCAAAGGGTTCTGTCAAAATAGAAATTTTCTTTAAGGATTTCCTTTTCTACACCATGCATTGAAGTAAATCCTGCATGAATAAACAATCGGTTTTTAGCATCGATATGGAACAATTGCATATTATCAAAAAAGTATAAATGTTGTTTTTTATCTTCTTTGGAAAACGTCTGGTAACTTTCAACAGCTTCTTTTCCGCCATGCGCTAGCCAAACTGGGTTTGCATCTCCGGTTCTTAACCACTGCTCGCACCACAAATCGTGATTACCTTTAATGAAGATGCAATTGTTAGTTTTAGACAGTTCAATTAAAAACTGAATGACTTGCGCAGATTCGCTCCAGCCATCAACGTAGTCTCCTAAAAATATAAGTTCATCATCTTTAGTGAGTTTAAGTTCATTTAAAAGTTGAATTAAAGCTTTCAGTCCGCCATGAATGTCTCCTATTGCAAATGTTCGCATATTTCTTTCTGTTTTTACGAAATTAAAGCTTTCGATTTATAAATAAAGTTATAAACAGAATCCTTTCTTCGAGATGACGAGTTCGATTAGCAAAACTTACGCCTAGCAAAGCACTATTTGCCTTTAAACGATAAATGAACTACTCATAGATTCTTGAAACATTAATGAAATCCCATTCTTAGACGAGATTAGTTCCACCAGCAAAACAAACTGCGAGCACAGCTCTTCTTCATTAGAAAATGTGAACTACAATTAATGTTTTGTGGAAAGTACAATGAGATCCCGTTCTTCAACGGGATTAGTTCGACCAGCAAAACAAACTGCGAGCGCAGCTCTTGTTTGTTTTGGGTCTCACTAGAAATACTGACCAATACCAAACACAAATCCTTGAGTCGAATTTGGCGTAATCCCTACACCATAATCTACTCTAAAAGTAGCATTAAAGATTTTTTTGTGGATAAAACGCAACCCTACACCAGGATAGATTCTTAAATTATCGGAATCTGCAAAATCACTTAAGTCACCGCCTGGATTTCTCCAGCTTCCAGCATCTACAAAAGCATTGCCTTGTAAGCTAAACCAATCTTTTTCATACAGTGTGTGTCTGTATTCTGTATTCAAAACAATAGCACCTGTCCCTCGGTCTATCAAGAAACCAACACCTCTAATATTTAAATTATTATCTACTGCAAATGGTGCAAAAGGTGTGTCATCATTAGTCGCAAAGCCGATGCGCATGCGATTTGCCCAATTGCCTTTTTTTCCGAAGCGTTTAAAGTATTGAAAATCATTCCAGCCAATTAAAAAATCGGGTAATTTTTTATCGTCTCTAGAATGTACATATTGAAAATTAAAAATACTGCGAAACCCTTCCACATACTGATAATCATAATTCAGATTGTTGTATTCGTAAATGAGTTTATAGAGTAACTTTTCTACAACCAAAGCCTGAGGCACGTTAGGATTTAAAGCTCCCGACTGGTATGCATAATCTTCCGTAAAGAAGTTTAACCCGAATTCAATTCGATTGGTGAAATTGATTTGATAGAGTCCTAAAACTTCTATCGATTCATTATTATAGCGATAATCCGCAGTAGTATTATCAAAAAAGACTGGCTCTAAAGTGGTTAAATTTTGAAAGTTTACAGCCATGCCCAATTTACGCGAAAACAAAAAAGGGGCTCTAAAATTAAGTGCATAAGAATCGAAGATATCTTTTTGATAAAAACCACCAAGTATGATATTTTGTCCGAACAAATTAAATTCGTACACACCTAAACGGTAAGCAAATTCATCATCAATTGTGGTATATACATTTGCTGAAGGAATAATGGTGAAATTCTCTACAATATTGTAAAAGACATTATACGCGTTGGGTGCTTCTGCTGGAAATACTTGATAATAAGCATGCGCAATGGAAGGCAAGCGTTTTAACAATTTCATATCTTCTTCAATCACAGCAGAATCTAATGCCACTCCTGATTTTACAAGTGTGATCTTTTTTACAAATGAAGATTTTAATTTTTTGTTGCCCTGAATGGACAAATCGGCCACAGTGTTTTGTTGCGCATTACCTAGTAACGCTACTAAAAAAAATAAAAACAAAAGCTGTTTCATGTGCTAGCTAATAATTTACTTAGTCGTTAAGCTTAAATCTCCTTACCAATAAATTCTTGAATTTTTATTTTTTTCTTGTATAATACGTTTTAATTACCGCTTCAACAGGTTTATTTTGCGGAGTAAACATAGGATTGTCTGCGCCACCAACTTCGTCGTGTTTATGAAACCATTTCCAAATAAAACCACCTGCAAACCAATCTTCTTTCCAAAAGGTGTCATAGAGTGCTGTTGTAGTATTGACTTGTGCTTGTAAATTCACGTCTCCCATATTTCGGTCATAAATCCAAGGTGCTTTTCCCGAAAAATCAACGCTTCGATAGCCATATTCCGTAAATAAAATAGGCTTATTTACCGTTTTTGATAATTTTTCAATGATGGGTTTATGTGTTTTCCAACCTTCTAAACACGCTTCAACCGTTGGTGTTTTTTCATCACTTACAGGAAAATAAGCATCGATACCCACAAAATCGAGTTTCTCCCAAAATGGTGTGCGTCTAAACTCGTCCCAATTTGCCGCATACGTTAATTTACCGTCGTATGTACGTCTTATGTTTTCAATTAAACGAAACCAATATTCTGGTCTGTATTTTATAAATAACTCAAGCTCAGTACCAATGCACAAAATGGCGACATTGAGTTCTTCTGCTAAGGCTGCATATTCTAAAATAAAACTAGAATAGGAGTCTTCGAGTTCTTTCCAACTGTCTTCAGACGTCATCATTATGTCTCCTGTAAACTCACCTTTCCAGACCCAAATCTGTGGTTTTATCATTATTTTGATGTTCTTCTTCCGAAGTTCTTCAATATACTGCTTAGCACCAGCTCTGGTTTCTCCAAACCATTGCCTATCCGTATTATGAATAATCTCAGGATGGTCTAAATTTTTTATAAACCCAAAAGGCATTACTGCAGCATAATTTGCATTGACTGCAACCACAGGATTGACATGCGTTTCGTCAATAACATCTCTTGAAGCTACGAAACTGACACCATTTATTTTCTCTTCTTGGGCAGAACAGGATGTTAAGACCAAACAGAACAACAACCACTTAAAATTAGTCATAGAATTATATTAAGTGACTAATTTAGAGATATCCTTTAAAATAATGCTCTTAATCCTATATTAAATGTTTGTCCTAAACCTGTATCCGTACCTCTTACAAAATTGGAATATAAAAATTCAACGTTTAACTCGTCCGTTAATTGGTATTTGGCACCACCACCAAGAATCGTTGCATCTTGACTAAAATCGTTGTTTCCAGCATCATTACCTCCAAACGAAATGAGCTGTAAATGTTGCACTAAACCTAATACGGTAAATTTAGAAGTTGGAAAATAACTTAAAAATACACCAGGCGTTAATCGCAAGCTGTTGTAAGCAAAACTAGCCTGCTCACCAAAATTATATTCTGTATTCAACTCTGTAAATAATTGCCAATCGCCTCCTGCAAAACTGTAATCATAAAAAAAACGGTTTTGAAAAATGAAACCGTCTTGGTCTAAAAATACACCTCCATTAATTTCATTACCATTTGGATCAAAAACTGGATCTTCCGATTCATTATCAATTAATGGAATATGAAATGCCGTTTGTATAGTAAAATTGCTCACAGACTTAATAGGATTAAACTTAATAGCGGGAGCAAATGAGGTAAATCCAGAACGCGCTGAACCACGCTCTCCATCAAATGAAAACACATCAAGGGCACCTCTCTCGTTTAATGCGTTTGATTCAACATTAGAGCGAAACTCTAGTAAAAGACCAACATTGAAATTATTATTATCCGAGATTCCTGTGAAAATATCAACACTTGACGTGAAAAATGTATTCCTAGGAATATCTCGTTTATCGCCATTAGGGCCAAATAAATCGGACGTTTCGGTATAAAGGTTATTAAACCACTTAATATCCCATTGCCCTTTATTCAATAATTTAGATGGCGTGTATTCTTGGATGACACTTTTTTCTTGTTCGTCATCTTCTTGTGAAAATCCGATTAATGACATCACCATTGCCATTACTAAAACGCTTACTTTTTTTATCATTGCTTTTTTTGTTTGGTTTGATCTAATTTGAGATCCTTTTCTTTAAAAGGATTTTACTGTTTGTTTAAATTCCAATTGTATTCGAAATAACTCAATTTTGCGTTCTCAGGAATTTTTTCTGTTCTGTAAGCATTTATAAAATCTATTTCTGTGGTGCCGTTCATAGTAAAATCTTCTTTGTACCATTCCATGATTTTAGAGGCTTCTACTTTTTTCTTTTTGGCATTCACTTTTAAGAAACTACCATTAATAGCAATTTTAGTTTGTTCCTCTAATTGCGCATCTAAGGTATTTGGCATGTACGCTTTATCAATTAAAGGCGGACAACCAATAGCACCACAAACGAGCACAAAATGAAAGCGTGCATCTTTAAAATTCCCTCTTAGCAACTTATGTTCAATATCGTTTAGTGTAATAGTTTTACCACCTAAATTATAAGTAGTCTTATCGAAAAATCCTTTATTATCTAAGGGAGATTTTGTCGGGTAATTGTCAATAACACCCTTAATTACAGCAATGTTATAAGCGTTAATCCAAAAGGCTTGGTAGTTATTAACATCTGATTTTTGTATAGAAATACCTTCTCCAATTTCTAAAATATCATTTAATTCGGTTTGATTTTTATGAATAACCGCGTATGCGACCTTTCCGTCTTTAACATGTTGATTCATAAAAGTATTGGTCTTTGACAAGAAGGTCTCTAAATTCTGTGCACTCATAGTAATCGTTAAAGAGAGTGCGAATAAAAAAGTATATAATTTCATAATATTTGAATTGACTTTATCTAGTTGATGGCTCTTCTGTCGCACATAAAATCAGTGACTTACAAAAACTTTAAAAAAAACTGAACGTCTCACTGTACGATAAAACCTTACACTCTTTTTTAATTTAAATTCTTTCTAAATTAAAAATTAGAATTAAGTTTCTATCTTTAGTACCGACCAAGCACTAACTAACCATCAAAATCACTATGGAACATGTCGTTATTATAGGTAACGGAATTTCT
This sequence comes from Winogradskyella sp., assembly GCF_045105575.1. Taxonomy (GTDB): domain Bacteria; phylum Bacteroidota; class Bacteroidia; order Flavobacteriales; family Flavobacteriaceae; genus Winogradskyella. The sequence continues at coordinate 16,379 of NZ_JBGCDQ010000009.1, read as the reverse complement.
GGAGTTACACTCGCCAGACACATCCGAAAATTATCCGATAAAAAAATCACCATTGTCTCTGCTGAGACTGATTATTTCTTCTCACGTACCGCCTTAATGTACGTGTATATGGGACATATGAAGTTTGAACACACCCAACCTTACGAAAACTGGTTTTGGAAAAAAAACCGTATCGACCTTAAAAAAGGGTATGTAAAAACTGTTGACACTGCATCAAAAACACTTCATTTTGCAGAAGGCGATACACTTAAATATGATAAATTAGTTATTGCCACAGGAAGCAAGCCTAATAAATTTGGTTGGCCAGGACAAGATTTAGAAGGCGTAATGGGCATGTACCATAAACAAGATTTAGACAACTTAGAAAAACAAGCGCCTAATAAAGACGTCTGTAAACGCGCTGTTATTGTTGGTGGTGGATTAATAGGCATTGAATTAGCAGAAATGTTGAATTCTAGAAGTATTCCGGTCACCTTTTTAGTGCGTGAATCTAGTTTTTGGAATGGCGTATTACCAGAAGGCGAAAGTGAAATGATTAATAGACATATTAAAAATCACCATATCGATTTACGATTGTCTACCAATTTGAAAGAAATAAAATCAGACGAAAACGGCAAGGTAAAATCTGTGATCATTGAGGAAACTGGCGAAGAATTAGCATGTAATGTGGTTGGTTTAACGGCAGGAGTCACGCCAAATATTGATTTTATAAAAGATTCAGACATTGAGACGGGTCGTGGTGTTAAAGTGAATCGTTTTCTAGAAACGAACATTCCGGATGTGTATGCCATTGGTGATTGTGCAGAACAACATGAGCCCATTGGAAACCGCAGAACTATTGAAGCGGTTTGGTACACAGGACGTATGATGGGTGAAACTTTAGCGCAAACCATTTGCGGCAACCGAATGGCATACAAACCAGGCCATTGGTTTAATTCAGCAAAGTTTTTAGATATTGAATACCAAACCTATGGTTGGGTGTTTGCTGAACGCGGCAGACCAGAATACGAGCAACATTTTCACTGGAAACATGACGATGACACCAAATGCATCACAGTCGCTTATCATAAAGCCACTAATGAATTTTTAGGCATCAATACCTTTGGCATTAGAATGCGACACGAAACTTTTGACAAATGGTTAACAGAAAAACGCGATGTTGATTATGTGATGAACCATCTTTCTGAAGCTAATTTTGACCCTGAGTTTTACACGCAATTTGAAAGTGAGATTCTCTCAGCTTATAACAGACAATTAACAAGCGTATAATTATGTACCAGACCTTTCAGGTTTTTAACCTTCGCTTAAAGCTTCGGATAACAAAGGAAACCTGAAAGGTCTAAAAAATAATCAACTCGAATCTAGAAGGTCGTAAACACTTGGTTCGTTATCATAAAACAATCCCTACAAGGTTTTTGAAACCTTGCAGGATAAAAACAACAACAACATGAGCAATAAATTAAATCACAGCATGTCTTTAGCAACACCAGATGCCTTAGACATTACCACCAAACAAAAAATAGCTCTGGCTATCGGTGTCATTGGTCTTTTTATACTAACCCTCGCGCTTTTTAATACTAATTTTCCGAATGAAGGCCTATTTTTAAGTCTTTCACTTGGCTTAATTGCGGTTGGTATTATTGTTTACTCTCGAGAAGCTTATGTAAACAAACTAGAAGGTATAAAAAATGACGGACAGTGGTTTAAATCCATTTCGTCTCGTGGTATTTGGGGCTGGGTTGTGGGAGTTATTTTAACAACCTTTTATATTGTCTTGTACTTTTTTCCAAAATATTTAGGACTTGGTACTGATGGCGCAGAAAACACAGGTTTAATAAGCCTTTTTGATCCTTTAAGTCAATTGTTAAGCGGCAGAAATGCAAGTCAATGGTTTGTTTATGGTACACTTTATACGCTTGCTATTTTAGCGTTTGGTTATAAATTTATGCTTAAATACAGACATAACCGTTACCAACAAGTACGTACCGTTTCTGTGATGTTTTTTCAATTAGGCTTCGCTTTTTTGATACCCGAATTTATGTACGTTATGAATAACGACTTACCATATTACGATCTCAAATCAATGTGGCCACTTAATTATTACATTTTTGATGAATGGTCTGTAAAAGCGTTTCTATCTAATGGAAATATTGGACTGGGATTAATTCTTTTTGGTATTATTACCATTTTTGTTATTTCACCAATTTTAACGTATAAATATGGTAAACGTTGGTACTGCTCATGGGTCTGTGGCTGTGGTGGTTTAGCCGAAACTGCAGGAGATTCATTTAGACATTTATCATCGAAAAAAATGTCTGCTTGGAAAATAGAGCGTTGGTTAATTCACTTGGTACTTGTGTTCTCGGTAGTAATGACCACTGCAATGGTTTACACCTATTTAGGGTATGACAGTAATGATTTCTGGCTTACAAGAGGTATTTTTATTTCTTTAGTTATTGGATTTTTAACTCTAGTTTTCGCAGGAGTTATGTACTTTAAAGGAAAAGAATTTGGCAAAGATGCTAAATACGGAGCCATCGGATTTTTTGTGACGATTGCGCTGTTGTTAATCCTTCATTTTACAGGGACAACAGATCATGTGTTCTATGCAAAGGCTGGAGCGTTACGTTCTGCCTATGGAATTTATATCGGTTCAATCTTCTCTGGTGTTATTGGCACAGGTTTTTACCCCATTTTAGGGAGTCGTTCATGGTGCCGTTTTGGTTGTCCAATGGCAGCAATTCTCGGATTTCAACAACGTTTATTTTCTAAATTTAGAATAACAACTAATGGTGGTCAGTGTATTTCTTGTGGTAATTGTTCTAACAGTTGCGAAATGGGAATTGATGTTAGGCATTATGCTCAAAAAGGTGAAAACATTGTGCGCTCAAGTTGTGTGGGCTGTGGTATTTGTTCTGCGGTTTGCCCAAGAGGAGTGTTAAAATTAGAAAATGATAGTATGAAAGGCCGAATTAATCCGACAGAGATTTTATTAGGCAACGATGTTGACCTCATGGACTTGGTAAATCAAAAATAATGCGACTCCTATTTGTTATTTTTCTTATTTGTAATTTCGCAATCGGACAAAAGCACTATCAAAAAAACTATTTTGATAATGGCAAGTTAGAATCTGCTGGTTGGATTGAAAATGGCAAAAGAATAAACTATTGGAGAACCTATTATGACAATGGTCATCTAAAATCTGAAGGACATCACAAAAAAAATATAAGGATTAAATACTGGAAACTTTATAACGCGAAAGGCTTAAAAGAAAGTGAAGGACATTTTGAAAATGATAAAAAAACCAAATGGTGGATTTTTTACGACAGTCATGGTTTAGTTAATCATAAATGTCAAATTAAAAATAATCAAAAAAATGGCTATTGTTTAATTTACAAAGATGAAGCGTTGACATCAGCTTCAAAATATTCTCGTGGAAAAAAAGTAAAAGAATGGACCGATTTAAAATCATTTAAGAAAGAAAATAAATTATCAGATCTATATTAATGACCAAAATCGTAGTTATAATTCCTGCATACAACGAAGAAGCATCCATTCCTCTTGTCATCAAAGACATTCCTAAAACTGTAGATGAGATTATTGTTATTAGCAATAATTCAACAGATCACACGGAAGCTAATGCCAAAAAAGCTGGAGCTACTGTTTTAGTTGAACATCGAAAAGGTTATGGTTTTGCCTGTTTAAAAGGCATGGAGTACATTGCTTCGACTTACTTCGACTCCGCTAAGCACAGCGACCCATCCAAAAAACCAGATATTGTCGTTTTTTTAGATGGAGATTACAGCGATTATCCCGAAGAACTGACAAAAATTGTACAACCTATTATAGAAGAAAATATCGACTTTGTAGTTGGAGCACGTATAAAAGAACTTCGAGAAGAAGGGTCTATGACCATGCCTCAAATTTTCGGAAATTGGTTAGCTACTAGCTTAATGAAATTATTCTTTCGTTCAACATTTACAGATTTAGGGCCTTTTAGAGCTATAAAATACGATAGGCTTTTAGACTTAAAAATGGAAGACAAAACCTATGGCTGGACGGTTGAAATGCAACTTAAAGTCTTGAAGCAGAAGTTAAGTTATCGCGAAATTCCTGTAAATTATAGAAATAGAATAGGTGTCTCAAAAGTTTCAGGAACCGTAAAAGGTGCTATATTTGCTGGCGTAAAAATTCTTGCATGGATTTTTAAATACAGTTTTAAGTGATTTATCTTCAATATACCATAATCATTATCTACACGATTGCCATCGTACTCATTTTTATGTATGCTTTAGCGCAATTGAATTTGCTTTATAATTACCTCTCGTCAAAAAAGAAACGTAACGATTGTGAGACTTTCGATTTTTCAAATCCAGCTGAGATTCCTCTAGTGACTATTCAGCTTCCTGTGTTTAATGAAATGTATGTCATGGAGCGCTTGTTAGACAATATTGCACTTTTAGAATACCCAAAAGATAAATTAGAAATTCAAGTTTTAGATGATTCTACAGATGAAACCGTTGCCACAACAAAAGCACATATCGCACAATTATTTGAAGCTGGTTTAGACATAACGCATATTACCAGAACAGACAGAAGTGGTTTTAAAGCTGGTGCGCTTAAAGAAGGTTTAGAAATTGCTAAAGGAGAATTTATAGCCATTTTTGATGCTGATTTTTTACCACAGTCGAATTGGCTAAAACGTACCATCCCATATTTTAAGAACGAAAAAATAGGCGTTGTACAGACACGTTGGGGACACATTAATCGTGATTATTCATTACTGACTAAAATTCAAGCTTTTGCCTTAGATGCACATTTCACTTTAGAGCAAGTCGGTAGAAACAGTAAAGGCCATTTTATCAACTTTAATGGTACTGCTGGTGTGTGGCGAAAAACATGCATTCTCGATGCTGGCAATTGGGAAGGAGATACACTTACCGAAGATTTAGATTTAAGCTATAGAGCACAACTTAAAAATTGGGAATTCAAATATTTAGAAGATGTTGAAACTCCTGCCGAATTGCCTATCGTCATTAGTGCAGCACGTTCGCAACAATTTCGTTGGAATAAAGGAGGTGCGGAGAACTTTAGAAAAATGTTTAAACGCGTTGTAACGTCAGATCATATTTCGGCAAAAACCAAAATACATGGCTTACTTCACTTACTCAACAGCACCATGTTTTTAAGCATTTTTACCGTTGCTGTTTTAAGTATACCGATGCTTTATATAAAAAATGAGTATGCACATTTACGTAACTATTTTTATATTATGAGCTTCTTTGTAATGAGCACCATCATCTTCTTTGTGTGCTATTGGTTTATGTACAAAAGCATCTATGGTAGTGGCTTTAAAAAGTTCTTTGGCTATGTTGGCATGTTTTTTACTTTTTTCTCTATTGCGATGGGTTTTTCGCTGCACAACTCTATTGCAGTGCTCGAAGGACATGCAGGTAAACGCAGTGATTTTATCCGTACACCAAAATTTAATATCAGTAAGTATAAAGACAATTTTAAGAACAATAAATACTTGCGTAAAAACATATCGTCTAATGTTATTATTGAAGGCATCCTAATGCTCTATTTTGGTTTTGGTATGTACAGTGCCTTTGTGGTTGGTGACCAAGGAGGCGACTTTGGTTTGTTTCCGTTCCACCTTATGCTATTTATTGGTTTTGGGTATGTCTTTTTTAAATCTTTAAGTTCTAAGGTTTAATTTTTTACGTTGTTAATACTCTTTTTTTTCCGCCTCACTGTTCATTGATTTGAAACACACTTCTACTATACTTAGCGTAAACACTATAATTAAGGATACTTTCCGCTGAGTATATATTTTATATGTAGCGAAAAATACTTATATTTGTTTCATTCCGCTAAGTATTAAAACAATAGACTTATGGTTGGTAGAGAAAAAGAACGCCAAATAATGCATAATTTACTTCAGAGTAAAGAAGCAGAACTACTGGCTCTTATTGGGAGACGACGTATTGGAAAAACCTACCTCATCCGTGAAACCTATAAAGCACATTTACAATTTGAAATTACAGGTATCCAAGATGCTCATTTAAACCAACAGCTTCAAAATTTTTCTACACAACTCACCGATTACTCAAAATCACCAATACCATTACAAACGCCAAGCTCTTGGCCTGACGCTTTTACACAACTAAAAATTTATTTAGAACAGTTACCATCATCTAAAAAAACCGTCTTATTTTTTGACGAATTGCCTTGGCTAGCCTCACAACGCTCTGGGTTTTTGCAGGCTTTTGCTCATTTCTGGAATAATTGGGCGAGCAAACAGCCCATAATAATTGTTATTTGTGGCTCAGCAGCAAGCTGGATGATAGACCATGTTGTGAATCACAAAGGTGGCTTGCACAATCGGATTACAAAACTTATTAAACTGCAGCAATTTTCACTAAAAGAAACGGAAGCTTACCTCATCAGTAGAGCTATAAAATTAAGCCGCTACCAAATTACACAAATCTATATGGTAATGGGTGGCATCCCTCATTATCTCAAAGGCATACAATCTGGTTTAAGCGCAGCACAAAACATTGATAACATGTGCTTTCAAAATCACGGATTACTAAAAAATGAATTTTCAAATTTGTATGCCGCACTTTTTAAAAATGCGGATAATCATATACATATTGTGACTTGCCTTGCCAAAAAATGGAAAGGCTTGTCGCGTCAAGATATTTTGAAATTAAGCCAACTGAAAGATGGTGGTACGTTTTCAAAATTATTAGAAGAACTGGAAACTTCAGGATTTATAACGTCTTATCTTCCCTTCGAAAACAAGAAAAAAGACACCTTATACCGTTTATCAGATGCGTATTCCTTATTCTATCTAAAATTTATTAAAGGGAAACGACACACGTCTTGGATGGCACTATCGCAAAGTCAGGCTTGGAAAAGCTGGACAGGTTATGCCTTTGAAAGTTTATGTCTGCAACATGATAATGAACTAAAAAAAGCGCTAGGCATTTCCGGTATATATAGTGAAACATCGAGCTATTTAAAAAAAGCTGATGATGAGAGTTCTGGATTTCAAATAGATATGCTTATTGACCGAAGCGACCAAGTGATTTCTGTTTGCGAAATGAAATTTTATGCCTCAGAATTCACCATTACTAAAAGTTATGCTCAAACCTTACGACAAAAACTTACAGGTTTTAAAGAAGCCACAAAAACAAAAAAACAACTCTTTTTAGTTATGGTAAGTACTTATGGCATCACAGATAATATGCATAAAATTGATTTGGTTTCTAATGACATTAGTTTAAACGATTTATTTATATCCATTTAAATTTATGTTCCATCTCGCATTTTTCATTAAAAACAAATTCTTAATACTACTCGTTTTATTGAGTGCTATTCTCTATTGGTTTTTTGCATACCAGATGATTAGAACCGATTATAAAACACTCGTTCTCACCTATAGTTTGTTGTGGTTAATTTTTCTTTTAATCCCGATAGTTATCGGGAAGAAATATGCTCAGGACAATTTTAAGTTACTAACACTAATTGCCTTTATCAGTCGTGCTATTTTCATTTTTGCTATTCCGAACTTATCACAAGATTTTTATCGGTTTATTTGGGATGGACGGATGCTATTTGAAGGCTTTAATCCTTATTTATATACACCAGATTCGTTTATAAACAACGGTAAGTTTCCAGTGTTTGAAGCGCAAGAATTATATAATGGCATGGGAGCTTTGAGTTCGTCTCACTTTACTAATTATCCACCTATAAATCAGTTGTGTTTTTATATTGCTGCTTTATTCTCAGGAAAAAGCATTTTGGGCTCCGTAACCGTATTGCGTCTTTTAATTATTGCCGCTGATATTGGAACTTTATACTTTGGAAAAAAACTCTTAGAGCGTTTAAAACTGCCACCAAATCGTATCTTTTGGTATATTTTAAATCCCTTTATTATTATTGAATTGACTGGGAATCTTCATTTTGAAGGCGTGATGATTTTCTTTTTGGTTTGGAGTTTGTATCTGTTACATTCTGGCAAATGGAAATGGGCTGCTGTGGTTTTAGCTTGTTCTATCTCTGTGAAACTGATTCCTTTGATGTTATTGCCTTTGTTTTTTAGATGGTTTAATTCGGCTCGATTCGACTACGCTCAGCGACCATCGTTCGGTAACCAAGAACAAAAATCAGCTTCAAATCATTTAAATACCGATAAGACCTCACAAGTTTTGAAAACCTGTGAGGTATCCTACTTAAAACTCATTTGGTTTTATCTAATTATTGGTTGCACTACGATCTTATTGTTTCTGCCCTTTTTCTCCATGGAATTCATTAACAATTACTCTAAAACGGTTGGCCTTTGGTTTGGGAATTTTGAATTTAATGCCAGCATCTATTATATCGCTAGAGCAATTGGTTATGCCATTACAGGTTATAATGAAATAGCGATCATCGGAAAAGTGCTTCCTGTTATTTCAGTGCTTGTCATTTTGTTCTTTTCATTTTTCAAAAAGAATCATACCATTCCAACATTAACAACCTCTATGCTTTTAGCATTTACTTGCTATTTGTTTTTGAGTACCACAGTGCATCCTTGGTATATTGCTACTTTAGTTATTCTATGCGTATTTACAGATTACAAATTTCCTTTGGTTTGGTCGTTTGCACTAATTCTAAGTTATTTGGCTTATGCTAACGCTTCAAATTCTGAAAATCTTTGGATTATTGCTTTGGAATATGGAATTGTATTTTCAGCTTTTATTTGGGAAGTTTTCATCAAGAAAAAACCTCAACATTTATAATATTGAAAAAAATTCAACACCACAAATACTGAGGTCTATTTTTAAAAAAAAGTACTTAAAACTTACAACTTCTTAATCTTTAAAATCTTATAGATTTCATACGTTTCCTTATAACCATCTTCTTCTTCGTATTCTGTAATCGCATAAGTGATTTCAAAACGCTTACCAACCATGTCCTTAGACTTTAAGTTTATCGCTTTAATAGCCTCTTCAGAAATTTCAGAAAAATACATAGTTTCTTCACTATCGTCGTCTTCGTCGTCTGCTTTTACAATAAACGCATAACCATCGTCTGCATCGTAACCATCAAAAATGGCTATAGTAGTTGTTGTTTTATCTTTAGTATTATTTTTCTTTTCCAATAAAGCATCTGCACTAAATACAACGATTGCACAAATGAATGCTAATAAAAATTGTTTATTTTTCATCTTGAATAACATTTAATATATTACTAATAACCTTGTTTTAAAACATTGATTACCTCATATTTAAGATACCGTTATGCCACAAAATTGTTGCATAAACATGTCATAAATATTTCGATATTTTGTTTTGAATTATTGGGAATTAGCCACCTCAAGACCAAATGCTTTTAGATTATAAACTTATAGTTATAATTACTGTGGACGCTTAGAAACGTTTCTTCTTAAATCTCGTTCGGTTTTTTTAGGAAAAATAAATAGTATGTTTTATTCAAAATCTTCATCCTCAGCACCTGGTTCCAAATCTGGATCGACGACAGCATCTGGATCATCATCTGCAAAATCTTCATAATCGTCTTCATCATAATTTTCCATGGTCTGCTCTAACTTTGTACTCACTTTTACTAAATACTTAGTATCTTCTGTAGTTACTTCGACAGCTTCAACGGTTTCGTTTTTAGCATTTTTAAATGAGATAACGTTATCATCATCGTAACCATGTGGATATTTTTCTACCAGAAGTGCTAAAATTTCTGGTGTTAATTTTTTAAAATCAACGATTACTCGTTTTAGGTGTGCGTCTTTTGGTTTCATCTTTAATAAAATTTCTGGAGCTAATTTTTTTTTTTAAATATAATACTTATTTGTTTACACGAATCACATCATAAAAATCTTTTCTGCGATCTTTTAAATTTTTTACCGCTCCAAACGCATGTAATTCTCTTAAAAGACTTAAATCTACATCTGCTACTAAAATCATTTCGGTGTTTGTAGTAGCTTCAGCCTTGATGCCATTATTAGGAAATGAAAAATCGCATGGAGTAAATACAGCGGATTGTGCATACTGAATATCCATGTTATTTACATTCGGTAAATTACCAACACTACCAGCAATAGCGACGTAACATTCGTTTTCAATTGCACGCGCTTGCGCACATAAACGTACACGAGAATAGCCATTTTGTGTGTCTGTTAAAAATGGAATGAACAAAATATCCATACCTTCATCTGCCAATAGTCTTGATAATTCAGGAAATTCAGAATCGTAACAAATAAGAATGCCGATTTTCCCTGCATCAGTTTGATAGGTTTGTAATTTATTGCCACGTTGCATGCCCCAGACTTTTGCTTCGTCTGGTGTTACGTGAAGTTTTTCGTAACGCTCCAAACTACCATCTCTTCTGCATAAATAACCCACATTATACAAGTTATCATCGATAACTTCTGGCATGCTACCCGTAATAATATTGATATTATACGAAATAGATAACTGTTGCATTTTCTCAACAATTGCGCTCGTGTATTTTGCTAATTCTCTAATGGCTTCTGGCTCATACATATGGTTGAACTTAGCCATTAATGGTGCATTAAAAAACTCAGGAAATAATGCAAAATCAGATCTGTAAGCAGAAACACTATCTACAAAAAATTCGACTTGCTGCATTAAATCTTCAAGCGTATTGTACGGACGCATTTGCCATTGTATTAAGCCCAATCTCACAATCGACTTAACGGTACTTGCTCTTTTGCTTTTCTTGGTATAATAGATATTATCCCATTCCATTAAAACCGCATATTCATTTGATGCTGTATCTCCTTCCAAATAACCTTTTAAAACACGAACCGGATGAAAATCATTAGAAATCTGAAAATTTAAAACCGGATCATGAATTTCTTTACGTTTTACTTTTTCAATGTATTCCTTAGGTGTAAGTGCTTTGTGCTTATGATAATTTGGCATTCTACCACCAAATACAATGCCTTTTAGATTTAAATTTTCGCAGATTTCTTTTCTGTAATCATATAGACGTCGTCCTAAACGCAAACCTCTAAATTCTGGTTTTATAAATACATCGATACCATACAAAACATCACCATAAGGGTCGTGATTTTTAAACGTTTCGCCTTCAATAATATCTGCATAGGTATGGTTGTCGTCTATCTTATCGTAATCTACAATAAGTGATAAAGCTGAACCTGCCAGAACACCATCAATTTTTATAACGACTTGCCCTTCTGGAAAAATAGAAGTTAAACGCTCAATGTGACCCTTCTTCCAAAATGAATCGAGCACGCCTCCATAAGACTCCAATGTTGCTGATTTTAATTCTTCAAAATCGTCAACCGTTAAGTAGGTTAATTCTATATTTTCAATTTTCTGATCTTCCATTACATGTCTAAGAGGTAAGCAAAAATTAATGGCGCCACAATGGTCGCATCACTTTCAATAATAAATTTTGGTGTGTTAATATCTAGTTTTCCCCAAGTTATTTTTTCGTTTGGAACGGCTCCAGAATATGATCCGTAACTGGTTGTACTGTCACTAATTTGGCAAAAATAACTCCAAAATGGTGTTTCTGGTCTTTCCATATCTTGGTATAACATTGGCACCACACATATTGGGAAATCGCCCGCAATGCCGCCTCCAATTTGAAAGAATCCGATGCCATTTTCAGAATTATTAGTGTACCAATCTGCTAAAAACGTCATGTATTCTATACCAGACTTCATAGTACTTGCTTTCAATTCGCCTTTAAGCACGTAGCTTGCAAATATGTTTCCCATGGTACTATCCTCCCAACCAGGACAGATAATTGGTAGGTTTTTTTCAGCAGCCGCATACATCCATGAATCTTTAATATCAATTTCGTAATGCTGCTCTAAAACACCAGATAATAATAATTTGTACATGTACTCATGAGGTAAATAACGCTCGCCTTTGGCTTCAGCATCTTTCCAAATTTTAACGATATGCTCTTGAATTCTTCTAAAGGCTTCCTCTTCTGGAATACAAGTATCTGTTACACGATTTAGACCTTTTTCAAGCAAATCCCATTCGTCTTGAGGTGTTAAATCGCGATAATTTGGCACGCGTTTGTAATGACTATGCGCTACCAAATTCATGATATCTTCTTCTAAATTAGCTCCAGTACATGAGATAATTTGAACTTTATCTTTACGAATCATTTCAGCAAAAATCTTTCCTAATTCCGCAGTACTCATGGCACCTGCTAAAGAGACTAACATCTTAGCACCAGCATTTAATTGGTCTTCATACCCTTTTGCGGCATCAACCAAAGCTGCTGCGTTAAAGTGTAAATAGTACTTTTCTATAAATTTTGAAATTTCTCCTTTATTAGTAGTCATCTTCTGTATTGAATTTAGATTTCTTGTTGCCTTCACTGTTTGAATCGCTGAAGTTACTTTCAAAGTTGTCTTCGATATTTTGATCCATAAACTTATAGCTCAACATTTTGTAATATAATTTTGCCGCTAAAAAATCTGAAGACTTCTCGTTTTTATTTGGGCATAATTCTACAATATCAAAACCAACCACATTCTTTTCCTCGAACACTTGTTTTAAGAATTCTAGCGTTTCGTAATACAATAAGCCTCCTGGTTCTGGTGTCCCTGTACTTGGCATAATTGACGGATCGAAAGCATCTAAATCGAATGTAATAAAAACATTGTCTGTCATTTGGTCTATTGCAGCATCCATCCAGCTATCGTCTTCAGCCATTTCGTGAGCGAAGTACGTTTTGTCTTCGTCCATAACGGTTTTCTCAAGAATATCCATTGAACGAATACCAACTTGAATTAAATTGGTGGTTTGGCTCGCTTCGTAAACTGCACATGCGTGATTGCAGGATGACCCTTCGTAGCTCTCGCGTAAATCGGCATGCGCATCGATATGCAATACCGTTAAATCATCGAACATTTCGTTGAAGGCTCTAATAGTGCCAATTGAAATAGAATGCTCACCACCAAAAACGGTGACAAACTTGTTCTTTTTAATGTATTTTTTTGTCGCTTCGTGCACAGCATCTACCATCGCTTCTGACGACGTAGTTTCCGTAACCGCTTCTGCTAAAAAGACCCCTTGTTGGTACACTTCAGAATCCGTTTCAATATCATAAAGTTCCATATTTGCCGAAGCATCTAAAAAGGCATCAGGCCCTTTATCAGCTCCTTTTTGCCATGTACTTGTACCATCGTAAGGTACAGGAATTAGTACAATTTTTGATGTTTCTAATTTTGAAAATTGATCTGGAATACCAGCGTAAGTTGTTGTTTTTATGTGTGTCATTTTTATTTTGTTATTAAGGTCACATAGAACATCCTTAAAATTAGCTTTGTTATTTTAAACAATTAGTTTGGATGTTTCATATACATTTCGCACGAATGCAGAAATCTTATTAAATTATACTTTAATTTGTTTTAAAACACCCCTAAAGTCCCCTCAAGAGGACAATCTAAATTAATAGGCATTTTGACTATAAGTTTAGACTCTTATTTCCGAAAGCTCCGAAGCTTTCTTTTCAACTTCGACTTTGATTTCAACTTCGACTTCAGCTTCGGTTTCGGTTTCCATTTCATAACCCAAAATCCCTAACAAGTTTTCACTTTTTTGTTGTTCTGCAAAAACTCTGGTGGTTACGTTGCCATCAGCATCTCGTTGTAATAAAATATGCTTTGGTGTTGGAATTAAACAGTGTTGTAATCCGCCAAAACCTCCAATCGTTTCTTGGTAAGCTCCTGTATTAAAAAAGCCAATGTACAAGTCTTTTTCTTTATTGTATTTTGGTAAATAAATAGCATTGGTGTGTTGCTCGCTGTTGTAATAATCGTCGCTATCACAAGTTAAACCACCTAAGAGTACACGCTCGTAATTATCGTGCCAACGGTTAATAGGTAACATAATGAAGCGCTTATTTATAGCCCAAGTATCTGGTAAGGTTGTGATGAACGATGAATTAATCATGTTCCATTTTTCACGGTCGTTTTGTTGTTTTTGGTATAAGATTTTGTAAATAGCACCACCACTTTCACCAACGGTAAAACTGCCAAATTCTGTAAAAATGTTTGGTGTATCAACGTCCTCTTCTTCGCAAACCAATTTTATTTGGTTCACAATTTCGTCCACCATATAAGCATAATCAAAATCGAAAGCCAATGAGTTTTTAATAGGGAAACCACCTCCAATATTTAAACTATCTAAGCTTGGGCAAATTTTCTTTAAAGCGGTATATACCTTTAAACATTTGTGTAATTCGTTCCAGTAATACGCATTATCTCTAATGCCTGTATTGATAAAAAAGTGTAACATTTTAAGTTCTACTTTTTTATTCTGCTGAATTTGATTTTTGTAAAACGGTACAATATTCTTGTAACCAATACCCAAACGCGAGGTGTAAAACTCAAATTTTGGTTCTTCTTCTGAAGCGATTCTTATCCCAACTTTAAATTTCCCTTTAATTTCTTGAGACAGTAGTTCAATTTCTTCGTAATTATCTATAATAGGAATGGCATTTTCATGACCTTCATTAATAAGATCTGCGATATTTTTAATGTATTGATCGCGTTTAAACCCATTACTTAAAACGAAAGTTTGGTTTGTAATCTTGCCTTCTTTTTTCATGGCTTTTACAATATCGATATCGAAAGCCGACGAGGTTTCAATATGAATATCATTAGATAGTGCTTCATCTAAAACATGCTTAAAGTGCGAACTTTTGGTGCAATAGCAATAGTTGTAATTGCCTTTGTAGTTGTACTTTTCAAAAGCATCGGTAAACCACTTTTTGGCACGCTGAATGTTATTGGATATTTGTGGTAAATAGGTGAATTTTAATGGTGCACCGTGTTCTTCAACCAGTTTCATTAGGTCAATATCATGGAAATGCAAGGCTTTGTCCTCTAGCTTAAATTCTGGCTGAGGGAAATCGAAAGATTGATCGATGAGATCAACGTATTTATTATTCATGTGATAAAATAGTTATTCAGGTAAAATGTAAATTAAAAACGCAATAAAGTAGAAGGTGCTTTATCTCATACCTGAATTTGGCTTTGCGTCGTAGGCACAAAACCATAAATGTGCTGACTGGCAGCAATGGAAGAAGCGGAAGTTAGCTCTAAAATTCGGTTACTTAACCTGTAAGCTGCTCTTGAATATGACTTCCTAATTTTCAAGAACCCGAACATATAAACATGTTTCAATTGTTCAGCTAAAAATTGGAATTAAAGTATTTACACCTCTACCAATTTTCGCTGCAAATTTAATTTATTTTTTAATATGGCAAACTTTTTTTTGTTTTTTTTGAATGTAATTTAAAGTAATGGATTTTGGTGGTTTTAAACCGAAATTCAATCGTTTATAACTACTTAATTAGAAAAAATGAAGCCTTTGAATACTGCTGTAAAAGAATTATATTTACTAACCAATAGTAACATAAGTATTACGATAACCTCAACTACTTAAGGGATATGAGTAATAAAAGTTGCTTTATAACAAGTTGCCATTAATACGAAATGACTATAAACTATCAACTTACAAACTCGGATTTTTTAGAATATCAGCTTTATACTTCTTCAAAATCTGAATTACATAAAAAAAGACGATTTCGCTCTCGAATAATCGTCCCAATAATTTATTTACTTATTGGACTTTATTTTGCGAATAAAAACGAAAACGGTGGAATTGGAATTATAATGGCTGGAATCGGAATTGGATGGTTTGCTTTTTATCCAATGTATTCTAAATGGAGATATAAAAAGCATTTTCAAAAGCACGTTGAAGAAAATTATAAAAATCGGATTAATAAACCTGTGGAAATTGACTTTGATGAAAATTCTGTGAATGCCAAAGATTTTACGTCTGAAAGCAAAATAAACGGAACTGAACTAAAGGAACTGATTGAAACAAAAAACCATTTCTTTATAAAATTGACAACTGATTTATCACTAATTGTTCCAAAACATTCGATTGGAAATCAAGCGGAATTTAAGAAACGTGTGACTGAATTGGGAGCTGATTATGTTGACGAACTGAATTGGGAATGGAAATAAGTACTAATGGCAACAATGTGTATAATTCATTGCTAGTTATAGCCTACTTACGAAAGTCCTCGCGGACTTTCTATCCGTGATTTATTTGCTAACTTTAGTGCTTAAACACGCAACTAACCATACACAAGACAGTTAGCAACAATAGGTGCAAAAAAACTTTTTTCCATTTTTGCAATTTAAATGGCAAAGCTCAAGTTCAATTTTTTATCTACTTACTTGTAGCTCGAAAATCTTTTTTTGGAGAACTAAACGCACAATGGTCGTTGCATTTTCTGCAAAGGTTAGTTATCATTCCGCAACAATTTTCCAGCGTATTCCTTAA
>NZ_JBGCDQ010000008.1:0-54134 GCF_045105575.1 Winogradskyella sp. | reverse complement strand
TATACGTAGTTATACGTATATTTCAATAAAAATAAGGTAGTTACGATATTGATTTGTGCGGTTTTCCGTAAAACCATAAAAAAATCCTGATAGATGTATCAGGATTTCTAAGTGTGTTATTATTTTAAATTGTTTTACTTATCAGCTTCCGCTAAAGGCGAAATCATAATATGTGCTCTGTGTGTCCCAGGATTCATAATCCAAGGATGGTTAGAAGCTGCCGGTGCTTCTGGCAAACCTGTTGACTCTGCAGTTGCAAATGGCATATATACCACGTAGCGTAGTTTTGCACCTGCTACTTTAGAGGTTTCGGTATCGTATAGTGTTTCTTTGCCGTAGTAGATGTGTAAGGTGGTTCCTGTGGTCATTTTCAGTTGTCCAGATTTTACCTCTTCTTCACGGATATCAAAGATTTCTTGGTGTTTTTTACCTTCTGCTTTCAGCGCGCGTCCTCTTGCCATAAAGGGTTCGAGATCTTTATGATAACAGGCTGCACTAAAGCCGTCTTTTTTAGGATCGTCTGCAAGGACAATAAATTCATTAGTGCCTTCTCGTAGCGTTACAAAGTCGCCAGCCATATTATAACCAATAACTTTACAATCGGCTCTACTGGCTTCTGGAGCTGCCATTAAGGCTGTGGCGATTAGAGCTGCGTCTGAGTCAATCGGTTTAAGGTTTTTGTTGGTGTCAGTTAATGCACCTTCTACGACGGTTTCCGGTTCGGTAGTGACGTCTGGTGTGCTCGTGTTTTTGTCTGAGGAATTACAGGATACGAATAGTGCTGTAAGGACTAATGTGGTGATGATGGATTTCATGCAGTATTGGTTTTAAGAAATTAGGTGATGCTAAGTTGTGATGTTCGTTTAAATATAATGAAATTATTTGCTATTTCGTCCTGTCGCTTGTGTACAATTAGCGAGATATCTATCGAGAACTTTTTAGGTCTAAAGCATTTAGATCACGCTTAATGGAATACTTTCCGATATATTTCAACGAAAAAGTTGGAACACTTGAAGTGATTTATGTAAACAAAAAATCCTGATGGGTTGCATCAGGATTTTAGATTATTTTAATGAGATTAGCTTCGCTGAATCTTCGATTTCCTGCTTTCGCAGGAATTAATTACTCAACAAGCACCCATTCTCCTTTATCAATCAAAGGAATCGCTTGCTTATATTTTACTTCTTTAGCTTCACCGCTCATCACATGTTTAATCGTTACTTTATCATTACGACCAATTTTTGGTTGATCTCTAACGATAGTTTCAACCACTTGCTGCTGTTGGCGCGAAGCTCCTTGTCCTGCAGCTCTGTTTTGAGAAGAACGTTCGTCTAAATTAGGAATCTCGTCTTTCTTGGTCTCTAATTTTTCCTGACGTCTGGCTTTGGCTTCCTGTATTGTATCTGCGGTTTCTTGTGGAATTTCACCTTTAAATAAGAATGAAATCACATCTTTATTCACTTGATCAATCATGCTTTTAAACAGCTCAAAAGATTCAAACTTATAAATTAACAATGGATCTTTCTGCTCGTGAACCGCTAACTGAACCGATTGCTTAAGTTCATCCATTTTACGCAAATGTACTTTCCAAGCATCATCAACAATGGCTAATGTAATGTTCTTTTCAAAATCATTAATCAACTGTGTTCCTTTTGTTTCGTAAGCTTTCTCTAAGTCGGTAACCACTTGTAGGTTCTTTACACCATCTGTAAATGGTACAACGATACGCTTAAAACGATCGCGTTGTGTATTGTACACATTTTCAATAACAGGAAATGCTAAATCTGCATTGCGCTGCATCTTTTCGCGATAGTGCTTAAAAGCCGCTTTATAAATGGTACCAGCAATATCAGTAGCACTTAGTTTTCCGAAGTCGGCTCCAGAAATAGGTGAGGCCATTGAGAAGTAACGGATCAATTCAAACTCAAAGTTTTTATA
Organism: Winogradskyella sp.; assembly: GCF_045105575.1. Taxonomy (GTDB): domain Bacteria; phylum Bacteroidota; class Bacteroidia; order Flavobacteriales; family Flavobacteriaceae; genus Winogradskyella. The sequence goes on along the minus strand of NZ_JBGCDQ010000008.1, from coordinate 52,196 downwards.
ATCGTTAGCATCTTTATTGTTGTTAGCAATGCCTTCAGAGGTATCAAAAATCATGTTAGCCAAATCCACACGAAGACGTTCTCCATGCAAAGCGTTTTTACGACGTTTGTAAACGACTTCACGCTGCGCATTCATAACATCATCATATTCTAATAAACGCTTACGAACACCAAAGTTATTTTCTTCTACTTTTTTCTGTGCACGCTCAATAGACTTAGAAATCATACCATGCTGAATCACTTCGCCTTCTTTCAATCCCATTCTGTCCATCATCTTCGCGATACGTTCAGAACCAAAGAGACGCATCAAATTATCTTCTAAAGACACATAGAATTGTGAACTTCCTGGATCTCCTTGACGACCAGCTCTACCACGTAACTGTCTATCGACACGACGCGAATCGTGACGCTCTGTACCAATAATGGCTAAACCACCAGCAGCTTTAACTTCGTCACTTAATTTAATATCGGTTCCACGACCAGCCATGTTGGTGGCAATGGTAACTTGACCTGCATTACCTGCTTGTGCTACAATGTCTGCTTCTTTTTTGTGCTGTTTTGCATTAAGTACGTTATGCGATATTTTACGAACACTTAAAAGTTTCCCTAAAAGTTCTGATATTTCTACATTGGTTGTTCCTAAAAGTACTGGTCTGCCTTGTTGAGACAAATTGGTGACTTCGTCAATAACGGCATTGTATTTTTCGCGCTTGGTTTTGTAAACTAAATCGTCTCTATCATCTCTAGCGATGGGTCTGTTGGTTGGAATCTCTACCACATCTAATTTGTAGATTTCCCAGAATTCCCCAGCTTCCGTCACCGCAGTACCTGTCATACCAGAAAGTTTACGGTACATTCTGAAGTAATTTTGAAGGGTTACCGTTGCAAATGTTTGTGTAGCCGCTTCAATTTTTACATTTTCTTTAGCTTCAATCGCTTGGTGTAAACCGTCAGAATAACGACGACCATCCATAATACGACCGGTTTGCTCATCGACAATCATTACTTTATTCTCCATAACAACATACTGGTTGTCTTTTTCGAATAAGGCGTAAGCTTTTAATAATTGGTTGAGTGTATGAATACGTTCAGATTTAATTCCGAAGTCTCTAAATAAATCTTCTTTAAGGTTGGCTTCTTCTTCAGACGATAAGCCTTGGGCTTCAATCTTAGCGATTTCAGTTCCCATTTCTGGCATTACGAAGAAGTTTGGATCATCTTCACCAGATAAGAATTCAATACCTTTATCAGATAACTCCACCTGATTGTTCTTTTCATCAATAACATAATAGAGTTCTGCATCTACTTTTGGCATTTCTCTGTTGTTATCTTGCATGTAGAAGTTTTCCGTTTTTTGAAGTAATTGCTTGATGCCTTCTTCAGATAAAAACTTAATCAGCGCTTTATTTTTAGGAATACCTCTGTAGGCTCTTAATAATTGAAAACCACCTTCTTTAGTGTCTCCAGCAGCAATCAACTTTTTAGCTTCGGCTAAAACGCCTACTAAATATTTGCGTTGTACTTCTTCGATCGCATTTACTTTAGGCTTTAAGGCATCAAACTCATGCTCATCACCTCTAGGAACAGGACCAGAAATAATTAATGGTGTACGTGCATCATCGACTAAAACCGAATCGACCTCATCGACAATAGCATAATGATGTGGACGTTGCACTAAATCTTCTGGCGAATGCGCCATGTTATCACGTAAGTAATCGAAACCAAATTCGTTGTTGGTTCCGTAAGTAATATCTGCATTATAGGCTTTGCGACGTGCATCAGAGTTTGGAGTATGATAATCGATACAATCGATACTCATACCATGAAACTGAAATATTGGTGCCATCCAAGCACTATCTCGTTTGGCTAGGTAATCATTTACTGTGACCAAATGTACTCCACGACCAGTTAGGGCATTTAAGTACACAGGAAGCGTTGCTACCAACGTTTTACCTTCACCAGTTTGCATCTCAGCAATTTTACCTTGGTGCATGGCAATACCACCAATTAATTGTACATCGTAATGAATCATGTCCCAAGTAATTGGCTTACCTGCGGCATCCCAAGAATTTGCCCAAATGGCTTGGTCTCCTTCTAAAGTCACATAATCATGAGCTCCAGAAATTTCACGATCAAAGGCACTTGCTGTTACCGGAATTTGTGTATTGTGTACAAAACGTTTTGCTGTTTCTTTTACTACTGCAAAGGCTTCAGGCAAGATGTCGTTTAAAACTCCTTCTGTAACATTATAAATTTCGTCTTCAATTTTATCAACTTCAAGATAAATGTCTTCACGCTCATCAATATCTTCAGTAACTGCGGCTTTTGCTAAAAGTTCTTCTTTTTTAGTGTTAAGCGGTAATCTTGCTTCGGCAATTTGTGCTTTAAATGCAACAGTTTTTGCTCTAAGGTCATCGTGCGATAAATTCTCTAAGGCTTTTTCAAACGTCTTAATTTTATCTACAATTGGTTTTATAGCACCTACATCTTGTTTGGATTTATCTCCAACAAACACTTTAAGTACTTTATCTAAAAAGGTCATATTCTTATATTTTGGTCAGGTTGGTTGTTAACCTGTGTGTTTTTAGTTTCTATTTTTAAAACACCACTAAAGTCCCCTCAAGGGAACAATCTGTGTCTATTTGTATTTTAAATTACGAGCCTTCGAAAATAAAAAAAGTCTCTCAGTTATAATAACGCAAGAGACTTTATTTGTGATTATATTATATGCTAATATTCATCCTCGTTCCAGAGGTAATCTTCATCAGTTGGGTAATCTGGCCAAATTTCTTCGATAGAGTCGTAAGAATCACCTTCGTCTTCTATTGCTTGTAAGTTTTCAACAACCTCTAATGGAGCTCCTGTTCTAATTGCGTAGTCAATAAGCTCATCTTTTGTTGCCGGCCAAGGTGCATCACTTAAATAAGATGCTAATTCTAATGTCCAATACATTTGCGTTGTAAATTTAATTTTTGCAAAAATAATTTTTTAGTTGAACAATTCAAGAAAAAATCAAATTAATTAGTTCGTAAAATAAATATATTCATTTATCGGTCTCACTAAACATTTATCTTAAAGCGTTTTTGAATAATTCAAAGTTCACTTATAAATGTTTCATCATTAATAAAAAGAACGTGTAATTGTCAACTTTTAGTTCGGATTAACTATCGCAATTGTTAGTCCTATTCTGAAAATATTGCTTTACTTAAACGATGTTCTGGTAATGGCAAGTGATTAAGATTCTTTTTTAGGAATCCACTTTATCTCTTCAGCTTGTAAATTATGTGACAACTTCCGTGCCAATACAAAAAGATAGTCAGAAAGGCGATTAATGTACATCAACGTTTCGGGTTGAAACGGTTCTAAATCATTAAGATGTGAGGCTAAACGCTCGGCTCTACGGCAAACTGTACGTGCTATGTGACAGAATGACACGGTTGTATGACCACCTGGTAACACAAAATGTGTCATTGGTGGTAAGCTTTCTTCCATGAGGTCCATTCCTTTTTCTAGGCGCTCAATATCATCATTAGAGATTTTAGGAATATTTAAACGTGTTTTACCATTTTTTAAAGTGGCTTTTTCAGGATCTGTCGCCAGAATCGCTCCAACCGTAAATAAACGGTCTTGAATATCCATTAAGGTATTTTTATACAATTGGTCAATATCTTGGTCTCTAATTAAGCCGATATGCGAGTTAAGTTCGTCAATAGTGCCGTAACTTTCTATTCTTATATGGTGCTTAGGAACACGTGTGCCACCAAAAAGTGCTGTTGTGCCTTTGTCTCCTGTTTTTGTGTATACTTTCATGGAAACAAAGTTAAGAGTTATGAATTAGAAGTTATAAGTGAAAGTTGAAAAGTTTGAAGTTAATTGCTTTGGTTTTAAGATGGAAGTATGAAGCTTGAAGATTGTAGCGTAAAATTTAGCAGACTATTTTTTCTTGCGAAGACTCAAAGGCTTAAAGAAATGATAATGCAGAGATTCGTGGACGTTCCACAGATATGCACAGCGTGTTTTACGACACAATTTGATAGCAAAGAGAATAGACAAAAGACCTTAGACAAAAGAGCTTAGAATATTGAACTTTGAACTAAAATTTCTAGCAAATAGGTGCAAAGTAGTAAAATGTTATAACTCGTTAAAGGTGGTGTTAGTCTTTTCCCCTCCGGGGAATTTCAATAACTTTTAGATAGCCACAATTAGGTAAAGGGGCTTTTTACGGATTCCTTGTATCACTCTCAATAACACCATCACGCAAACGAATAACACGTTTAGCATGTGCTGCAATCTCTTCTTCGTGTGTTACCATAATTACGGTATTTCCTTTGGCGTGAATTTCATCAAAGAGTGCCATGATTTCGGTTCCTGTTTTAGAGTCTAGGTTACCTGTTGGCTCATCAGCAAGGATAATCGACGGTTTATTAACTAAAGCTCTGCCAACAGCGACACGTTGCCGTTGTCCACCAGAAAGTTGATTAGGTTTATGATCCATACGATCTGCTAAGCCCACATCTGTTAATACTTCTGAGGCACGCTCTTGACGTTCCTTTTTCGAAGCACCTGCATACACCATTGGTAATGCTACATTTTCTAGGGCAGTAGTTCTTGGTAGTAAATTAAAGGTTTGAAAAACGAAGCCTATTTCTGTGTTTCTAATATCAGCAAGCTCGTCGTCAGTCATTTGGCTCACATCTTTTCCGTTCAAATTATAAGAGCCAGCCGTTGGTGTGTCTAAACAGCCTAATAAATTCATGAGTGTGGATTTACCAGAACCAGATGGTCCCATTATGGCAACATATTCACCGACTTTAATGTCTAAGTCAATGCCTTTTAAAACATGTACAATTTCTTGCCCTAGTTTAAAATCTCTAATGATATTTCTAATTTCAATGACGTTGCCGCTCATGTGTAATTTTTATAATTAGTCAGTGTTGTATTTTGAAAAGATTTTGTCAATATTGCCCAAATCCTAAAGGGGTTATTGTCAAAATCTTCTGCAATATAACAGAAATAAAAAGTTGGTTCACCAAATAAGACGTTAAAGTTGTTGGCTTGTTACAGTCTTACTTTAAAATGTTCTTTTCGTTGTTCTTTTCTGAAAAATACGAAACCTAAATGAAAGCAATCTACAGTTACGCTAATTGATTTATGGTTTTTAATATATTCCCAAGCTTCGGTCATGCCTTTGGACCAATAAATATCATCAAAAACAAAAACAGTGTCGTTATGAGCTTTTGATAATAAGGATTCAAAATATTGAATGGTTGCTGTTTTATTATGGTGCCCATCGAAGAACACGACATCAAATTGATTTTCGTTTAAATTAGAAATGGCATCTGTGAAATTGTCGATCGTAAATTGAACGTTATTTACCTCTATATTTTTTAATTTTGATTTTGAAAATTTGGATGTGTTTGGGCAACCTTCGACTGTAATAATTTCGGAATTCGGATTTGCTAAAGCGAAAGCCAAGGTTCCCATACCTAGAGATGTTCCTAATTCTAAAGTATTCTTAAACTTGAAATATTTTGAAACACGATACAATAATTCAGTATCTTTTTTAGAACTGCTTGAAGTTTTTACCATTTGGTTCACCTTACGAGTATCAGCATCTAAAACTCTTGAGCCTTCACCTAAATCCTGAATTTTTAGAACAACATCGGATTTTTGTAATATGTTTCGGTAGTTACCGAGTGTTGTATAGGCTTCGTATTTGGTTTTATCATACAAACATCTAGTCACAAAATTATAGACAAAAGGGGAGTGCACTCCGTGTTGGTTGGTGGAGGTAAATAAGAATTTTAGGTATGCTATGATTTGGTACATTATCTCGGCTATTGGCTATTGGCTATTGGCTTAAGCTTTTGATTACTTTTTGTGCTCTAAATTAGAGGCATTTAATTTTAATAAACCTAAACTGCCTACTGCGACTGAAAACTGAAGATTAACCTTCTAGCTTCTCAGCCAATTCAAACCAACGCATTTCCTTTTCTTCTTTAGTATCGATAATATTTTGAAGTTTTTCTGAAAGCTGCGTAATTTCGTCTTGGGACAATTCTGGATTTAGAAATTGTGCTTCTAATTTGGTTTTATCTAATTCTAAGGATCTGATTTTAGATTCTAAATTTTTGTATTCTTTTTGTTCGTTATAATCGAGTTTATTGGCTTCGTTTTGTTTTTCGGCTTTAGTATTATCCACTTTTACAACGGGCTCAATTTCTTTTGGTTTGCTGGCATCATATGCTCTAAAATCTGAATAATTCCCTGGGAAATCATCCACAACACCATCGCCTCTAAATACAAACATGTGATCTACAATTTTATCCATAAAATAACGGTCGTGAGATACCACTAAAAGTACTCCTGGAAAATCCATTAAAAAATCTTCTAAGACATTCAGTGTTACAATATCTAAATCGTTTGTAGGTTCATCGAGAATTAACACATTTGGATTCTGAATTAAAACGGTACACAAATACAAACGTTTTTGTTCTCCACCACTTAGTTTTTCAACAAAATCCCATTGCTTTTTTCTATCGAATAAGAACTTTTCGAGTAATTGCTGAGCGCTAATTTGTCTGCCTTTGGCCAATGGAATATAATCGCCAAATTCTTTAATAACATCAATAACTTTTTGATTTGGTTTTGCTTTGATACCACCTTGTGTATAATAGCCGATTTTAACCGTTTCACCAAGTACCACTTTGCCACTATCTGGCTCCATGCTTTGTGTTAAAAGATTTAGAAATGTAGATTTTCCTGTTCCATTTTTTCCAATGACGCCAATACGTTCTCCTTTCTTAAATGTATATTCAAAACCATCTAAAATCGTTTTGTCTTTAAATGATTTAGAGACCTTATGGAATTCTATGATTTTACTTCCCAGACGTTCCATATTAATGTCTAATTCAATTTTATGGTCGTTTCTGCGTTTGTGTGCTTTTTCTTTAATTTGAGAAAAATCATCAATTCTACTTTTAGATTTTGTGGTACGTGCTTTTGGTTGGCGACGCATCCAGTCTAATTCTTTTTTGTAAAGTTGTTTGGCTTTACCAACTTCGGTAGCTTGGTTTTCTATGCGTGCTTCTTTTTTTTCTAAATAGTACGAATAGTTGCCTTTATAGGTATGCAATTCGCCATGGTCTAATTCTATGATTTCGTTACAGACACGCTCTAGGAAATACCTATCGTGTGTTACCATAAAGAGCGTTTGCTGTGTTTTGGCAAAATAATCCTCTAACCATTCAATCATTTCTAAATCGAGGTGATTGGTAGGTTCATCTAAAATTAAGATATCAGGCTTGCTTAATAACACTTGTGCCAAGGCAAGACGTTTTTTTTGTCCACCAGAAAGTGCCGTTACTTTTAGGCTTAAATCATATAACTTTAATTGCGAAAGTATTTGCTGATATTGCGTTTCAAACTCCCAAGCGTTATAGCGATCCATACCTTCAAAAGCGAGTTGATAAGCTTCGACATCTTCAGGATTTTTTAAAGCATTTTCATAAGCTTGAATGATTTTTAAAACAAGAATGTCTGATGCTAAAATGGTTTCTTCGAGCGTGAGTTTAGGGTCTAAATCGGGTTCTTGATCTAGGAAGGCTAAACGGAGTCCTTTTCTTACTACTATTTGACCATCATCAGGAGCATCTTTTCCTGCTAAAATATTCAGGATAGACGTTTTTCCACTTCCGTTTTTTGCTACAAAAGCAATTTTCTGATCTTTATGGATACTAAAAGATAGATCTTTAAAGAGGATGAGCTCTCCATAAGACTTAGATATATTTTCTACGTTGAGGTAATTCAAACTAAATTTTTTTTACAAAGAACGTAAATAAACCAAAAAGAATACCAATAGTTTTGTTATTACTATTGATGCCTTATATTTGTCTCTTAACATCTATTGTAAATATGAAGCGTATAAAGCTTTTGATTATTGTATTGAGTTGTGTCATTGTTTCGTCTTGTATTCCTCATAAAGATATTGTGTATCTGCAGGATAAGGAAGGTTCATCTACTGACACAATCTCCAATAATCTATATGAAATTCAGAAGCCTTACAGAGTACAGATTAATGATATCTTAAATGTAAGGGTAAAAGCTTTAGATCAAGAAACGGTTTCCATTTTAAATCCTGCAGGTGAAGAAAATTTAAATGCGGAAAGTGCAGAACGAGCTTATTTTGATGGTTTTACTATTGACGTTCATGGGAATATACGAATTCCAACCTTAGGAAAGATTAATGTACTTGGGTATACATGCGAAGAGATTGAAAAGCGCATTGAAAAACAGCTTTTAGAAGAGCAATTTAAAGAGGCTGCAAATATTTTTGTAACGGTTAAATTAGCTGGTTTGCGTTTTACGGTTAATGGAGAAATTGGGGCACCAGGTTCTTTAACCCTTTTTCAAGAGCGTGTGAACATTTTTGAAGCCATCGCCAATGCTGGTGAAATACCAGTAACAGGAAATAGAAAAGAGATTCAAATCATAAGGCAGTATCCACAAGGTCAAAGAATACATACTTTAGACATAACCGATATTAATGTTATGAAATCTCCATATTATTATATTCAGCCTAATGATATAATTTATGTGAAACCATTGAAGCAGAAAACATGGGGAACAGGAACAAATGGCGGAGAAACACTGGCTACAGTCGTTTCCATAATCACTTTGCTAACAACAACGATTTTATTAATAGAAAGGACTTCGAGATAATATGTCAAATCAAGATTACTTAGATACCGAAGAATCTGGTCGTGTCAGTTTTGACTTCAGAGGCTATCTTTTTAAAGTATTAAACCTTTGGAAGTTTTTTTTGCTCTGTATAGGTGTTGCTATGCTTATTGCTTACTTTATAAATGTTAGAAAACAAAATGTTTATAAATTAGATTCATTGATTTCTGTAGATAACGATCAAAACCCTTTTTTTACAGCAAACACGAGTATATCTTTTAACTGGGGTGGAACTTCTGGGAAAGTTGGTAAGATAATTACGGCTATTAAAACGAGAACACACAATGAAAAGGTTGTAGATTCTCTTCAATATTACATGGAATATTTGATTGAGGGAAAATATCGAAAAGAGGATATCTACAAAAAAGCGCCATTTGAATTTATTATAGATAAGACTAAAAATCAAGTTATTGGTTATCCCATTGGTTTGCGATTTCTCAATTCCAATGAATTTCAAGTGTTTACTGAATTTGAAACTTCAAGTGTCTCGGCTCAAAAGTATAGTGATCAATCAATATCTAGAGTTAAGGTGCCTGAAGCAGTATTTACAAAAACGTACAAAAATGGTGATATTATTAACTTACCTTTTATTAATGGTAAAGTTGTAATTAAGGATTTACATGATATTCCTCCAGGTAGTGAGTTTTTTCTGAAATTTAGTAATTTTGATGCTGTAGTGAATAGTTACAGATCCAGAATTATCATAGGAGCTTTTTCTACATCTACACCTTCAATCTTGAAATTACAATTGTCTGGTAATAATAAAGATAAAATTGTTGATTATCTCAATGCAACATCTTCAATTTTAAGTATAACAGAGCTAGAAGTAAAAAACTTATACGCAACAAATACCATTAAATTTATTGATAGCAGTCTTATGGCTGTAAATTCTGATCTCAAAAATGTTACTGATGAGATGAATAAATTTAGAAAGCAAAACAGGATATTTGACGTTACAAATGAAATGACTCAAATTGCGGATCAGCTAAGACAATTTGATCTAGCAAAGCAAGATGAAGAATCAAAATTAGATTACTTGAATACTCTTGAGGTATATTTAAATACCAAAACAGACTATACCAATATAGCGGCACCAACAAGTGCAGGAATAACGGAAATGAATATTTTAAATAGTGTTTCTAAAATTGTAGAGTTAGCTGCCGAGCGCCAAAATTTAGAATATACCACCAAAGAAGGATCCGGACTTTTTAAAGAAATAGATCGTCGTATTGATTCAGAAAAAAATGTACTACTAGAAACTTTAGATGCTACAAAAAAGACTATTTCTATAAAAATAGCCACTGTAAATAGAAATATTGCAAATTTAGAGAGCAAGTTAAGTGGTTTACCAGAGGACGAACAGCAATTTCTAAAGATTCAAAGAAAATTAGATATCAGTCAGGAAGCGTATAACATATATACCGCTAAACGAAGTGAAGCGGCAATTGTAAAAGCTGCTAATATTTCTGATCTTACAGTTATTGACGAAGCGAAAGATATTGGCGGCGGATTGATTGGACCTAATAAATCGTTAAATTATATGATGGCATTGATGATGGGTTTTTTCATTCCTATGTCTTTAATTTTTGTTGTATACTTATTAGATAGTACTATCCATGGTTCTGACGAGATTGCTAGAATGTCGAAAATTCCGATACTGGGATTAATAGGAAAGTACCGTTATAAAAATAATTTAGTCGCTTATGAGAAGCCGAAATCAGCTGTCGCAGAATCATTTAGAGCTATAAGATCCAGTTTACAATTTGTTTTCAAAAAAAACACATCACAAACAAGGGCGAACACATTAATGATTACGTCTTCGGTAAGTGGTGAAGGGAAAACTTTCACATCCATTAATACTGCGACAGTTTATGCGCTTTCTGGAAAAAAGACAATTCTCTTAGGGCTAGATTTGCGTAAACCAAAAATCTTTGATGATTTTAATATAACTAATGAGAAAGGAGTTGTAAATTATTTAATTGGTGATAGTACTTTGAATGAGGTGACTACCCATACTCATATTGAAAATTTAGATTTAATACCGTCAGGACCAATACCTCCTAATCCATCAGAGTTATTAATGAGCGATAATTTAAGAGAGCTCATAACCACTCTTAAGGAAGAATATGATATGATTATCTTAGATACACCGCCTCTTGGCTTAGTGACAGATGCATTAGAATTGGTGCAGTATGCCGATGCGACTATCTTTATGGTGCGTTTAGACTATACTAAAAAGGGTATGCTACAGCTAGTTAATGCAAAATATCATTCAGGTGAACTAAAAAACATTAGTTTTGTGCTTAACTTCTACAGACATAAAAATAACCATAATTATGGTTACGGTTATGGCTACGGCTACGGTTATGGATATGGTGTTTATGGCAATAGCTATCATGAAAAAGATAATAATTCATTTATTAAAAAAATTAGAAATTTTTTTAAAAAAGCATAACTTTTCCTAATATTTAAATCTTGATTACTAAAAGCCAACTTCAATTCAAACGTGCGTTTGATTTAGTCACGGTACTTTTATTTTTACCGATATTAGTAATTCCAATTTTTATTTTAATATTGATTTCTTCTATTGAAACAAGACAATTTGGTCTGTTCTCGCAAAACCGTGTTGGGCAACATGCTAAGGTGTTTAAAATCTATAAGATAAGAACTTTAAAAGAGGGGCAACATCGATTGGGTAGTTTAGTCATGCATGCTACTAAAATTGGAAAATTTCTAAGGAAAAGTAAGTTAGATGAATTGCCTCAACTGTATAATATTTTAATAGGTGACATGAGTTTTGTTGGCCCAAGGCCTGATTTAATCGGTTTTGCTGATAAATTGAAAGGTGAAGATCGTATTATTTTAAAAGTTAAACCAGGAATTACGGGTTCTGCAACTCTGAAATATGTAAATGAAGAACGTGTATTAGAACGGCAAAAAGATCCGGATCACTACAATAGAGCGATTATTTGGGTAGATAAAGTGAAAATCAATAAAAAGTACGTAATGAATTATACTTTTTACTTAGATTTGAAGCTTATTTTAAAAACTATTTTTAAAAAATGACACATTCAAAAGATAAAATTGCAATCATAGGATTAGGTTATGTTGGTTTGCCACTTGCTGTAGAATTCGCAAAGCAATTCTTTGTTGTTGGTTTTGATATCAATAAACAACGTATTGGCGAATTAAATACTGGTTTAGATAAAACGTTAGAAGTTGAAAATGATAATCTAAAATCTGTTTTAACTACGGATTTAAATGCTGATAAAGGCCTGTTTATTACCGATAATCCAGAAGCTCTGGCTGCAACTAATATCTATATCATAACAGTCCCTACACCAACTGATGCCTTAAATAAACCTGTATTTACGCCATTAATAAAAGCTAGTGAAACTGTTGGTAAAGTAATGTCTAAAAATGATATTGTTATATATGAATCAACTGTATATCCCGGCGCAACAGAAGATATCTGTGTACCAATTTTGGCAGAAGTATCTGGTATGATTTATAATAAAGACTTTTTTGCAGGTTACTCACCAGAGCGCATTAATCCAGGCGATAAGCACCATACAGTTACTAAGATATTAAAAGTAACTTCAGGTTCTACTCCTGAAATTGCAAAAAAAGTAAACGATTTATACTTAAAAGTCATTACAGCAGGTACACATTTAGCACCTTCAATAAAAGTAGCGGAAGCGGCTAAAGTTATTGAGAACTCTCAACGTGATATCAATATTGCTTTTGTGAACGAATTATCTAAAATTTTTAGATTATTAGATATTGATACGAAAGATGTTTTGGAAGCAGCAGGAACAAAATGGAACTTTTTAAAATTTTCACCAGGTTTAGTTGGTGGTCACTGTATAGGTGTTGATCCTTACTACTTAGCTCAGAAGGCTATTGAATCTGGTTACAACCCTGAAATTATTTTAGCTGGTCGTAAAATGAACGACAGTATGGGAAGCTATGTCGCTACTGAAACTGTAAAAATGATGATTAAAAAAGGGGCGACTATTAAAGGTTCTAAGGCTCTTGTATTGGGCATTACGTTTAAAGAGAATTGTCCTGATATTAGAAATTCTAGAGTGATTGATATTATTGAAGAATTAGAAACATACCACGTAAATGTGGATGTTTATGACCCTTGGGCTTCACAAGAAGAGGTGAAGCACGAGTATAAACTAGATTTAATTACTGATTTTGCAAAGTTAGGTGCTGATTATGACGCTGTTATTTTAGCGGTTTCGCATAACGAATTTTTAAAATTAGATATTTCAAAATTAAAATCACAAACAGGTGTTGTATTTGATGTTAAATCATTACTTCCATTAGACGCCATAGACGCAAGATTATAATGTACTCAAACCCACATCACACAACTGACCTATCTAAATTAAGTTTTTTAATCACAGGAGGTGGAGGCTTTATTGGCTCTAACCTTACTGAATACTTACTGAAGTATAATGCTAAAAAAGTAAGGGTTTTAGATAATTTTTCTAACGGACATCGTGAAAACTTAACTGAATTTATGAACCACCCTGCTTTCGAACTGATGGAAGGAGATATCAGAGATTTAGAAACGTGTAAAAAAGCTATGGAAGGCATTGACTATGTCTCTCATCAAGCAGCTTTAGGTTCTGTGCCGAGATCTATTAATGATCCAGCAACAACTAACGAAGTAAATATTTCCGGTTTTTTAAATATGATGATTGCCTTAAAAGATAGTCCTACAGTAAAACGTATGGTCTACGCAGCATCGAGCTCTACTTATGGCGATAGTAAGGCATTACCTAAAGTTGAAGATACTATTGGGAAACCACTATCTCCTTACGCAGTAACTAAATACGTAAATGAATTATATGCTGATGTTTTTGGTACTACTTATAATACAGATGTTATTGGTTTAAGATATTTTAATGTATTCGGGCCAAAACAAAGTCCAACAGGAGCTTATGCAGCTGTAATTCCTTTATTTATGCAAGCGCTTAAAGACAACGAGCCTTCAAAAATTAACGGAGATGGTGAGCAAACAAGAGATTTCACGTTTATAGATAATGTAGTACAAGCCAATGTTAAAGGGTTTTTTGCGTCAAAAGATGCAAAAAATGAAGTTTTCAATGTCGCTTGTGGAGAGCGCATTACCGTGAATTATTTATGGGATTCTTTAAGAATTGCGGCAAATTCAGAATTGAAAGCAATTTACGGGCCAGAACGTCAAGGAGATGTTAGAGATTCATTAGCTAATATTTCTAAAGCACAAAATCTATTAGGTTATAAGCCAAAGTATACAGTTAGGGAGGGTTTAAAGATTACTTGGGATTATTTTAATTAAGAATACGATGATACTTTTTTGGTTGAATTACCAATATCTTGGTATATTCGCACGTATTTTTAATTGAATCAATTTGAGTGCTAAAAAAGATGACGGTTGGCTTTATGTAATCTCTAATAAGAGAAAACTTGTTGACTTTAATTTTAAAGAGATTTGGCAATATCGGGATCTTTTATTTTTATTTGTTAAAAGAGATATTATTACCTTGTATAAGCAAACTATACTAGGGCCTCTTTGGTATTTAATACAACCCCTGTTTACCGCATTAATTTTTACATTAATATTTAATAATTTAGGAAGTATTAAGACAGATGGAATACCACCATTTCTTTTTAACCTCGCTGGTATAACAGCTTGGAATTATTTTAAAGATTGTTTAACCAATACATCAAGCACATTCACTAAAAACCAAAATATTTTTGGTAAGGTATATTTTCCAAGAGTTATTTTGCCAATGTCAGTGACGATATCGAACCTACTAAAGTTTGGTATTCAATTGTTGATTTTTATAGGCTTTTATTGTTATTATTTGTTTTTGGGAATCGATTTAAATTTAAACTCTAATTTGGTACTGTTCCCTTTATATGTGATAGTAATGGGTATGTTAGGTTTAGGTTTAGGAATGATTCTATCGTCGTTAACTACAAAGTATCGTGATTTAACTGTTCTGCTAACTTTTGCCGTACAATTATTGATGTATGTTTCTGCTGTGCCTTATCCAATGTCAGAGGCAAAAGCTAAATTCCCACCTTTAGTTGCTCAACTTGTAGAGTTTAACCCAATGAGTCAGGTTATTGAGGGCTTTAGATATATATTATTGAATACAGGAGATTTTGACTTAGGACGTTTTTTGTACACTGTTGTAATTAGTGTTCTTTTGTTTTTATTAGGTTTAATTATATTCAATAGAACAGAAAAATCATTTATTGATACAGTTTAGATATGTTAGATATAATTCTTAAAGCAGAACATATTAGCAAACAATATCGTCTAGGAGTTATTGGTACAGGTACTTTAAGTCATGATTTAAAACGATGGTCACATAAAATAAGAGGTAAAGAAGATCCTTATCTTAAGATTGGTGATGTAAACAATAGAAGTAAGAAAGGTGAGACTGATTACGTTTGGGCGTTAAAAGATATAAGTTTTGAGGTTAAAAGAGGTGAAATATTAGGTATTATTGGTAAAAATGGTGCAGGTAAATCTACTTTATTGAAAATTTTATCTCGAGTAACAGGCCCGACTTCGGGCGTTATAAAAACTAGAGGAAGAATTGCATCTTTGTTAGAAGTAGGTACAGGATTTCACCCAGAACTTACAGGTAAGGAAAATATATATCTTAATGGTGCTATTCTCGGAATGACCAAAGCGGAGATCAAAGCAAAAGAACATGAAATTATTGAGTTCTCTGGTTGTGAACGTTATATTGAAACTCCCGTTAAACGCTATAGTTCTGGTATGCGAGTTCGATTAGCGTTTGCTGTTGCTGCTTTTTTAGAGCCAGATATTCTGGTGATAGATGAAGTCTTGGCTGTCGGAGATGCTGAGTTTCAGAAAAAAGCCATCGGAAAAATGCAAGATATCTCTAAAGGAGAGGGCAGAACCGTTTTATTTGTGAGCCACGATTTAACAGCAGTACAGAACTTATGTCATAGGTGTCTTCTTTTAGAAGATGGTAAAATTAAACAAGAAGGAGATGTAACGACGATAATTAATTCTTACATTATTTCTAATGATGGGACGTCGCCAAAATTTATGGCGAATACAAAACATGGTGATTGTCAAATTGAATTATTAAATTCTAACTTAGAGCCAAGTTTAGATTTTAAGATTGGGGAGAAAATGCATCTCAAATTTTTGTTTAATTTTAATGTCGAAGTTCCATTTGCTAATATAGGAATAGGAATTAATACACTTAGAGGGACTAGAGTTGTTACTTATCATACAAAATATGAGGTGTCAAAGACTATTAATATAAAAGACAAGACAGAAATAATATGTACCGTAGATGATATTATCTTAATTAACGGAACCTATAATATTGAAGTATCACTTTTTGAAAATCAAAATTATACCTTTTACAACAATGGAAATGTATTTGCTTTACAAATTCTCGGTTCTGATTTTTATAAAACAGGGAAGTTGCCTAACTCAAATTTTCAAGGTGTTGTAGTACAAAAATCAAAATGGACAATCAATGAACTTTAATCAAAAACTAAACGACTTAGGGTATTTGAATGAAGGCTTATATAAAAACCTATATTTAAATAATAAAGATCAAGTTCCTTATTCTGATGGAGATATTGAAGAAGTTATATTTAATGAATTAAATAATTTACCCGATGATAAATTTAAAAGGTATCGTATTTTAGAAAACGCTATTGTCGATTGGCCTACTAAATATCACTTTACTTGGGAAAGAATTAATATTTTGAAACCCATAAATTTTAATACTGATGATAGTGTACTCGAACTTGGAGGCGGTACTGGAATTTTATCAGAATACATTTGTAATAAAGTTAAGAAATTAGTTACTATTGAAGGTACGTTGAATAGAGCAAAATCTGTAGCTGCCAGATGTAAATATTATAATAATATAGACATAGTTGTTGCAAATTTTCTTGAGTTAGATATGCTAAGTCTTTTTGGTGAAAATTCATTTGACAAGATAACACTTATAGGTGTCATGGAATATGTTCCTAAATTTTCCGATCAAGAAAACCCCATAGTTAATCTCCTGAAAATATGTAATAAATTAGTAAAAAAAGATGGTGAACTGATCATTGCGATAGAAAATAAAATTGGATTAAAATACCTTTTGGGCTATCAAGAAGATCATAATGCCAAAGCATATTATGGACCACAGTCGTTTTATAAAAAGAATGATGTAACTACATTTTCTAGGGCCGAATTAACGGCAAAATTAAGCGGTGCTAATTTTAATTCAGTAAATTATTATTTTCCATTTCCAGATTATAAATTACCCAATGTTATAATTAAAGACTGTGAGGCAATATATTCTAAACAAGGCTCCAATCTAATTACTAACTTGCTTTATGATTGCCAGTCTCAAAATTATTCAGGATTAAGTACAAAAAATATTCATGAAGGTAGAATTCTTGCTAATTTTATTAACGATAAAAGCTTAGATGTTATAAGTAATTCATTTTTGTTAATAGCTAGAAAACAAAAAAAAGAAGCTATTATTGAGCCATTTGTTTATTATTTTGCCAATAACAGGAGATATGAATATGCTAATGAAATCAGATTTTTTAAAAATGTTAACTCAATAAAAGTTTTAAAGGAATGGTATGCAAAAGCTACAAATAATAATGTTTTGAATCTGGTTAATGAAGGGAAGATAACATCTGATTTTATTGAAGGTAATAATGTTCACATTAATTTAGATAATTACTATTTATTAAATGATAAAGAAGCTTATAATAAATTATTTGCAGATTGGTTAGTTTTTTTGAAAAGAACCATAGAAAAGCAGAGCATCAATGCATTCGACATGATGCCTTTTAATACAATAGTAGATTTAAATAATGAACTTCGATTTATAGATATAGATGAATGGCAATCATCTAAATCACTTTCTGTAAGCCAAGTTGCAAGCAGGTATATTATTAGTAATAAAATACATTTTGAATGGCTCCTTACTATTAAAAAAGAAAGAACAGACGTATTTCTTAATGATGTCTTAACTTATTTTAAGTTACCCATACTTACGGATGAAGAAATTTATGATTTGGAAGTGCTCAATATTTTTCTTAAAAACAATGTTTTTAGAAGACCTTATATTAATAAAAAGGTACTATCGAAGAATAGTAGAATTCAAAAATTAATTAAAAGATATCTTCCTTATCGCCTTCAAAAGCGACTAAAATAACGCAAATGATCTCTGTAATTATACCAAATTATAATCATAGTAATTATTTGAAACAACGCATTGATAGCGTACTGAATCAAACTTACCAAGATTTTGAAGTTATTCTTTTAGATGATCTTTCTAATGACGGAAGTGATTACGTTTTAGAACTTTATAAAAATCATCCTAAAGTGTCACATTTATTAATTAATGAAATGAACAGTGGAAGTCCTTTTGGAATGTGGCAAAAAGGATTTGATTTGGCCAAAGGTGATATTATTTGGATTGCCGAGAGTGACGACTGGGCAGATCCTATTTTTTTAGAAACCTTAGTGCCAAAATTTAAAAACAACAATCTTGTTGTGGCTCATTGTATAAGTAATAATTATTACATGAACACAAACATAACTAAACTCAATAGTTGGTGGACTAGTTTTAATTCACCACTTTGGGATTCCGATTTTATAAAGGATGGAAGATCGTTACTTAGGGATTATGGAAAGTACAAATGTCCTGTAATAAATGTTAGTTCGGCTTTAATAAGAAAAAACATACTTGTTAATTTAGAAATTCCTGTTAACTATAATTATTGTGGCGATTGGTGGTTTTGGGCTCAGGTATTTAACCTTGGTGATGTGGCTTATAGTTCTAAGGCATTGAATTACATAAGAGTCCATGATAGTTCTGCTACTAGTGTTAAAAAGACAAATTCACCTAGAAGAATGGATGAGATAGTTAAAGTTATAAATGACATTTCAAAATTATTAGGCGAGAAAGTATCTTACAATAAAAATTACATCTGGCTTTCGAATTTTTGGTTGAAAGAAATACTTAAGAATCAAAATTATTTAAAAAGAAGTTATCTTTTTCCTAATTTATCTTTCAATTTTTTGGTTGCTTTTTATTCAAAAATGTTAGAACACTTTTTTTTAAAAATAAAATAATGATATTTTTAACTTAAAGAAATGCACATCAATTACTTTTATACCTTTATTTAATATCATCAGAATGAATAGACTAAAAACAGTTCTAAAACAAATTATACCAAAACGATGGAAAGTCTTATATAAAAGAGAAATTATAATTAAGAAAACTCGTGGCTATAAAGCTGAAGACTCAAAGCAAATATTTCAAAAAATACATGATGATAATTTTTGGAGTAATACTGAGAGTGTTTCAGGAAATGGTTCAGATAATAGGTCTACTGAGTATTTAAAAACTGAATTAGAAAAGCTTTTACTATCGCTCAATACTCAGTCCTTTGCAGATATTCCTTGCGGAGATTTTAATTGGATGCAACATGTTAACTTGTCTTCAGTTAAATATATAGGTGGTGATATTGTTAAAGCATTAGTTGAAAAGAATAACAGGCTTTACCAATCGGATAATTTAAGTTTTGAGCTTTTGGACATAACAAATAATAACCTTCCAAAAGTTGATATTTTGCTTTGTAGGGATTGTTTAGTGCATTTGTCTTTTAAAGAAATATACAGTGCACTTATTAATATAAAGAAAAGTAATAGTACTTATTTACTCACTACATCATTTATAGATCAAAAACAAAACTTTGATATTAATACTGGAGATTGGCGACCCTTAAATTTCAGAAAAACACCTTTTAATTTTAAAGAACCAGAATTAATTATTACTGAAAATAGTGCTTTAAAATACCCTGATAAGGCATTGTGTTTATGGAAAATTAGTAACATAAACATATCAAAAACTTCATATTTTATTAAAAGTAATATTTTATATAGAATGTTACTGAACTAAGGGATAGTGAAAATAAATATAAAAATACGACTATTTCCACAACCTACAGAGACCTTTATAATTAGCCATATTATTGGGTTAATAAATCGTGGTATTTGTCCTAAAATTTACACTAATTATTACAGAGGTATTGAGGCGTTTAAAAATCCAGAAAAGTTAAAGAAGTACGATATCGATAGCCTAGTACACAAAAATTTTAAACTAAATACAAAGCTTCCAAAAGTCCTACAAATATTTAAAATAATAAGTAATTTTAAGATTTTAAAGTTTGCATTTAGATTTTACAGATTAAAGTTAAAGTGGAGCTTGGAGCCATTTTATCATTTATATAATTACCGAGATTTTGAGGAAGATTTATTATGTCATGTACAGTTTAATACTTCACTAAAACCTTTGATAGAGTTATCGGAAATAGGTTATTTAAATCCTAAAAAACTTATTATTACTTTTCATGGTTACGATGCCTTTAGACTAACTAAAGAAGTCTATCACAAAACGTATTCTAAATTTTATACTAATCATGTAAAAGCAGTTACCGTAAATTCAAATTATATAAAAAAACACTTGTTAAGTGTGGGTGTGAGTGCGTCAATAATTCATGTAATACCTGTTGGTATTGATGTTGATGCTTTTACTGATTTAAGTCAAAAGCTCAACAAGCAAGACGACCATATTCGCTTAGTAACTGTAGGAAGGCTAATTCAGCTGAAAGGTCACAAGTATGGGATAAGAGTTTTAAAGAAACTTTTAGATATGGGCTACAACGCAAGCTACACTATCGTTGGTGATGGCAGAGAAACATTCAAGAAAACATTAATCGCTGAAGTTATACAACAAAATTGTGAAAAAAATGTAATATTTACTGGATACCAACCTCAAGAAGAGATAAAAAAAATATTATTAACTTCGTCTCTATTTCTAATGACATCTACTCAAGAGGATCTCACAAAACGAGAAGAAGCATTGGGATTAGTTGCAGTAGAGGCGCAAGCTTGTGGTTTGCCGGTAATTGCTTTTGATACTGGAGGTGTTTCAGAAACAATTGTTAATGGTTATTCCGGGTTTTTGGTGGAAGATAGGAATGTTAATGCCATGGTTCAAAAAGTTATATCCTTAACTAAGGACGTTAAGCAATTTAAACAAATGGGGCAGAACGCAAGGGAGCACGCATTCCAAAATTTTGATAACTTAAAATTAATTGATCAATATATTAAAATTTATAAGCAACTAGGATGATACCTAAAGTAATACATTATTGTTGGTTTGGAAAAAATCCAATGTCTAAAGTAATACTTAAATGCATAGAGTCATGGAAATTTAACTTGCCTGATTTTGAGTTGAAGCTTTGGAATGAAACAAACTTTGAGTTTACGCATCCATTTGTAAAAAAAGCTTATGAAGATAAAAAATGGGCATTTGTCTCGGATTATGTGCGTTTAAAAGTTCTTTATGATTATGGCGGAGTTTATTTAGATACGGATATGTTAGTGCTCAGAGATTTTACTGAATTGCTAGATCACCAATGCTTTGTTGGCATAGAATCTGATCGTTACATAAGTTGTGGTGTTATTGGTGCTCAAAAAGGACATTCTTATATAACGAATTGTCTTAGGTATTATGATAAGGTTGATGTACTAAATCCAATTGACTATAAGGTTTTAATTATTCCGAAGATATTTACCTCCGTTTTTAAAGCACATTATAATAATTCTGAAAAATTAAGTGCAAAACGTTATGATGATATTGTTGTTTGTGACGTTAACAGTTTTTATCCATATCCAAACCCAAACCCAAATGTAAGACGAAAGGATAATGAATATTTACAATATATTACCGAAGCATCTTTTGCCGTACATTTATGGGATAGATCTTGGATAGGCTTTAGTGAGTTTGAACTAATTAGGCAAAAAAGATATTTTAAGGCATTATCCCTTATGTTACAAAACGGAAATAAAATGAAATTTGAGAAAAAAAAATATTATAGTAGATTACTTTCTACAATTAAAGCCTCTATTTTAGAGTAACGATGATTAACAATGATATTTTAATAATTTATGGCTCTTTAAACTCAGTTCCATCTCCTGAGGGAGCAGCGCCTGCAAAAGTTATTTATGAAACAGTATTAACCGCAGAAGAAAGTAACTTTAAGGTACTATCTAACTACAATCCTAAATTAGATGATTGTACTTATGATAAGACTACTTTTAAGCATGTAAAATCTAATATTTTTGATTCTTTTGCTTTAATTGTATTAAAGATTTTATACCCATACAAAAGGCGAAAAAAAAAATTTATTACTGGTTCAGATTTCGGTTTATTATATTTTATTTCTGTTTGTCGATTTTTAGTTTTTAATAGGTATAAGAAAATAGTTGTGCATGTTAGTGTGGGTTTGGTAAGTATGATTAAATTAGTTTTTCCAAATCGAGAGGTTGTGTTCTATCATCATGGGACATCGCTGCATAGTAAATACAGTGAAGAACAATGGAAAGCGCTAATAACAAATAGTAAAGCCATTTTTGCAGTGAATAAAATAGCATTACAAAAAGCAAATGAGACCTTTAAGAATCAACTGAATTCCTCGAGGTATTTCACTATTCCTAATGCTATTATACCAAAAGTGACATTAAAACAAGCAACTGATTTTTATAAAAACAGGCATTATGGTAAAAATGACTTTGTATTTGCTTTCTCAGGAAGAATATGTATAGAAAAAGGGGTTCTCAATTTATTAAAAGCATTTAAAAAGGTTTATGGCCTAAATAAAAATATGCATCTTGTAGTTTTTGGAGCAGCTGGTACAAGAGGTACTCACAATATCACAACGGATTATTTAAGACAATGTCACGATTTTGCCATGTCAAATGATATTCCTGTCAAATTTCGAGGTTTTGTAGAAAATGATAAACTTTTAAAAGTAGTTTCAGAAGTAGATGTTGTTGTGTCATCTACAGATAATATGCTTTATCAAGAAGGTATGCCTTTAAGCCTAATTGAAGCGATTTCAATCGGTAAACCAATAATCGCAACCAACTCTGGTGGTAATTTTGAAGTGGTTAAAAACAATGAAAATGGCTTTTTAGTAAGATCAAATCCCTATATAGAAGAACTTGCCGAAGCCATGTTGAAAATTAGCGCAGACAAAGAGCTCTATGAAAAGTTGTCAAAATCGGCTTATACATCGTATTTGGACAATCATTCTTACGAGTCATATAATAGAACTTTTAAGGAAGCATTGAAAGCAATAAACTTTTTTAATGAGTAAGACTAAAGTTATTTATTTAGTTTCTGGCTCAAGGCACACGGTTCCTCCTAACCAAAAAAGTCCTGGAGTGCCGCGTATCATTGAAACACTCTCAGCTAATGATACAATTGCTGCAACGTATAAAGTTGTAAGTAAATACGATTGTAGTCTTCAATTCCAAGATTACAATAAGGGTAAGTATCTTCATATAAAGCCAACTTTATGGAATCGTTTTTTTGAAAGTCTCTTAAGTTACACACCTCAAAGGTTTCGCAAATATGTTTTTGGCTATACTTTGGTAGACCGCATAGTTTACTATGAAGGTATTAGGCGTCTAATTAAAAAAGATAAACCGGATATTGTAATAACATTCATGCATTTTGCATTGTTTAAAAAGTTATGCCTTGCATATCCTAAGGCTAAGCATGTTTATTTTTTTAGAAGTACTGATTTAAAATATCGATTAGGAACTGACAATATTGAGTTTTTAGTAAATAACTCTAGCGGCTTTCTTGCTAATACAAAGTCTCCAATTATTGAGCTTCAAACGCTGATGTCTAATTGTGATTTTCCAAAGGAAACTATATATAACTCTATTAAATTGACAGATTTCACAGATAAAATAAGTTCAGAGTGTTCTAAATGTTATCGCCAAAGTCTCGGATTAACCGAGCGAGATTTTATTATAGGTTATGCAGGTCGGCTTAGTGAAGAAAAATCCATTTTAGAATTATTAGAAGCAATACTACATCTAAAGAATAGTGGCTGTATTGTTCATTTATTAATAGCGGGTAGCATAGCAAATGAATCCACGCCGAATACTGCTTATTATAATGAAATTATGAGTTTTGTAAAACTAAATATTAGGTCTCAAGTTCATTTTCTAGGGTGGTTGCCAAATCAAAAATTATATAAATTTTATAATGCGCTCGATATAGGTGTTTTGTTATCAAAGTATAGTGAAGGTAATTCAATGTTTTTATTGGAAGCACTATCAATGGGAAAACCTGTTATAGCCACTAGTATTGGTGGTAACCTCGAAATAATTATAGATGAAAAAAACGGATTTTTAATTGAGATTAAAGAAGTGACAGCACAACTTGTCATTAAAATAGAAAAGATAATAAAGAATAAGGTTCAATTGAAAAATATGTCAGAGAATGCTTTAAATTATATTAAACAAAACCATACAAACTATGTAATGGTAGATAAATTTAATAACTTCATAAAAAAATTATAGTACTTCAATAAAAAATAAAATATGTTAAATAATATAAAATTAATTTAATAAGCTTAATGAATGTCGTCATCTATAATGGGAATTTAAAGCCTACAACATTTGTTCTAAGGTTAGCCAAAGTTGTTAATGAAGAGCATAAGACTCTAGTTTTTGGTACGTCATCTAAGCTACTTACATATAAAAAAAATGATGTATCTTTTGTACCAACAGATGCCAATAACAAGTTTTTATTATTAGCTCAAATATTTTTAAAACTTATTCGTTTTTTTTGTTTTTATCCGAAAAAATGTATTCATTTTGTCTCACTTTTAAGCCATTCAAAAAAACCTTTGAGAACTAGGTTTAAGCAGTTTCTTATTTGGTCTAAGGCTATTTCATGCCGAGCTGAAATTGTTCATATCCAATGGGCTTCTCATATTTATTTGTTTGAAGAAATTTTAGATACAACGTATTTTAAAATCATGGTTAGTTTAAGAGGGAGTTTAATTAATATAGCACCTGTCGCAGACGATGATTTATTAAATTTATATCGAAAAACCTTTCCAAGAGTGCATCTGTTTCACGCTGTTTCTGAGCATATCAAAACTCTGGCTACTTTTTATGGTGCAGTCGAGGATAACATAAAAGTGATTTATTCTGGTGTTGATTTAAGTAGTTTTGAGCCATTAAAAAAGAAGAACTATTTTAGAGGTGATGAATTAAAGATCCTTTCTGTCGGCAGACATCATTGGAATAAGGGCTATAATTATGCCCTAGAGGCCTTTAGTATTATACTCAAGCAAAATATTAAAGCTACATATACAATAATAGGTGTTTCAAATTCTGAGGAAATCATTTGTTCTGGTAATTACTTAGACCTTAAAGATAACCTCATTTTGACACCTTACATGAATTATAATAATGTTTTAACAGCAATGCAAACAGCAGATGTTTTACTTTTACCAAGTGTATCTGAAGGTGTTGCAAATGTGGCTATTGAGGCTATGGCTATAGGGTTACCTATTATTAGTACAAATGCAGCAGGAATGCCAGAATTGATAACCCATAATAAAACAGGATTGTTGTACGATAATAGAAGTATAAATGACCTAGTTGAGAAATTATTGAATTTTAATAATATGCCACAAAAAGATATAGAAAACATGTCTGAAAATGCATTGCAAAAGATAGCACAGCAGCATAATTGGGCAACATTTAAACGTGCTTTTGGTGATTTCTATAAAAATTAAATGATACTATAAAGTGCTGAAAGCCATGAAAATAGGATTAGTTCTTGCTTCAACACCTGGATATTCTGAAACTTTTTTTAGTTCAAAAATCAAAGGACTTCAAGAGCACGGTTTTCACGTTGTCTTATTAGTTCAGAAAGTTGATCCGAGTTTTACCTTATGCCCTGTTGTAAAAGGCCCTAAAGTTTATAAAAATAGCATTCTTCAGATGATGTCAATGATTTTAGTGTTTCTAAAGCTTCTATTCAATTTGAAAGCAGTAATTAATTACATTAAATTAGAAAAGAATGTACCAATTAAAACAAGACGTTTAGTTAAGAATTTATATATCAATTCGCATTTGCTGAGTCAAAAATTAGATTGGTTACATTTTGGTTTTGTAACTCAAGCTATAGGTAGCGAGTTAGTTGCTAAAGCCATAAAAGCAAAAATGGCTGTTAGTTTTAGAGGTTTTGACATTAATGTTTACCCTGTGAAATATCCCACTTGTTATGATTTGGTTTGGAACCATGTAGATAAAGTACATAGTATTTCTAAAGATTTACTTCAAAAAGCCTATGGTTTAGGTCTTAGTCAAAATATGCCTTATGATATTATTACGCCAGCTGCAGATATGTCTAAGTTTATCGATATAAAGGATACTAAAGTTGCTAATGAGAAAATTCAAATTTTAACCATCGCAAGACTAAATTGGATAAAAGGATTAGATTTAGCTCTCGACGCAATGAAACTATTAAAGAACAAAGGTCTAGACTTTGAATACCACATTATTGGTTCTGGTACAAAAACAGAATTTGAACGTTATAAATTTCAACGAGATCAAAATCAATTGAATGATTACGTTAGTTTTCATGGTAAATTATCTCACCAAGCAACCTTGTTAAAATTAAAAGCAGTTGATATTTATTTGCAACCAAGCATACAAGAGGGCTTTTGTAATGCGGTTATAGAAGCACAGGCACTAGGTTTGTTATGCATTGTAACCGATGGAGGAGCTTTGTCTGAAAATATAGTAAATGAAAAAACAGGTTGGGTAGTACCAAAAAGGTTACCAGAATTACTATCAGAAAAAATACTAGAGGTCATTAACTTACCTGAAAGCAAAAAAAATGAAATATCAGAAAATGCCAAGCTTAGAGTAAAAAATTCATTTAATATAAAAGACCAGCAAGTACAGTTTATAAAGTTTTATGCAAGCGCATAGCTTAATTATATTAAATTAGAATACATGTTATTCAACTCATTAGATTTTGCCATATTCTTGCCCCTTGTATTTATACTATATTGGTTTTTGTTTCAGAAATCTCTACGACTTCAAAACTTCTTAATTTTAGGAGCGAGTTATTTGTTTTATGGATGGTGGGATTGGCGTTTTTTAGGTTTAATTATATTTAGTAGTCTGGTAGATTATTTTGTTGCAAATGCATTAAAAAAAGAATGCCAAAATTTTAGACGAAAATTATTTTTAGCTATTAGTATTATCACCAACTTAGGACTTCTCACCTTCTATAAATATTTCAATTTTTTTATTGATAGTTGGATTTCTGCTTTTGAAATTTTGGGTATTGACATACAGTCTAATACGTTAAATGTAATTCTACCAGTAGGGATTTCATTTTACACATTTCAAACGTTAAGTTATACAATTGATGTGTATCGTAAAAAACTTGAGCCCACATCAAATTTAGTTCAGTTTATGGCTTATGTATCATTTTTTCCTCAGTTGGTAGCTGGTCCTATTGAACGCGCCAAAAATTTATTACCACAATTTCAAAGAGCACGGGTTTTCAATAGTGATTTTGCAATGAGTGGCATATATTTAATTGTTTGGGGACTTTTTAAAAAAGTGGTAGTCGCAGATAATTGCGCATTTTTTGTAAATCAAATATTCGATTCATCTGCAAGTTATTCATCTTTAGAATTATTAGTAGGTGCTGTACTTTTTGGTTTTCAGATTTATGGTGATTTTTCAGGCTATTCAGATATCGCTATTGGTGTTGCGCGATTATTTGGGTTTTCACTAATGACAAATTTCTTATTTCCATATTTTTCAAGGGATATTGCAGAGTTTTGGCGACGATGGCATATTTCACTATCAACTTGGTTTCGAGATTATTTATATATTCCTCTAGGTGGATCAAAGGGCAGCCGATTTAATCAAATAAGAAATATACTGCTTGTTTTCCTAATTAGTGGATTTTGGCATGGTGCCAATTGGACCTTTATAATTTGGGGATGTATTCATGGAATTTTATTTATGCCATTACTACTTACCAAAACCAACAGAATTCATGTTTCAGAAACGCGTGTAATATGGAGGCAATTGCCGAATATGCTATTGACTTTTATTCTGGTAACAATTGCTTGGGTGTTTTTTAGAGCAGACAGCGTTACTATTGCCTATAATTATATAGCGGATATATTATCATTTTCTGGATCGAGTTTGATATTGTTTTACAAAAGTTCTAAGATGATCTTGTTTAGTAGTATTATTTTAACGTCTTTGTTTGTGATGCTTATTTTTGAATTTATAACATTACAGCGCAACCAAAGCGAAGTACAGTTAAATCAATTTTCAGCGATTTTTATTGTTTTATTAATCGTATTTATGGGGGTTTTTAAAAATCCTTCGGAATTTATTTATTTTCAATTTTAATGATGAGTGTTTTTCTTAAAAAAATTAGTCTATTATTACTAAGTGGTTTTCTTATATGTAATGGGCTAGCTTATGCTAGTCTATGCTCATTAAAACAGAGTAGTTTTTATAAACCTTCATTTTTAGTAAATGGAGTTTTAGAAAGGAATTTTGATTATGTAGTTATAGGTGCGAGTACGGGTCTAACAACTTTAAACACTCAACTAATTGATACCATAAATGGTAGAAAAGGTATTAATCTATCTATGGATGATACATCCCTATCTAGTCAGTACCTTATGTTGCAACATTTTTTAGCAGAGGGTAAAACAACATCGATCTGTGTGGTTGCATCAAGCATAACTTCTTACAAAGAGCAAAATGAATCAATTAGCGCTAATGATTATAGGTTTTTACCTTTCACTGACCGTTCTTATGTTTTGGGCTATTTTCAATCTTTTTCAAGTGGTGAGGCGAACATTTTAGCTAAGAGTAAGTATTTTCCAATAACTGCTGTTTCCTATTACAATGCAGAGGTGTTTTATCCGGCATTATTAAGTTTGGTTTATCCAAATAAACGTAATCGATTTGATGAAAATGGTAATTATACGTATCCAGTTCAAAATAGAAGGTTCGGTGATATAATAAGTCGTAAGCTTATATCGCTTAAATTTGAGAATTTAGCATTAAAAAAGATTAAAGATTTATGCGACAAAGAAGGCATCACACTGATTTGTTATATTTCACCAATGAAGGAAGACATAGTTGAAGTTTCTAATTCAGATTATAACGTTATTAATCACAGTGATAAGTTAGAGAATATTGAATATTTTTTTGATAATGTTCATGTCAATAGCTTAGGTCGCGAGGTGATAAGCTCATATTTTGCAGAAGAATTAAGTCCTTATTTTAGTAATTGAAACTAGTGTATAATTTCAGATCAAGAATTTCTATTCAATTATAATCTTTATATTTAACTTGCAGTTTTATTTTATATCAAATCCAGCTGACTAATGAATTTCGAGAATACAATAAAAAAGATTTACTATGCTATTAAACCTAAACAGACAAATTTCGTTAAGGTAAACTTGTGTGGTGTTCCATTAAGTGTTTTACCTGGTGTAGTACGAACAAAAGTAGATCAAGATGATACATGGTGGTTTTATCTAACAAAACACCATAGTACTATTTATGATATAGGCTGTAATATTGGTTATACAGCTTTATTGGCATTAATACAGGATCCTAAAAAACAGATTTTGCTAGTAGACCCTAATCCCTTGGCATTGCAACACGCAGCAATGAATATTATAAATAATGGTATGGGGAGTAGAGTACAATATATGTCGGCTTTCGTTGGTGACAAATTAGATGATACGGTAAAATTTTATACTGTCGGTTCTGGTGCAGCAGGCAGCATGCACGCATCGCATGCCGAAACAGCTTCTGCTATGAATTCATTTATGGAAGTGAAAATGGTGACTTTAGATTATTTATACGATTTCTATCAAATAAAGCCAGATTTAGTTAAAATTGATGTTGAAGGTGCAGAAACATTAGTAATGAAATCTGCCTCAAAATTAGCAAAGGAAACAAGGTGTACCTTTTTTATAGAAATGCATAAGGTTGAAGGTCTAGGGATGGAAGCAGCTGGAGATGAGATGGTTGATTGGTGCATCAAGAACAATTATAAAGCTTGGTATTTAAAAGCACAAGAAGTAATAACCTCAGGAAAAGCAATAGCGACTAGAGGGAAGTGCCACTTACTTTTATTACCACAAGAATTACCTTACCCAGATTATCTAAAAGGTTTGGCACAAAATAGTTCGCTCCCAAAATCAATTTAATGCTGTTCAGTTTCTTAAAATATTTACAACCAACCCATTATTTTCAGCGCTTTACTAAAACGAGTCAATCTATATATCCTAAGGTAGAGGCTTTACCAGCCCATATAATAGATCAGTTAAAACCAGATCATAGCTATGTTTCAGAAGAGGCAAAATATTACGATATGTCTTGGCAAGCGATTCAGTTAGGATATATTGGTAATGCGGAAACATATTATAGTTTTTCAAAATTACCGCTAAAAGACGACTATCGTTTTATTAGTAAAAATTTTCATTCAGCATGGGTGTTTTTTGTGTTTTTGTTGCGCTTACTATCATTTCATAATCCATTTAAAGAAGTAAAAGCTTGGCTGAGAACCAGAAAAGTGAATCAGCTAAAAGAAAGTAAGTATTCTGTTTTTTATAAAGATTGGGAATCTTTTCAATCTCAATTAGTTAATGAAGAAGCTCTTGTTAGTGTCATTATTCCTACATTAAACAGATATGAATACTTGAAAGACGTTTTACAAGATTTAGAAGCACAAGATTATTCTAATTTTGAAGTGATTATCGTAGATCAGTCAGATGACTTTAATAAAGCCTTTTACGACGATTATAAACTTAATTTTCAAATCATTAATCAAAAGGAAAAAGCCTTGTGGTTAGCAAGAAATACAGCCATTAAAGCAAGTAAAGGTGAATATATTGCCTTATCAGAAGATGATGTTAGAATTCAACCCGATTGGATTCGGATGCATTTAAAGTGTCTCGATTTTTTTGACGCTAAAGTTTCTGCTGGTGTCTTTTATCCAGAAGGTCAGCACATACCAAAATCGCGCTCCTTTTTTGCCATAGCTTCGCAGTTTGCAACAGGAAACGCGATGCTTTGTAAAACCGTTTTTAAGCAGGTTGGTTTATTTGATAGACAGTTTGAAAAACAACGTATGGGAGACGGCGAATTTGGAATGCGGCTCTATTTAGAAGGTTTAAAAAGTGTTTCAAATCCGCTAGCATCTTGTGTAGACGTAAAGGCAGGAACTGGTGGTTTAAGAGAAATGGGAAGTTGGGATGCCTTTAGACCATCTAATTTTTTTGCACCAAGACCAATCCCTAGCGTCTTGTATTATTTTAGAAAATATTATGGGAATACAGCTTCAAGATTAGTATTACTGAGAACAGTGCCAATATCGATATTTCCATATCAATTCAAAAAAAACAAACCCTTATTGCTCATCGGATTAATCGTGACTATTTTAATTTTACCAATTGTAGTATTTCAGGTTTGGAAATCATGGAAGTTAGCTAGTAAAAAATTAAAACAAGGAGCTTTAATTGAGCCATTGGTATGAATATATTAAAGCCAAATATATTAATAGTGACTTCTGAATTTCCGCCACAACCTGGTGGTATTGGGAACCATGCCTATCATTTGGCTGTGCACTTATCCAATCAAGGCCATAACGTGAGAGTTATAGCAGACCAACGTTCTAAAACAGGAGGTGAAGAAAGCGTTTTTGACGCAGCTTTACCGTTTTCTGTTCAGCGTATTAAATTGTATAATTTTCGGTTTATAATGTATTTAAAACGAATTATATACACGTTTAAATATGCTAAGAACGCAACACATTGCTTAGCAACAGGGAAATTTTCATTATGGAATGTAGCTTTTTGTAGTTTCTTTTTTAAGACAAAAACAATTGCTGTTGTACATGGAACCGAAGTTAATTTTAAATCTACTTTAATACGAAAGTCTATTGATTTTTCATTGAAACGTTTTAATGCTATAGTTGCTGTTTCGAACTACACAAAGAGCCTAATCATTCACTTAAATAGAACTGTTGTTGTGATTCCTAACGGAATTACAATTTCAAAATGGCAGCATCCAAAAGAAAAAATAAAACTCAAAGGTTATCCGGTTTTAACAACCGTAGGTCGTGTGAGTGCTAGAAAAGGACAATTAAATGTCATTAAACAATTACCAGAATTGATAAATCGGTTTCCAGAATTACACTATCATTGTATTGGTATTACTACAGAAGCTAATGCATTCACAAAAGTTGCCGCATCCTTAAAAGTTGCTGCTCATGTTACATTTCATGGAAGTGTAGATGATATTAAACTAAAGCAATCGCTTGAGGCTACAGATGTTTTTGTGATGCTTAGCACAGAAAGTGTAACTGGTGATGTTGAAGGTTTCGGAATTGCTATTTTAGAAGCTAATGCTATGGGAGTTGCTGCAATAGGTGCAACAGGTTGTGGTATTGAAGATGCTATTAATGATGGTAAATCTGGAATTTTAATCGACGCGAATAATACTAAAGAATTTAGTGATGGTGTTACTGAAATTCTTAAAAATGCATCCAAATTTAAAACGGAAGCTAAGACATGGGCAAACACTCACGATTGGTCTCATGTTATCAAACGCTATCAAGAATTATTGTAAAATAATTATTAAGTACTTATAATTAATGTTTTTTAACTCATTAGATTTTGCTGTTTTCCTGCCAATCGTTTTTGTGCTGTATTGGTTTGTAACCAATAAATGTTTAAAGCTTCAAAATGCATTGTTGGCGGTGTCAAGCTATATCTTTTATGGATGGTGGGATTGGCGTTTTTTATCTCTAATACTTTTTAGTACACTTGTAGATTATGCGGTTGGTAGAGCATTAGCACATGAAACCATAATTCTAAAAAGACGTTTGTTATTATGGATAAGTATTTTGGTGAATCTGGGGTTTCTTGGTTTTTTTAAATATTACAATTTCTTCTTAGAGAATTTTGTGTCAGCTTTTTCATTTTTAGGACAAGTTATTAATCTTAATTCACTTCATGTCATTTTACCAGTAGGTATTAGTTTTTACACCTTTCAGACGCTTAGTTATACTATTGATGTGTATAAACGCAAGTTAGAGCCAACCAAAGATTTTGTTGCGTTTTCCGCTTTTGTAAGTTTCTTTCCTCAGCTTGTTGCAGGCCCTATAGAGAGAGCCACTAATTTACTGCCTCAGTTTTATAAGCGTAGACGATTTAAATATTCAGACGCAATTGATGGTCTAAAACAGATACTTTGGGGTTTATTTAAAAAAGTAGTGATTGCAGATAATTGTGCTAAATACGCCAATTATATTTTTGATAATTCCGCCGATTTAAACGGAAGTACGTTGGTTTTAGGTGCTGTTTTTTTTACGTTTCAAATTTATGGTGATTTTTCTGGGTATTCAGATATTGCTATAGGTGCTTCGCGATTGTTCGGATTTAATTTAAAGCAGAACTTTGCGTTTCCTTATTTTTCAAGAGATATTGCTGAGTTTTGGCGACGCTGGCATATCTCATTATCAACGTGGTTTAGAGATTATCTCTATATTCCATTAGGTGGAAGTAGAGGTAGAATATTAAAAACTATTAGAAATGTTTTTATCATTTTTATTGTCAGTGGCTTTTGGCATGGGGCCAACTGGACATTTATTATTTGGGGACTATTAAATGCGCTTTACTTTTTACCTATATTACTAACTAAAAATAATCGAAATCATATAGAAATAATAGCAAAAGGTAAATATTTGCCGAGTTTTAAAGAGTTTACATTAATGAGTGGTACATTTATATTAACCGTATTTGCTTGGATTTTTTTTAGAGCAGAAACCATAGAACATGCGTTCAGTTATACGTCGAAAATTTTTTCAAAGTCACTTTTTTCCATGCCATACTTTGAAAATGGTACTTTAGCGCTACCAACAGCCGTATTAGTTGTGTTTTTCTTAATTATTGAATGGTTTGGAAGACAAGATAAATATGCAATTGAATCTATGTTTTATAAACACAACATACTAAAATGGTTTCTTTATTATCTTATCGTGATTTTAATTTTTGTTTTTGCAGGTTCTAATCAAGAGTTTATTTACTTTCAATTTTAATGAAGAGGTTCTTTTATAAAATAATAATTTTTACAATTCCAATCATAGTATTGGCTTATGGCCTTGATATTTATTTATCGACTAATCTAAGAAAATCAAATACATTTGCTCATCAAGAATATCCTATTTGGAATGATATTTTAGAAGGTAACTTAGATGCTGAAATTTTAATTCATGGAAGTTCTAGGGCTTGGGTGCATTTTGACCCTCAAATTTTACAAGATAGCTTGAAATTATCAGCTTTCAATTTAGGAGTTGATGGACATACTTTTAATATGCAGCAATTGCGACATCAGTTGGCATTAAAATATAATAAAAAACCTAAAATGGTGATTCATTCTGTCGATGCTACAACTTTACAAAAGGGAAATTTCTTTAATTCAGAACAGATTTTACCCTATATGCTTTGGAATGCCGATTTTAAAAAATTCACTTCAAATTATACGTCTTATAGCTTCCTAGATTATAAGCTTCCGCTATTAAGGTATTATAGTAAAACAGCAGCAATTTCAACTGCATTTAAAATGAGTTTTCAGTCTCAGAATAGTAAAAAGAATAGAGTGAGAGGTTATCAAGGGCAAGACAGAACATGGAATAAAGATTTTGATACGGCTAAAAAAAGGATGAAAAGCTATAATGTGAGTATTGATAAAGACCTCGAACAAAGATTTGATAACTACCTTAAAGCCTGTAAAGCTGATGGTATTCAAGTCGTCTTAGTTTATGCACCTGTTTATATTAAAGGCCAGGAATTTATAAAGAATGAAGAGGCGGTAAAACAGACGTATATCAATTTTGCCGAAACTTTTAATTTTAAATTTTTCGATTTTACAAATGATGACATCTGTCATAATAAAGATTATTTTTATAACGCAAGGCACATGAATAAAAAAGGTTCTGAGCTTTTTACAAGTAAGTTGGCCTCAAAAATTAAAGCCGAAATGTTAAAATAATAAGACATAAATTTGAAAACGCCTTTTAATATCCCTTAAGATAATTGCTAAGTAACCAATGCAAACACTAACCATAATTTCACATACAGAACATTATAAGTTGCCTAACGGAGCCATTGTTGGTTTGGGTTCTACTGTAACGGAATTAAACCATCTTTTAAGTATTTTCGATAAAATTTATCATGTAGCAATGCTACACACAATAGGCGCTCCTGCGAATGCTTTGCCTTATGTTTCAGAACGTATAGAACTTATTCCTATTAAGGCAGTAGGAGGTCAAAAGTTGGTTGATAAGTTTTCAGTTATATCACAAGCACCAAAAGTGCTCAATGTGGTAAGGAAAGCATTAAAACGAAGTGATTATTTTCAGTTTAGAGCACCTACAGGTATCGGAGTTTATGTAATTCCATATTTAATGTTTTTTAGTTCTAAAAAGGGCTGGTTTAAATATGCAGGAAATTGGAATCAGAATAATGCACCTTTCGCTTACCGATTTCAAAAGTGGCTATTAAAAAATCAAAAACGATATGTTACCATTAATGGTTTGTGGACAGACCAACCAAAGCAATGTTTAACCTTTGAAAATCCTTGTTTGAGTACAAATGATATAGAAGAAGGAAATCTTATAATTAAAGATAAAAACATTAGTAACAATGGTATCAATTTTTGTTTTGTAGGCAGGCTTGAAGAAGAGAAGGGAATTGGTTTGCTCATAGATGCGTTTAAAAATTTAAGTAAAAATGAAATGTCTAAAGTTGGAGATGTTCATATTGTCGGTGATGGGATAAGTATAAATAAATACAAAGCCAAAGTAAATGAGTCGCAGTTAAATTTTCAGTTTCATGGCTTTTTATCAAGAGAAGCAGTTCATAATATATATATTAAATCTCATGTGATTGTTTTGCCCTCTGCTTCAGAGGGTTTTCCTAAGGTCATTGCTGAAGCTTTAAATTTTGGGTGCTTGCCGATTGTATCCAATGTTTCAGGAATTTCTAATTACGTTAAAGATGGCAAAAATGGTTTTTTATTAGATACTATTTCGGTTGAGGGTATAGATGTTAAATTACAAATTGTATTGAATTTATCTTTAGAAGATTATACGAAAATGTTGAATTTTAGAAGAGATAGTATCGAAAAATTCACTTTCAATTACTACAATAAAAGAGTTATTAATGAATTAATAGGAAGGTAAGAATTTGGTTTGTTTATAATCAATACATACTATAAATAATTGATCTGCTAGTGACTTTTAATTAATCTTTTTTCATGGAATAGACTGATTTATTAGGTGTAAATAAAAAAAATACTATTTTTAGCCTATATATGTCGAAATGCGATAATCTTTTATGATTTTTAAAAAAATACTTTGGACGCTAAAGCGCCATCCTTCCTTGTATTTGGCTAGATTTAGACTATTGTCTAAGAATTCTAACGAAAATGAAATAAACGATTATTATTATAATTTAGTAAATTGTAAACAAGACATACCTCTTCATTTTAATAAGATTAATGCTCTAATATTTAAAGATGGTAGACCTAATTCTGATTCTGATTTAGTTAAACAACTGTGCAGTTGGCTAATAAATAATATTAAGGGAGGAAAAGGTCTAAGTGTTGCATCAGAAGAAGCTTTGAAAATTATGCTCGCAGGAAAAGGGGGCGTGTGTAGTGATATGGTGCAGGTTTTTAATAATTTTTGTGTTATTAATGATATTAAGGTACGTGAATGGGGAGTAACTAGAGCACCATTCAATAAAATTTATGGTGGTCACTCTTACAATGAGGTTTTTATTAACGAATTAAATAAGTGGATTATGATTGATGTGTCTTATTGTTCTTTATTTTACTCTGAAACAGATGAACCATTATCTACAATGGAATTTTATAAATTTCTTAGAGAAGGTAAAAATATTAGTTATAAATTTTTTAATGGAACAAAACAAGTTTATGACAAAAGCATTGAAAAGAATTATCTAAACCCTAATAATGTGCCATTTCTCATTGACAACTATTCTAATAAAACGTATGATTCTTTTTTGAAGGTTTTAGGATCTGTATTACCTATTTTTATTATTCATTTTGTAATCTATTTAGTTGCTAAAAGTTATAATTATAAGTTTCCTTTAGATGATTACAAAAGAATATTTTCTTAAACAATATTAGTTTATTTCTTGTAAATGAAATCTTAATATCGATTTCTTGAATTTTTAACAATATTTTTCCTCAATAATTGAAAACTAATATTACATATATAAGTGCTTTAGTATTACATGTGATCATTGGAATACTCATTTTTTTTAACGAAAGTCTTTCTAAAATATATTTTTTTATAGTTTTTGCATATTTTTTGTATCGTATAATTCTTGCCCCAAAAAACAAGAAAACTATTCAGGTTTTATATGCATGTTCATATTTTGTGGGCGCTGAGGTGCTTTTAAGAATGACAGGTGGTTCGTTTTCTTATGAAGGTATAAAGTATTTAATAATTCTTTTTTCGTTAATAGGAATGTTTTATAAAGGCTTATCGGGAAATAGTTACCCTTATTTTATCTATATATTACTTTTAATACCTTCAATTTTTGTAGCTTCTACAACGTTAAGTTTTGATGCTAATTTTAGAACAAATATCGCTTTTGTATTGAGTGGTCCTATCTGTTTAGGGATAGCCGCTCTATTTTGTTACGATAAAAAAGTGAGTATTAAAGAATTGCATTCTCTATTGTTATATATGGCTTTACCTATAATATCGCACACAGTTTATATTTTTTTTTATAACCCTAGTGTTAAGGAAGTATTGTCTAACACAGGATCAAATAGGGCAACATCAGGGGGTTGGGGTGCAAATCAAGTAGCAACAGTTTTGGGAATTGGGATGTTTATTTTTGCAGCAAGACTGTTCTCAAAATCACCTACAATTGGCTTAAAAATATTAAATGTAGTTATTTTTTCTGCAATAGGTTTTCGAGCATTTGTAACATTTAGTCGCGGAGGTGTCATAACAGCTATGATTACGATATTGGCATTTTTAGTTATTTATTACTCTGTAGTTTCAAGGAAGAAAAAGAATAATATTGTGACTTTATTTTTTCTTTTTTGTGTAAGCTTATCAATAACTTGGTTTGTGAGTTCAAATCAAACCAATGGCTTTATTGATTTGAGATATGCAAATAAAGATCATCTCGGAAGAGAGAAGCAAGATATATCAACTGGGAGAGGTGAATTATTTCAAAAAGAAATTGAAGGATTTATTACAAATCCATTTTTTGGAATAGGATCGAGTAGAGCAAAAGATGAGCGTATAGAGCAAGATGGGCAGGGGGTCACATCACATAATGAAGTAAGTAGAATTTTGGCTGAGCACGGAATGTTGGGTGTTATTATTTTAGTTATCCTAATTTTAAAGCCATTAGATTTGAGATCAAAAAATAAAAACAATTATTATTTTTATGCGTTCTTATGTTTTTGGTTTGCGACAATTAATCATTCATCAATGCGTATAGCAGCACCAGCATTCATCTACGCTTTAGCTCTTTTAAATGTAACTAATGAAAAATATCCTATACATAGGAAACGCGCTATCCAATAAAGTAAGTACAACTACTGTAATTGAAACTTTAAGTTCTCATTTAAGTGCGTTATATCAGGTAAAAGTTGCATCCATAAAATCTAATAAAATTTTGCGTTTGTTAGATATGATAAAGTTAGTTGTAAAAAATAGAATAAAAGCAGACATGGTACTAATCGACACTTATAGTACTATAAATTTTTATTATGCACTAATAATAAGTCAATTATGTAGATTTTTAAATATAAAATATATAAATATCCTTCATGGAGGGAATCTTGAAAGCAGATTAAAACATAGCCCTAAATTAAGCCATCTTATTTTTAACAATGCCTATGAGCTAGTGGCACCATCTTATTTTTTAAAAACCGTGTTTGAAAAATATGGCTATACAAACGTGATCTTTATTCCAAATTCTATACAAATTGAAAATTATGAATTTAATAATAGGCGTATTACTGCTATTAAATTATTGTGGGTAAGATCTTTTTCGTCTATATATAATCCTTCGCTCGCCGTTTTAGTTTTAGAACAATTATTACAGCGAAATTATAAAGCCGAACTCACTATGATCGGACCAGATACGGATGGTTCATTAGAGAAGGTGCAAATATTAGC
Source organism: Winogradskyella sp. (assembly GCF_045105575.1). Classification (GTDB taxonomy): domain Bacteria; phylum Bacteroidota; class Bacteroidia; order Flavobacteriales; family Flavobacteriaceae; genus Winogradskyella. Next base: position 13,255 of record NZ_JBGCDQ010000008.1, on the reverse strand, counting down.
AAACTCAAAGAAGTTAAAAGTAAACTTTACCGGGAAACTGTCAAAAAAAGATTGGTTAGCGCTCTCTAAAGAATCCAATATTTTTATCAACACCACCAATTTAGATAATACACCTGTTAGCGTTATAGAGGCGATGGCACTGGGATTACCAATAGTTTCTACAAATGTAGGTGGTCTTCCTTTTCTAATTACAGATAATGAAGATGGTATACTTGTAGCGCCTAAAAATGTAGATGAAATGGTCGATGCTGTAATTAAATTAAAATCAAACGAAGACCTTAGAACTAAATTAGTGCACAACGCACGTCTTAAGGCAGAAAGTTTCGCTTGGAAGGCAGTAAAGCCAAAATGGGTCGAGCTTTTATCCTAAAATATTGTTAAAAAATCCACGACACTTATTATCTTTACCCTCAATTATTATTTAATAATGGCAACGAAAAAAGGTATTCATTTCGAAGTTTCTGAACGTAAAATTCTTCTCAGAATTTTAGACTTGGTTATGGTGTACCTAGGAGTTTATGCCTTAAGTCTTTGCTTTGATTTCGAATATATCGTTGTTAGCTGGGACAATAGTGTTGCGTTAATTTTGTTAGGTGCGTATGTGGCCGTTTTTGGAAGTATTTTTGAGCTGTACGATTTACAAAAAGCAAGTAGATTAGACAGTACTTTTCAAAACATTGTAATAACGGCTTCAATAGTAGTTTTGTTTTATTTATTAACGCCAGTTTTATCTCCCTTTTTACCTTTAGAGCGGATGCAAATTGTCTATCTATACTTAACAATTATTGTATCAATCTTTTTGTGGCGACTTGTTTATATAAATTTAGTTGAATCGCCTCGTTTTTATAAACGTGTCCTTTTAGTTGGTGAAGTTTCTAATATTGAAGGTATAGTCAAAGCCTTGGATGCGTCAGATCCGAACTATAAAATAATCGGTTTTATAAACAGTGAACGTTCAATGCCTGAAGCGATCAAGTTTACAGGTTTAAAAGAATTTGAACCTACTGATTTTTTGCAAATTATTGATCGTGAAAGAATCTCAGAAATTCTAGTTGCCAGCTTCAATACAGAAGCTATAACCTCAGAAGTTTATCGCGATTTAATGTTATTATTAGAGCGTGGTTTTAAAATAAGGGATTATACTCAGGTTTATGAAGAGTTACTTCAAAAAGTACCGATTCAATACGTCGGTAAAGATTTTTACAAATATTTTCCGTTTAGTCGAAGTAATGAAAACAAGCTTTATATGTTTTTTCAGCGTGCTTTTGATATTATATTTTCTATAATTGGTTTAGTTTTAGGAACGCTATTATTACCACTTGTTTTATTAGGTAATCTTATTGCAAATAGAGGGCCTTTGTTCTATTTTCAAGAGCGCATAGGTAAAAATAGTAAGAGTTTTAAAATTATAAAACTCAGGACAATGATCGTCAATGCTGAAAAAGATGGTGTAAAATGGGCTAAAAAGAACGACAATCGAATAACGAGATTTGGTATGTTTTTAAGACGATCGCGATTAGACGAAATCCCACAGTTTTACAATGTACTTAAAGGCGAAATGAGTATTATTGGACCAAGACCAGAGCGTCCGTTTTTTGTGAACGAACTATCTCGAATAATTCCCTTTTATGAAACACGTCATATCATAAAACCAGGTTTAACAGGTTGGGCACAAGTAAGCACACGATATGGTTCTTCAGTAGACGACAGTCTTACCAAGTTACAATACGATTTGTATTACATTAAGCACAGAAGTATATTTTTAGACTTTAGCATTACTATAAAAACACTAAGTACAATTCTTTACTATAGAGGTCAGTAAAAGTGTTGGATACCTAATTATTTCTGATTAAAAAATCTCACCAAAAATATATAGCGTAATAATAAGGCTAAGAGCAAAGGAATTAAGCCAATGGCAAAAACCTGTATTCCAATCAGCCAGTGTAAAGTCAAAAGTGTTAATAATATCACGAGCAGCTTCAAATAGCCTTTAAACCAGTTTTTTATTTGAGGTCTTAATAACTGACCAATCATAAAAATATTAAGTGGAAAAGCCCAAAGTAAATTGTAGTTTTGAGCCGTAGCAGAATGATCAGTTGCAGTCCATAGTAACAAAACAAAAATCCCTATGAGTCCTGTAATACTGAATATAGCAAGGTCTAACCATGTGCTGCGTGTATTATTTTTATGATCTTTGTAAGTGATGTATAAAATGATAGCTCCAATTAATCCCATCACCATTAAAGGGCTAAAAAGAAAATTCGATGAAGAATTTGTAGCTTTCTTTTCATAAAGTGTAGCAGACGTTTTAACTAAATTATTCCCATCGTTAAATGTGGCATCTTCAAAAAAGGTATGGATATATTCTGGTAAAAACATGTGTTCATAAACAGAAGCTTGTCTGTCTATAACAGAACCCAAAGCAATATCAATCCCAAAACTACCCCAAGTATTTAAGCCCACATGGTCGTGAATAAGTGTTCTAAACGTTTCTGGTTCTAAGCCTTCTGGTACATTAAAAATAATTTTGCCATCCTTAGTTTTTGTGGTGACATCTCTAATTCGTGTGGCGCAGTTGTCATAGAAAAAGTCATATAAATAGCGTCTGTTTTCTGGTTTGTAGTTGTTTTCTAAATAATTGAAAATTTCCTGACGCTCAGTCGCACTAAGATTTAAAACCTGCTCTTTAATGGTACGATTACTGCTTTTGTAACTGTTATAAAAGTCAGTAAAGTTATGCCTACTGATAAGATAATTTAATTTCCCTTGTGCAAATTTTAAATAGAAATTAGGGGCTTTAAAATCATAAGCTCCATAACCGTAAACGGCATCAATTCCTCTGCTTTTATCTTTTATTCTGAATCCATTATGACCAAAAGCATCATTCAATAAGGTACCAGGACCAATGGTAATGACGGAAACTTCTGCTTCAGGTGAAAGTTGAAATTGTTGCGCAACACTTGTATATGCTGTAAAAAAGAAAACAAAAAGTAATAGTCTTAATTTCATAGGTATAATTATCTAAAGAAGCCGAAATCAATTTTTAAAGAAAATACATTTGAATATAAAGCGGCACTTTGGTCTCCAATATCAGTAAAAGCGTAATCAATTTGAATGCCTTTGTAGTTAAAACCAACTCCAAAGTTGGGTTGAAACGAAACTTGTTCAGAATTATCGATCTGAAGTTCATTTTGAAAATTACCAACTCCAGCGCGTAAAAATACCAAACCTGTATATCCAAATTCGAACCCTAAAGCAGGATTAATACTTGCAAAAGAGGTTGAAATAATATCATTATTCTGAGCAAAACGCATATTTAAATTCGCTGCTGCCAAAAACGAATAATCATAACGGAAAAGCCATCTTTTAGACATGCCTAATTCTAACTTAGGGATGGTGATTTCTGTAGTTTCTGGCAAATCTTGATTTTCTCCTTCAACAGCACCTCTAATAGCTTCAAATCGATCTTCATTAATGGACCAAGCATTATAGGTTGTGGTGATATCTCTTGCCATAATACCAAACTTCCAATTTGTTTTACTTTCAAATTGAATGCCTGCATCTAAGCCAAAACCCCAAGAAGAGGCAAAATCGCCTATAATTCTGCGGATTATTTTAGCATTTATTCCAAAATTTAAACCATCTAAGGGTAATTTGCGCGCGTACGAAAATGTAAGACCATAATCAGCAGTAGAAAACGTACTAATTCTATCGTAATTAATATTGCCTTGGTCATCTATTAATTGCGTGGTATCTAAAATATCGTCAACACCAAACCGAATAAGAGAAACACCTAAGGCACTTTGGGTATCTAAAGGCATGGCAAAAGCCAAGTAATTGTAGTTAGCAATATTTGCAAAATAACTGGAGTGCATTAAGGCTAACTGGTTGTCTTCAACGTGCACTAATCCTGCTGGATTCCAATAACCAGAATTAACATCGCCAGTTTGTGATACAACAGCATTACTCATGCCTAATGCAGCAGCATCGACGCCAATATTCATAAATTCATTCGAATACTTTCGAGTCGCTTGTGCCGAAGAAATAAGCGTTATAAATGTTAATAGAATTACAGCGTAACTTTTCAACAACAGTTTTTTTTACAAAGATGCACATTATTTTTCTGAAGTGGTTTATACTTCCTATTTCCAAGGGAAAAGTTTAAACAACTTTACTCTATTTAACTGCAAAAAGAGGTTCTTATTGTTTTGGTTTGTTGCAATTTGAAGAAAATATAAGAATAGACTCAAATACTTTTATATTTTTACAAAAACTAAGTCAATGAGTATAAAACGACATATTCCTAATCTAGTCACACTTCTCAATTTATTTTCGGGTTGTATCGCTTTAATTTTTGCAGTGAACAGCAACTTTGTTGCCGCTGCGTTTTTTGTTTTTTTAGGTATATTTTTCGACTTTTTTGATGGTCTCTTAGCACGAAAATTAAATGTGCAAAGTCCACTAGGAATTCAATTAGATTCGTTAGCAGATTTGTTGACTAGTGGAGTAGTGCCAGGTGTTATAATGTTTAAATTAATTGCCTTAGCGACGGACACCTCAGATTTTAGTTACGCTAATGATTGGAGTACAGGCATGCAATGGGATGCCTTTAAAATGCCACTTTTACCTTTAATAGGCTTATTTATAGCATTAGCTTCTGCTTATCGCTTAGCCAAGTTTAATTTAGATGAAGATCAGCAAAGCTACTTTAAAGGTTTGCCAGTGCCAGCCAATACTTTAGTGATATTATCTTTACCACTAATTTTAGAATATCAGAATAGCGATATTATGAATGCTATTATAATAAATAAATGGTTCTTAATTGGTATCACCTTACTAAGTTGTTATTTATTAAATTCTAAGATCAAATTGTTTGCATTAAAATTTAAAAATTGGGGTTTCAAGGATAATGCGGTACGTTACATCTTTCTGGTGCTTAGCGTTGTCTGTTTAATAGTACTTCAATTTGCAGCAATACCAATAATTATAGGGTTGTATATTATACTTTCACTTTTAACTCGTGCTCAAATTAAGTAACATTGTTTATGTTTACCATTCAATTTTAAGTCATGGCCTCAGGATTTTTTGCATTATTAGATGATATCGCAGTTTTAATGGACGACGTGGCCGCAATGACCAAAATCGCCACAAAAAAAACAGCTGGTATTTTAGGAGATGATTTGGCTGTAAATGCTGAAAAAGCTTCAGGTTTTGTATCGTCTCGCGAAATTCCTGTGTTGTGGGCGATCACCAAAGGTTCATTTTTAAACAAGTTGATTATTTTGCCATTAGCATTTTTGTTAAGCGCATTTTTACCATGGGCAGTTATTGTAGTTTTAGTTCTAGGAGGTTTGTATTTGGCTTATGAAGGTGCTGAAAAAATTTATGAATTTTTTGTACCACATCCAAAAGAGATAACGATTGATTTAAAAAAAGATTACTCTGAAGAACAATTGCTGGATTTAGAAAAAACTAAAATAAAATCTGCCATAGTCACAGACTTTATTCTATCTGTAGAAATTGTGATTATCGCCTTAGGTTCTGTTGTTAACGAACTATTAACGACACAAATTATTGTAGTATCTATTGTTGCTTTAGTGTCTACCATTGGCGTTTACGGTATCGTGGCACTTATTGTAAGAATGGATGATTTCGGACTGAAATTGATTCAAAAAAGTCGTGGTAAAAAAGGATTTTTATTCTTAGTCGGTAATTTTTTAGTGCAAGCCTTACCTAAGGTAATTAAAAGTTTATCGGTTATCGGAACCATTGCGTTACTTTTAGTAGCAGGTGGTATTTTTGTACATAATATAGAATTCTTACATCATTTTTTAGAACAGATACCATCGATTTTAAGGGATTTTTTAACTGGTTTAGCAGCTGGATTTGCTTGTTTATTAATTGTTAAAACCCTTAAAATGATATTTTCATCGAAAAACGTAAATTAATACAAAATATAAACGTTTATTTGTAACAACTTATTGAATTTAAATTGATTAATAGCAGTAATCGGTAAAAACTGATAAATCGTTTAAGGTTTGCAGTTTTAAATTAAAATGAGTAAATAGAATGAAAAAGTTTAAGCTTAAAGACTTTATCAAGGTCTTCTTGTTCGTGATGGTTGGTCAAGTTATTGTTATTTTAACTGAAATTTTATCATCGTTGGCAGAGGTGGATTTATCTTCAGTGACATCTGTGCTTCTCGTAATTTGCAGTTTCCCTATGAGTTTAATTAATACTAATCTGCCATTCTATGTGTCAGATAATTTAGTAATGATAGGAATTTACTGGATTGTAAACGTACTTATACAGGCTGTTTTTGTCTACCTTGTATTGGTCGTAATTAAAAAAATGATTAGTACGAAATAGGATAAAATCGAATTAAGTTATCTACAAGGAGGAATTAGAGCTCTAAAACTCCAATTTCTTTTTACGCAATTCAAAATTCTGACCGAGATACACTTTTCGTACCATTTCATCGCTAGCCAATTCTTCAGGTTTACCAGCTTTAAGAATGTTACCTTCAAACATTAAATACGTTCTATCAGTAATCGCTAGAGTTTCTTGTACGTTATGATCGGTAATAAGAATACCAATGTTCTTTTTTGTCAGTTTGGCTATAATACGTTGAATATCTTCTACAGCCACAGGATCAACTCCTGCAAAAGGCTCATCGAGTAGAATAAAATTAGGGTCGGTTGCTAAAGCTCGCGCAATTTCTGTTCGTCTGCGCTCACCACCAGAAAGTAAATCACCTCTATTGGTTCTAATATGGCCTAAACCAAATTCTTCTATTAGCGATTCCATTTTAAGATGTTGCTCTTTCTTACTCAACTTGGTAAGTTGCAGCACACTTAAAATATTATCTTCAATGCTTAATTTTCTAAAAACAGAAGGTTCTTGTGCCAAATAACCAATGCCGTTTTGAGCACGTTTGTACATTGGGTATTTTGTAATGTTAGTGTCATCTAAATAAATGCTACCACCATTAGGTTTAATGATCCCAACAATCATATAAAAAGAGGTGGTTTTACCTGCTCCATTCGGACCTAATAAACCCACAATCTCTCCTTGATTAACCTCAAGTGAGACATCCTTTACTACTTTTCGTCCGCTGTAGGACTTCATTAAATGTTCTGCTCGTAACTTCATATCATATCTAAGAACGTTAAAATTAAGAAAATCATATAGATTCCATAGGCTTTAACACGCTTTTATAAAAGGTTTATTAGTCAGAGTGGTGCTGCTCTAAAGCTTCCCAATACTCGTGCGCACGTCTTAAATGTGGAATTACAATAGTGCCACCAACAAGGGTTGCAATGCCAAGAGCCTCGCTTATTTCTTCTTTAGATAAGCCTTCGTTGTAAGACGATTCTAAATGGTACTTTACGCAATCATCGCAACGTAACACCGCGGAAGCGACCAAACCTAGAAGTTCTTTCGTCTTTTTATCTAAGACTCCTTCCTGAAAGGCATTTGTATCTAAATTAAAAATACGCTTTATAATTTTGTTATTATCGGCTAATATTTTATCGTTCATTTTAGCACGATAATCATTGAATTCTTCTACAATATCAGACATAAATTAGGGCTTAACGTGTTGTTTTTTGTTTTCTCTTGCTGTTTTTCGATTTTGATTTCTAACGACAATCTTCGAAATATAAATACTCACTTGGTACAATATTAATATCGGAATCGCTACAATAACCTGACTTGCAATGTCTGGAGGTGTAATAATTGCGGATAAGATTAAGACGATAACAAGGGCAAATTTTCTGTATTTCTTTAAAATTTCTGGAGTTACCAGACCAACCTTAGTTAAAAAGTAAATAATTATAGGTAACTCAAATACAAAGCCAGAGGCTAGAGACGAAGATCTTACCAATGCGATCACGGAACTAATATCAAACTCATTTTGAATCTGATCACTAATTTGATAATTAGCCAAGAAATTAATAGATAATGGTGTAATAATGTAATAGCCAAAAAGCACTCCTAAAAAGAATAAAATAGAAGCGATAATTATAAATCCTCTAGAGTTTTTACGCTCGTTTACCTTTAAACCAGGACTTATAAAGCTCCATAACTGATAAAGTACATACGGAAATGAAACAATAAAACCGGCATAAATAGAGGTCCAAATGTGCGCAGAAAACTGACCAGCAAAGGTTCTACTCTGAATGATAAAAGGAAATTCTTCAGCACAAAACGTGGTGTCTGTCATGCCCAGAAATTGCGAGACTTTACAAAGTCCGGCATACGTGGGAAAATCCATATGCGTTGGTCCAAAAATGATGACCTCAAAAATAAATGTTTTAAAAATGAAGGCTATAACGCCAGCAATTCCGATACTGACGGTTGCTCTAACTAAATGCCATCTTAAATCTTCGAGATGATCTAAAAAAGACATCTCATCTATGTTAGTTTTTGCCATTATATAATGCCTTCTTTTATTAAATCGTGCAGATGTACCACACCAGCATAGTTGCCGTTGTGTTCAACTAACAATTGAGAAATGCCAAACGCTTCCATAATTTCTTTAGCGTCAACAGCCATGGCTTCTTCTTGGATGCGTCTTGGATTATCACTCATAATATCCTTAGCTTTTAAACTCGTAATCACATCACTCTTGCTTAGCATACGTCTTAAATCACCATCAGTAATAATACCTACAATTTTATCATTTTCAACAACAGCAGTAACTCCTAGCATTTTCTCCGTAATTTCAACAATCACCTCTTTTAATGAGGTGTCGAGTCCGACTTGTGGTTTCTGATTTTGCGATGATAAATCGTTAACTCTTAAATACAGTCGTTTTCCAAGGGCTCCACCAGGATGATATTTCGCAAAGTCATTGCTAGAAAATCCACGTAACTCTAACAAACAAACCGCTAAAGCATCTCCCATAACTAATTGTGCTGTGGTACTTGTGGTAGGTGCTAAATTATTAGGGCAAGCTTCTTGTGCCACATAGGCATTGAGAATATAATCGGCCTGCTGACCTAAAAAAGATGCTGTGTTACCAGTGATGGCTATCATTTTATTCTTCGCATTCTTAATAAGTGGGACTAAGACTTTAATTTCGGGTGTGTTGCCACTTTTTGAAATACAAATTACAATATCATCTTCTAGCATCAATCCTAAATCACCATGGATCGCATCCGCAGCATGCATAAAAACAGAAGGTGTACCAGTGGAATTTAACGTCGCAACAATTTTATTGGCAATAATAGCACTTTTACCAATGCCTGTAATGATAACACGGCCTTTAGATTGATATATCAACTCTACAGCATCTGCAAAATCTTCGGTTAGCAAATCTGATAAATTATCAATAGCTTTACTTTCTAATTTTATCGTTGTTGCCGCAGTTTTTAAGATAGATTGTTTAGTGTTCAAAACTTATTATTTATTGAGTTTCTTAGATATAAAGAATTTGTTATCTTTAAACTTGTTGCAAATGTATATAAAATACCAATAGGGATTAATGAGTATTGCAGAAATTGACTTACACGCTTCACTAAAAAAATACTTTGGATTTTCAGAATTCAAAGGTCTACAAGAAGAAGTTATTAAAAACGTCGTAGCAGGTAACAACACGTTTGTTATTATGCCAACAGGAGGCGGAAAATCGTTATGTTACCAACTACCAGCTTTAATTAAAGAGGGAACTGCCATTGTAGTATCTCCGCTTATTGCTTTGATGAAAAATCAGGTAGATGCTATAAGAGCGGTGTCTGAGCACGAAGGTGTGGCACATGTTCTCAATTCGTCTTTAAATAAGACAGAAGTGGCAAGAGTTAAAGCAGATATTACCAGTGGTATAACCAAATTACTCTATGTTGCTCCAGAATCTTTAACTAAAGAAGAGTATGTGGACTTTCTAAGAACCGTAAAAATTTCTTTTATGGCTGTAGATGAGGCACACTGTATTAGTGAATGGGGACACGATTTTAGACCAGAATACAGAAATCTTAAAACGATTATAAAACGTATCGGTGACGACATTCCTATTGTAGGATTGACAGCAACCGCAACTCCTAAAGTTCAAGAAGATATTTTGAAGAGTTTAGGGATGCCAAAAGCAGTTACGTTTAAGGCTTCATTTAATAGACCAAACTTATATTACGAAGTACGCCCAAAAACAAAAAATGTAGATTCAGATATTACGCGTTTTGTAAAACAAAATGATGGAAAATCAGGTATTATTTACTGTTTAAGCCGAAAACGAGTTGAAGAATTATCGCAAGTACTGCAAGTTAATGGTGTAAAGGCTGTTCCTTATCATGCTGGTCTCGATGCAAAAACACGCGTCAAACATCAAGATATGTTTCTTATGGAAGATACAGATGTTGTAGTGGCTACGATAGCCTTCGGAATGGGAATCGATAAACCAGATGTACGTTTTGTAATTCATCATGATATTCCTAAAAGTATTGAAAGTTACTATCAGGAAACAGGTCGTGCAGGTCGTGATGGTGGTGAAGGTCACTGTTTAGCTTACTACGCTTATAAAGACATAGAGAAGCTCGAAAAATTTATGGCAGGTAAACCCGTTGCAGAGCAAGAAATTGGGCATGCCTTATTACAAGAAGTGGTCGCGTTTTCTGAAACGTCGGTATCAAGGCGAAAATTTATTCTTCATTATTTTGGTGAAGAGTTTGATAATGAAACTGGCGAAGGTGGCGACATGGACGATAATGTGCGTTATCCTAAAAAGCAGGTGGAAGCCAAAGACGATGTTCAGATTTTATTAGATGTTGTTGAAAAAACAAATGAAAAATATAAAGCGAAGGATTTAGTACAAGTGATGGTAGGTAATCCAAATGCGCTTATTTCTTCACACAAAACCGATTTACAAGACTTTTTTGGTGTTGGTAAAGCTAAGGATCCAAGATATTGGATGGCTTTAATTCGCCAAGTCATCGTTGCACGTTATTTAAAGAAAGATATTGAAACTTATGGAGTTTTGCGCCTCAGCAATACTGGTAAAGATTTTATAGGTAAACCAGAATCGTTTATGATGGCTGAAGACCATGTATTTGATATAGATTCTAATGACAATATTATCACCAATGCAAAAGGAGGTGGAGCTGTTGCAGATGAGAATTTGATGAAAATGCTGAAAGATCTGCGTAAACGTAATGCCAAAAAATTAGGAGTGCCGCCATTTGTTATTTTTCAAGATCCTTCATTAGAGGATATGGCTTTAAAATATCCGATTACTATCGATGAACTATCTAATGTGCATGGAGTAGGAGAAGGTAAGGCGAAGAAATATGGTAAAGATTTTGTGGGCTTAATTGCAGATTATGTTGAGGAAAACGACATTATGCGACCAGACGACATGATTGTGAAGTCTACAGGAACGAACTCAGCAATCAAATTATATATCATTCAGAATGTCGATAGAAAATTACCATTAACAGATATTGCTTCTTCTAAAGGGATGGAAATGCCAGCTTTTATAAAGGAAATGGAATCGATTGTGTTCTCCGGAACAAAATTAAATATCAATTATTGGATTGATGACCTTTTAGACGAAGATCAACAGGAAGAAATTCACGATTATTTCATGGAATCTGAAAGCGATAAAATAGACGATGCTATTGAAGAGTTTGATGGTGATTATGATGACGAAGAACTTCGCTTGTATCGTATTAAGTTTATGAGTGAGGTTGCTAATTAGAAAGAAGCCCCTTTGTCTTGCAGACGTTTCCCCAGAGGGAAAAAGTTTGTATACAGGTATTCAAAATTAATAGCAAGACTGTTAGGCGTTGTTTATTGAATTATATGATGCAGTGCGTTTTTACAAAAAGTATCAAAACTGCATAGAATCTGTGTAAATCCGTGAAATCCGTGTCAAATTTATCGAGCGAAGCATGCGTTATATGCAATAAAGTTAGTGTCACTTTTCATAGAGAACGTACTATAATTATCATTCCTCTTCATCCAAAACATCAGAAACATACTTACCAAATATTAGTTCTTGTTTCTTAACCTTAATCTGAATTGTTTTAAGTGCAGCACTTTCTAATTTTTTGACATCACTTTCTTCAATCTGAAAATCAATCTTTGTGACGTATCGTCCTTTAACAGGTGAGCTTTCAGATTCAAATTCTGGCATATCGGCTTCTAATTGTAGTTTAAAATCATCGCCAATAAAAAATAATTGCGCACCATTTTTACACTTTACATTCAGCTGGCCAACAATAACGGTTTGAAAAAAGAAATAACCTCCTAATTCATTTAAACCAGCAAAAAGTACATTATGGTCAGAAACTCCAAAAGGTTGGTTTTCAACATCAGTAATAATTGCTTCAATAGTATCTCCAGATGGTGATTTTGAATCTTTTGAACCAAAAAGTTTAGATAATGAAAATGCCATAAAATTTAAGTTTTGACAAATCTAACGCTATTAAACTAATTCTCAAATCTTCAATCTAAATTCGTATATCGTAAATCATTGTTTATCTTTGCACCTTCAAACAAAAATAGATACAATGCAAGACGGTATATACGCAAAGTTCAACACTTCAAAAGGTGAAATATTAGTAAATTTAGAATTCGAAAAAGCTCCAGGAACAGTTGGTAACTTCGTGGCATTAGCAGAAGGGAATTTAGAAAATTCAGCAAAGCCACAAGGCACTCCTTATTATAATGGCTTAAAATTCCATAGAGTGATTCCAGATTTTATGATTCAAGGTGGATGTCCTCAAGGCACAGGAACAGGAAATCCAGGTTATAAATTTGATGATGAATTTCATCCTGATTTAAAACACGATGGTCCTGGTGTATTGGCGATGGCAAATTCTGGTCCTGGTACAAACGGAAGTCAGTTTTACATTACACACATTGCAACAGATTGGTTAGATAATAAACATACGGTTTTTGGTAAAGTTATTGAAGGCCAAGATATTGTAGATGCTGTAGCACAAGGCGATACTATAGACAGTATAGAAATTATAAAAGAAGGATCAGCTGCAGAACAATTTAATGCAATTGAAGCATTTAGAACTTTTGAAGGTTCACGCGAAAAGCGCATTGCAGCAGAGCGCGAAGCGGCAAGAGCAGAATTAGATAAACTAGCTGTAGGTTTTGATGAAACAGCTTCTGGTTTACGTTACCAAATTATTCAAAAAGGAAGTGGTAAAAAGGCTGAAAAAGGAAATACCGTATCCGTACATTATAAAGGGCAATTAGCTGATGGAACGGTTTTCGATTCGTCATACAAGCGTAATTCGCCTCTAGATTT
>NZ_JBGCDQ010000007.1:0-33493 GCF_045105575.1 Winogradskyella sp. | reverse complement strand
CTAGCTTCTAGCTTCTAGCTTCTAGCTTCTAGCTTCTAGCTTCTAGCTTCTAGCTTCTAGCTTCTAGCTTCTAGCTTCTAGCTTCTAGCTTCTAGCTTCTAGCTTCTAGCTTCTAGCTTCTAGCTTCTAGCTTCTAACTGCTACTTCGTAAAAGGAACAGCAAGTCGCATAGTTCCCCAACCCATATGCATGTGCACGCCATCGTCAGACTTTTCAAAAGCCATAGAAAATGCTTCTAAAGATGTAGTGTCTTCACTCACCGGAACAGTGATACGTGCTACATCATTCTTTTCGTCATAAAAATAACTTCCCCAAACATTTAAGTCGGTACTAATGATTGCAGTCCATTCTTTTTCTCCTGGAATCACATAAAACGTGTAAGTGCCAGCCTTAACGGTTGTACCACCTAATTTCATGTCGGTATATAGTGTTAATTCAGGAGCTTCATTGGCACCTGTTCTCCAAACTTTACCGTTTGGTGCGAGTTTCTCAATAGCACGTCCCTTAAGCATTGGACGACTATAAGCTACTTTTATCAATTTATTAGATTCTTTGTAATTACTAGGAAAAGCGGCCACATCCATTGGGCTTTTATCTAAGTCTTTAAAATCTTGTGCCTGAGTGTTGAATGAAAATAACATTAAAAAGGCAAAAGTAATAGCGGTAACAAAATTCAATTTTTTCATAATAAATGAGATGTATTGGTTTTTTTCAAAATTAGTTTTTTACTGCTTGTACTAGTCGTAAAGAAATACTAAAGTTTACAGATTAAAAGTTTAAATATCAATTCGGCAGCTTTAAATTCTTTTTGTATCCTTATTTTGTTTTTTTAGTTTTAATATGAAACTAATATTGTTATATATGTTTAGAATATGAAAGTTTTAATTCATATTTGTGATCTAATTATTAATAACACTTGGCTGATCTTTCTAAAGCCAAATTGAAAAAAGGTAATATTATGTGCGGAATTGTATGTGCGTTCGATATAAAACAAAAAGTTGATGATTTAAGACCACAGGTTTTAGAAATGGCAAAAACGATCCGTCATCGTGGGCCAGATTGGAGTGGTATTTATAGTGACGATAAAGTGATTATGGCGCATGAGCGTTTGGCCATTGTAGATCCTGCTTCTGGTAAGCAACCGTTGTTAAGTCCAGATAAAAAATTAATCCTAGCTGCCAATGGTGAAATCTATAACCATCGTGCTTTAAGAAAACAATTTGAAGGCAAGTACGATTTTCAAACTCAAAGTGATTGCGAAGTCATTTTAGCCTTATATCAAGAAAAAGGGCATGACTTTGTAGATGATATGAATGGTATTTTCGGATTTGCGATTTACGATGTTGAAAAGGACGAATACTTCATCGCTAGAGATCATATGGGAATTATTCCTTTGTACATTGGTTGGGATAAAAATGGTACCTTTTATGTGGCTTCAGAACTAAAAGCTTTAGAAGGCATTTGTACCAAAATTGAATTATTCCCTCCAGGACATTACATGTCGAGTAAAGATGGTGAATTTGTAAAATGGTATCAGCGTGATTGGACAAATTACGATGCAGTTAAAGATAACGAAACTAGTATTGCTGAAGTAAAGCAAGCCTTAGAAAATGCAGTTCATAGACAATTAATGAGTGATGTACCTTACGGAGTTTTATTGTCAGGAGGCTTAGATTCTTCTGTAACATCAGCGATTGCTAAAAAGTATTCGGAGAGACGCATCGAAGCGGACGATAAAGAAAAAGCTTGGTATCCACAATTGCATTCATTTTCGGTTGGGTTAGAAGGGTCACCAGATTTAGCAGCGGCAAAGGTAGTGGCAGATCATATTGGTACAGTGCATCATGAAATTAAATTTACGATCCAAGAAGGTTTAGATGCGATTAAGGATGTGATTTATAATATTGAAACCTATGATATTACAACCATTCGTTCTTCGACTCCAATGTATTTAATGGCGAGAGTGATTAAGTCTATGGGCATAAAAATGGTATTGTCTGGAGAAGGTGCCGATGAGATTTTTGGTGGTTATTTATACTTTCATAAAGCACCAAATGCTAAAGAATTTCACGAAGAAACAGTACGTAAATTAGATAAGTTGCACATGTACGATTGTCTTAGAGCGAACAAAAGTTTAGCGGCTTGGGGAATTGAAGGTCGTGTGCCATTTTTAGATAAAGAATTTATGGATGTGGCGATGCGTATCAATCCAAAAGATAAAATGATTAACGGAGAACGCATGGAAAAATGGGTGATTCGTAAGGCATTTGAAGATATGATTCCAGAAAGTGTCGCTTGGAGGCAAAAAGAACAATGTTCTGATGGTGTAGGTTATAGTTGGATCGATACCTTAAAAGAATTGGTTGACAATGAAGTGACTGACGAACAAATAGAAAATGCAGCGTTCCGCTTTCCAATTAATACACCCTTAAATAAAGAAGAGTATTACTACCGAACTATTTTTGAAGGGCATTTTCCTAGTGATGCAGCAGCCTTAAGTGTGCCACAAGAGGCAAGTGTAGCATGCAGTACTGCAATTGCTTTAGAATGGGATGAAGCTTTTAAAAACATGAATGATCCGAGTGGTAGAGCGATTGCTAATGTTCATGATAAGGCGTATTAATTAAAATACACCACTAAAGTCCTATCAAGGAGACACTAGCACGTAAGTTTGTTTTTAAGAAGGTCCCCTTGAGGGGACTTTAGGGGTGTTTAAGATAATAATTGGTTTGTTTATATAATTTCAAATCTCATTATCATAAGACTTCTTTATCAATTCCGCCTTACTATTAATTTCTAATGCTTTGTAGATATTCTTTATGTGACTGCGAACCGTATCGAGTGATACAAATAAATCATCAGCAATCATTTTATAGCTTTTACCATCTACGATGCCTGTAACAATTTCCTTTTGTCTCGGTGTTAATACATCGCTTTTGCTAGGTTTTGGCGCATAACTATTTACTATTTTTCGGGCAATGGAAGGTGACATATAAGAACCACCATCGTAAACCACTTCTACAGCTTCCTGTATTTTTTTAAGAGGTGTTTTTTTAGATAAATACGAGCAAGCTCCTGCACATAAGGCTTTATAAATACTGTCATTATCTTCAAACGTAGTCAGCATAATGATATCTACTTTAGGTAATTCGTTTAAGATTAACGGAATTCCGTCAATACCGGACATGCCTAATAAATTAATATCTAAAAGGATAACCTCTGGTGTTTTTTCTAAAGTCTTTAAAGCGGTAAGGAAACTTTCAACCGAGGCCGAAATTTGCAAACAGTCAATTTTAGGTTGCGCATCAAAGAAGTCGTTCAGGCTTTCCTGAATTAATTCATCATCTTCTATAATTGCTAACTTTATTTGGTTCATCCTACTGTTTCAAAATCAATTTAAATTTACGGTTAAACTTCATTTGTAAAGTTATGGGTTTTAAAAAAAATTCACAATCACATTAAGATGTGAAATTACATTTGAAAAGGCAGCTTAAGATGCACTCCAAAACCATCTTCTTTTTGAAACTGAAGGCTACCTTTAATTTTTTCGGCACGCATTACCATATTAGATAAACCCAATCCTGTGCTTTTGTAAGATTCCTTTTTGCTACCGTTGTCTTTAATTACAAATTGGCAACCATTAGAATCATTTGTTATGGTAACTATGACGTTAGTTGCATCTGAATGGCGTAAAATATTTGTAATCGCTTCTTTATAGATTAAGAATATATGCTGCTTGGTTTGTGCTGGTAATTTTTTTGTTGGGTTCTTTATGTTTGAACTATCAATGTAAAATGAAATATCCTTAGGTAATAATAGTTCTTCTGCCAACTCTCTCATGCGTTCAATTAAATCTTCAACAGTCTCGCGTCTACTGTCTATACTCCAAACCAAATCGCGCATTTGCGAAATGGCATTCCGGCTGATGTCTGCAATTTTTTGAAGCTTAAACTTATCGGCTTCACTGGCATTAATTTCCATGAGTTCCGTTTGCATGGCGAGACCAGATAATAAAGAACCGACGTCATCATGCAAATCACTAGAAATTTTGGTTCGTAAGCGTTCCATTGCTAAAACTTGTTGTACCCGATATCTAAAAATTGAATACACAATTCCGATTATTGCCAACATTACCAATGCTATAAACCACCACTTTTTGTAGAATACTTGTTGCACTGTAATAGGAATTGATAATGGGGATGCTGCTTCATTTCCTCTGGAATCTGTGCCTTTAACTTTTAACACATAATCACCTGCTGGCAATTTATTGTAACGGATAGATGCTGTGTTGCCTTGATAAAACCATCGGTCTTCAAAACCTTCTAATTTTGTACTGTATGTGTTTTTTTTATTCTGAAAATAGCTTGGCATCGTCCAACTTATTTCAAAATACTGGTCGTAAGGCGATGCAGTAAATTCTTTTAGGTCTTTTTGAGCATAGTCGTTAGTATAATTTTGTTTTGTGTTACTATTATATCCGGAAATCTCTAAAAACTGAATATCTGGTGGTCTAACAGATTCTTGTAACGTTTTCGGATTAAAAACGTTAATTCCATTCATACCACCAAAATAATAGATGCCTTGGCTATCCTTAAAAAAAGAAGAATAGTTAAACTCATTATGTGATAGTCCGTCTTCCGTATAAAAATTTTGAAATTCTTTTGTTTTTTTATCAAAAAAGGATAAACCGTTATAGGTACTAATCCATAATTTATTATCATTCTCTAATAAAATACCAACCACATTATTATCTGGCAAGCCATTTGCTTTGGTATAGGTTGTTACGGTTTTACCATCTGGAGCAATATGTTTTAGTCCACCTCCATAAGTGCCAACCCATAAACTTTTATCGTTATCTTCTTCAATACATAAAATACTGTAGTTACCAAGGCTTGGTAATGTTTTGGCATTATATGATGTAAGGATATTTCCTTTTAAATTAACTTTTAGAATACCACGGTCTTCGGTACCTATCCAAACACAATTGTCATCTCTACTTTCTTCAAAAAACCAAAGACTCCTAATATTTTCGCCTTCTGATAAATTATTGAAAACAGGTTGGCTTTCTTGGGTTTTTGGGTCGAAAACAGTCAAGTATTCCATAGTGAAACCAAAGAGCAAACGTTCATCTTTTAACAGTAACAGTGCGTTTGGGCCATGAATGTTATTATTGATTGTAAATTGATCTTGAATTGTCGTAATACCTGTTTTTAAATCTATTTCGCAAATGCCATTTCCTATGGCATAAGCTTTGGTTTTACTGTTGTCTGTAACTATGAAACTAGCATCATACATGAGTGACACCGGTTTTCCAAATTTAGTTTTTAAGGGTAGAGAGTCAATCTTACCCGTTTTAGTTTTGTACCACAGTTGATGTTTACTTTCGCAGAGTGAAAATATGCGCCCTTCTGCATCTTCAAAAATACCTCGCATGGAATTCCCCCAACCTTCATTTTTAGATTTAAAAAGATTGGAAAATAATTGTTTATGGGTTTTTATCTTAAATAAACCATTATCTGTAGCAACCCAGAGCAAATTGTTTTTGTCTATAAAAAGATTATTAATTTTAGAATAGTCCAATTTAGATTTTAGCAAATCTGAATAATCGTTAAAATTTCTATCTCTATCCATATGATAGAGAGTATTATCGCCAGCAAACCAAATATTTCCATCTTTATCCTCTATGGCACGACGTATAATATTGCCTGTATCAAAGATTATCTCAGAGGTTTTATCCTTAGCATTGTATATGTCAATTCCACCACGAGAAGGCGGAAAATAATAGTGCCTATGGTTACTGTCAAAAAATTGTGGTACATAATGTATAAAGTCGCCATTCCAATCATAAGTGTCAAAAATATGACGCTCTATGAGTTCACCTTTTAGACTATATTTATTACTGCTACTAGTAGTTGACCACCATAAAAATCCGTTGCTGTCAAAAGTTAGATTATTAAAATTTTGCTTATATCTATTAACAGAGGTAATGGTATTAAACGTTCCGTTTTCAAATTTCTTTAGATAGAGTTTTGAAGTCTCTTTATTTACCAGCCAATAATCGTCAGTTACTACCCAAATGGACTGATCTGGTGCTTTGTAAATTTCTAGGACGCGATCGTTTAAATTATGTTTTTCATTGTAAGATATAATGGAATCTGTTGAGACTTTAAGTTGAAACAATTTATTATTAGCCGAGAACCATACAGAATTATTAGGTATGTCATAGAGCATATTCCATCTTATACCATTTGCTTCAATATAGAATGGATTCTGAATATCATTGGTGTATGCTTTAAAATTATGGCCATCGTAACGATTTAATCCTTGGGTAGTGCTAATCCATAATAGGCCTTTTTTATCCTGCACAATATCTGATACATCTCTAAAAAGCAATCCGTCTTTTGTAGTTAGTACATCGATTTGCGATGGATTCTGTGCATACATATTTGTGCTTAGCACACATAAAAAAAGTGATAGCACTATATATTGTGAAGTTAAGAATGACTTCAAGAGAATGGGTTTAATTAATAGCTAATATCAAAGATACAAAATGTTAGTATTCAATTTCACATTAATATGTGGTTGACACGCTTTACGTTACATAATATCTTGCTATTGTAAATAAGAAGCAAATTCTTGTAACCACAATTTAAATTCTAATTATATAAGAAGAACATACACGTCAATTTGAAAATTTGAACCATTAAGTATAAACTTATGAAAACATTAAAAAAAATCACCAAACCATCAACCATAATTTTATTGCTTTTCTCGTTAACTGTTACACTACAAAGTTGCGAACAAAAGCCAAAAGAAACATCAATCGCCATTGAAAAAGAAACTACTATTGAAAATGAGAAGCCTGAATATTTCTCACTAAGACCAGAAGTAGAAAAAGCCTATGGTTATAGTCATGCCGTAAAAATCGGAAATAATATTAAAATTTCAGGTGCAGTAAGTATGGATGATGAAGGCAACCCAACGGCCATAGGCGATATAGAACAGCAAATGAAAAACTGTTATGCCGATTTAGGAAAGATTTTAAAGCATTATGGATGCAGCTTTGACGATGTGGTTAAGGAAGACATTTTTACCACCGATATGGCACAAATGCTGGAAAAATCGGCGTATCGTGCAGAGGTATATAAAAATGGATTCCCTACTGGGTCCTGGCTTGAGGTTAAGGGATTAGCACTTCCAGAATTCATGGTAGAAATAGAATTAGAAGTATATCATGCAAAAAACTAAACAATCATCAAGAGCTATAAAAGCTACGTTTCTGGGAATAATATTTCTTGTCGCAACCTGTTTTGTAACCGATGAAGCTTTTCCCTACTTTTTAAATTTCAATATAGAACAATATAGGGATTATTACTGGTCTAGTAGGTGGTGGTTAATAGGTCATTTATTAGGCGGTGGTATTGCCTTACTATTAGGGCCGTTTCAGTTTAGTACTACCTTCAGGAATCGCTATATAAGCTTACACCGCAACTTAGGTAAGGTCTTCATTATTGCCATCATCATCGGTTCATTATGTGCGGTTTATATGTCATTTTTTGTAGCGCCACGCGTTAACATTTCATGGAGTATTTCTCTGTTTGTCATGGCTTTGGCTTGGTTTGTTAGTGTATTGATGGCTTATAGAATGATCCGTTTAAGAAGAGTGCCACAGCATAAGGAATGGATGATAAGAGCGTATATCATCACTCTGGCTTTTGTGCTGTTCCGTATTCTTAATAAATCCAGCTTTGTACGTGACCTTATGCCAACCTTTGAAGAACGTGGTCCGGCCTGTATTTGGGTAGCTTGGGTGATTCCTTTGTTTATTGCAGAAGTGATTTTACAATGGAAAAAGAAACGATAATTAAAATACCATACAATTTACAGGTGTTATCAATAGGATGCTGTTTAAAATCTAAGCCTTACAAGTGTCTGAAAACCTTGCAGCGCTTTTTAGGAATAATTAAAAAATTAAAAACTATCTATTGAAAACTTTAAAACCAATTTCTAACCTAGACCGCATTGAATTTTTAGATATTCTGAGAGGCATCTCTATCTTTTTCATTTTTACCGCAAACATTTCATTTTTTGCAGGATTCTGGTTTTTTGATGCGGATAGTAGTATTCGCGAAATCAGTTGGGCCAGCGATGAGCTGCTGCGTTATGTTCACTACGTGCTGGTAGATGGTAAATTTTATTCTATTTTCTCGTTACTCTTCGGTATTGGCTGCGTAATTCAATATAATAATGCCATTTCCAAAGGGAAATCTTTTGTTTCTTTTTTCAGAAAGCGCATGTTTTGGCTCTTGGTTATCGGATTGATTCATTTGGTGGTGTTTTGGGCTGGCGATATTTTAACCTTGTACGCACTACTTGGTTTTGGCCTCATCTGGTTTGTTGATAAATCCAATAGAACCTTGCTTATCACTGCCAGTATTTTAATTCTAATGCCCATTGCAAACTTGGCTTTTATGTCTGTTGCTGAATGGCCTTATCCTAAGCCTGTTTTTGACCTTCAAACTGAAATCTATGCCTACTTTAATATGCCACTAATAGAAATTGATGGCGCTTTAAGTGGAGATTTTCAAGCTTACATACTCAATAATAACGTTTTAGATTTTTTTAAAATGAACTTAGGTAATACATTCTTGCGAATAGGGATGATTCTTTTGGAAGGCCGAATCTTTAAAGTATTTGGCATATTTCTTATTGGCATTTGGGCTGGCAGAAAAATATTGAATGACAATTTGTTAACCAATAAATCCTTCTTAAAAAAAGTATTCTGGATTGGATTACTATTCGGTTTGCCTTTTAACCTTATGAGAGGTTACTTAGAGTTTTATGCAGATGATGCTGCTATAAATACATTTTTACATACCATTTGTTATGCCTTAGGAACCATACCGCTTGCCTTAAGTATTGCCGCTGGTATTGCACTACTTTGCCTCAATGGTAATCGATTTCTAAAATTATTTAGTTCTGTTGGTAAAACTGCCCTAACCTGCTATCTCTTACATACGTTTGCTGGCATTATTATTTTCTATGGTATCGGCTTTCAACTTACAGGAAAATATGGGTTTACTATTGTGATGCTAATTGCCATACTTGTCTTTGCAGTTCAAGTCATTAGTAGTCGAATTTGGTTAAAATACTTTGAATATGGTCCTATGGAATGGGTATGGAGAAAATTGATGTATGGGTTTAAATGAAAAATAAGGAAAGTACACTCTAAGCAATGATAAAATTCTTCCGAAAAATCCGACAAAACCTAGTTATGGAAAATAAAACTTCCAAATACTTTAAATACGCTATTGGCGAAATCATCCTTGTAGTCATAGGAATTTTAATTGCACTACAGATTAACAATCTAAACAATAAAACAATAGATGCTAAAAAAGAAAAAACATACTTGACTGAAATAAAAGAAAACTTAAAGACAGACCTTATCGCAATAGATTCTGCTTTAATTTTCAACAAGACTAAAAAAGAAGCTATTCTAAATGTTTTACAGGGCTTTTCTAATTCCACTTCAGGAAATGATGCGACAATCCTAAATAATAAGGTTATGACGCTTGGTGTGTACCGTCACTTTTTTCCAAACGACCTAGGTTTTACAAATCTAATTTCTGCTGAGAATATTGGATTAATACGTGATGACGACTTACGCAAATTGCTACTTAAATTTTACAGTTTTGATTTTAAAGGCGGAATCCAAGAACGTATGCGCCTTGTTACACGCGATTTTGTGGACTATACCGCACCTAGGATATCTACTAAAGAAAACTTTGAAACTGTGTACAATGTGAGCTTAGACATTCCTTCAGATAGAGATGTAGCCTTATCTAAGGACCAACAACTGCTATCCTTATTATGGATTATGGATTTGGTTATCGATTTTCAGAACAACCTACTTATAGAAACAAAAAAAGACATCCAAAACTTAATAAGTGCAATTGAAAACCAATGATTAAATTTTTTAGATACATTAGAAAAGATCTTATGGGAAGAGGAAAAACAGGCAAATACTTTAAATACGCCATTGGTGAAATTGTACTCGTAATGATTGGTATTCTTTTAGCACTACAAGTAAATAGCTGGAATACCAAGCGGTTATTAAAATCCAAAGAACAGGTTTATTTAAAACAAATTAGAATTAGCTTACAAAATGATTTAGAAAGCATAAAAGACGTAAAAGAATTTAATGCTGCAAAAGTGTCTTACATAGACTCAACCCTTATAGTTTTAGAACAGTCTAATCCTGCAAAATATATACCTGCAATTTTAAATTATATGGCTTTTACGAATGAATTTACTGTCTTTGAACCAAACGCTATTGCTTTTGAAAATATGATAGCTTCGGAAAATATTGACCTTATTACCAATATGGAATTAAGAAACAATCTTTCACAATATTATCAAATAGACTTTGTGAATACTACCCAAGAACGCGTTAAAGAAAAAACACGCCAATTTGTGGATGATATCTCACCTAAAATCGGCAACAGACAACTTGTAAAACAATACACAAAACACGATTCTCATTTGCCCGATATTTCTGAGGTTAACATACATAGTGACACACAAGTTTATTCTAACCTTTTAATTATGAATTTAGTTATAGATAATCAGAATGAATTTTTAGATACTACTACTGAAGACATAAAACGTTTACTAGGTTTAATTGATGCTAATCTAACATTATAGGGATGATTAAGTTCTTTCGTAAAATCAGATATGACCTCATGAAACAAAATAAGATGTCAAAATACTTTAAATACGCCATTGGCGAAATTGTACTTGTGGTTATAGGTATTTTAATTGCGCTACAGATTAATAATTGGAATGAAAACCAAAAATCAATACAACTTGAAAAAACCTACTATTGTAAAATTGCCGAAGATTTACAAGTAGATATTAGAAATATCGATAGTTCACTAGTCACTATAGATAATCGTTTGGAAAGTGCAGAACGATTTTTAAAAAATCTTTTAAAAATCCAAAAGGATAAACAAGTTATTTTTAAAGAATTTTTGTCAACATTTAGGTATTATAAGTTCATCCCTACCAAAGCAGCTATTGTAGACATTACCTCGTCTGGAAAACTAGAAACGTTGAGAAATCAAACCTTGAAAAAAAGAATATTAAGCCATTACACAGCACAAGACAACGCCATACATATCATCGATGTAAATTACAATGCGTTAACCGAACGACTTTTTAGCATAGAAAAATTTGCCGACTTTGGGTTACAAGAGGTGCCTCAGTATCAGTACATATTTGACAAAGAGTTGCAAGAATTATTATCTAGTACGGCTTGGCAACAAAATCCAAATGACGAACTATTTATAAAGATTAAGGATTTTATGATATCAAATATGATTATAGCAGAACGCGAAAAAGCGCTTCTAAAAAGTATCAAAGCTGATGCCGTAGCATTGAATACATTGTTAATTGATAACTGCGACTAATATGCTAAATTTTTTTAGAAAAATACGCTACAACCTCATGGAAAAAGGCAAAACATCCAAGTACCTCAAATATGCCATTGGCGAAATTGTACTTGTGGTTATAGGTATTTTAATTGCACTTCAAGTCAACAACCAAAATCAAATCAAAAATGAGAAAAAAGCCCTTAAGAATTACTTAGAAAAAATTGCAACAAATGTAAAAAGTGATATTAAAGTTGCAGATTTTATGATTGAGACAAGGACACAACAATCACAATTGTGTGCAGAGGCTACAGAATTAATTTCAAAAAAAGATTGGAGTGACCAACGAAAAATTACTAAAGCTGTATTTGCAATGATAATAGAGCAACCATTGAATTTTAATCGTAGTGGGTTTGAATCTCTAAAAAACGCTGGCTATTTACAATATCTTGATAATACCGAAATAGAAGCATTGATATACAATTATTACAATTCGGTTGACAAAGTAATATTTGAAGAAACAAGTTTACAAGTATGGGCCAATGATTTGGATTTAGAATTGCATAAAAGCGGTTTCTTTTCAAATTGGTTAGAACTCGAAAAAAGACCAAATCAGAAAATGCGAGAAGCATTAGGTAATTATACAGATGTGCTAACCGAGCACAAAGGCAATGATATCGTATTATCAATTTTATATAGAGGTTTTTTGTTCACCGCAGAACTCACAGGCTTTTACGAAGAACAAGTAACCTTAGGCAATGAATTATTAAAAGCTATAGAAAATTATAATTTAAAATAAAGAAAACACAAAAACGTATTTCATAATAACCAATGATAAAATTCTTTAGAAAAATAAGATTAAACCTTATGGAAAAAGGCAAAACATCCAAGTACCTCAAATATGCCATTGGCGAAATCGTCTTGGTCGTCATAGGTATCTTAATTGCGCTACAGATTAACAACTGGAATTCAAAACTAAATGATATTGAGAAGGAGCAACAAATTTTGCTAAATCTTCAAGAAGAATTTAAACAAAATATAGAGGAACTTACATCTGACCATCAGGTAAATGTAAGTTCTGTACAAGCATTTATCGTACTCTTAAATTTTGATGAACACTCTGATTTTGAAACGCGTACTATTGACAGTTTAATGGGTCAGGCTAATAATTTTGCCACTTTTGATGCAAGATTAGGTGTTATAAATAATATTACTTCATCAGGAAAGCTAGAACTTATTAGAGACCCAAAATTACGTTACAAATTAAATCAATGGACGGGAGAATTAGGTGATTATAAAGAGGATGTTATCGT
Source organism: Winogradskyella sp. (assembly GCF_045105575.1). Lineage (GTDB taxonomy): Bacteria > Bacteroidota > Bacteroidia > Flavobacteriales > Flavobacteriaceae > Winogradskyella. Next base: position 20,751 of record NZ_JBGCDQ010000007.1, on the reverse strand, counting down.
TAGGCGCAATTATTGGATAACCAATGGTCCAGCAATTATTAATAAAGGTTTACCCATTAGAAACCAAGATGCCTTCATGGATAGAGAAGATTATCTAAGAGATGTATTAATAAAACCTATGGACGTTCCAAAATCAAATTATGTAGCGTTCTTAACCAATCTTGAAGTCGATGGCTTTTTGTTTGATTTTTATTTGAATCAATCCTTCGTTACAAAAAATGAAGCATCAATTATGACCTATTTGAAGGAGACACTAGCCTTAATTGAAACTAATATTGACCAATGATAAAACTCTTCCGTAAAATACGCTACAACCTTATGGAAACAGGAAAAACCTCTCGTTACTTCAAATACGCCATAGGGGAAATTATTCTTGTAGTCATCGGTATTTTAATTGCACTTCAGATTAATAATTGGAATGAAGAACGAAAAGAAACAATTAATCAAAATAATCTATTTAATAATCTTAAAATTGACTTTAATGCTCGACTGATAGAACTTGAAGAACTTCAAGATGCTAAAAATGATGGTGTGATGGCCACGCATGATTTAAATCTTATGATTAACAAAAAGCAATTAGATGAGCCTCAAAAAATATACGACCTATTGGCACGTACTTTTAATGGTTTCTTATTCAATGAACAGTTTAAAATGTTGGATGTTTTATTCTATACAGGCACCATAAACAATATTAAAAATGAAAGACTAAAAAGACTTTTAGTTGAATGGCCACAAAATGTTGAAGAAATGCTTGAAGAGCAACGAATTTACAATAATTCTTATCCAGAGTACGTAAAGTTAATTGGTAACTATGTACCTCTAAGGTCCGTAAACGAAAATTTTAAATTTAGAGGTTACGAACTGCCTAAAGGACAACCAGTAACACAAAATGCAGATTTTGATAGTTTGTTTTCTAATCACGAATTTGAAAACATATTAGCTGAGCGTGAGTTACTCACACACATAATGATTATAGATAACAAAGTGCTTATCAAATCTGCAAAAGAAATAATTGAGTTATTGGAATCAGAATATTAAAAGTTTTAATGATAAAATTCTTCCGAAAAATACGTCAAAACCTAATTATGGAAAACAAAACAGGTAAATACTTTAAATACGCTATAGGTGAAATAATCCTAGTAGTAATCGGAATTCTAATAGCGCTTCAAATAAATAATTGGAATGAAGAGAAAAAAAATAACAAAATAGAAATTTCTATTCTTCGTGAGTTATTAAGCGACTCTAAAACAAATCTCGCTTCCTTAGAAGAAGATATTGATTTAAACCGAAAAGCGATACAATCAAATTTGTTAATTACAGATTTTCTGACTAATGGTAAAACTTATCACGATTCTCTAGATCTCCATTTTGGTTTTATTCAATACAATACGTACTTCACCATTAACACAGGCGGCTTTGAGAATTTAAAGTCACGTGGTTTTGAATATATTTCAAACGATACTTTAAGAAAATCTGTTATCGATCTTTACGACCGATGGTACGATTTTGTGGACGATTTGGGAGACAGAAATAATAAAATTAGTAATGAACAATTCAATCCAAAATACAGAGCTTTTTTTAAGTATTATAAAAGAGTTCTAATGGAAAATTATGTGTCGTTTACACCAGCAAATTATAATGCATTAATTAATAACGAAGATTTTTTAAAACTGCTTTATGAGCAGAAGTATAACAATGAATTCAATATACAAGCTCTTGAATCTACAATTATGGAAGTTATGGCATTAATTGCTAGTTTAGAAACTGAACTCAAAAATAATTAATGATTAAATTTTTTCGACATATCAGAAAATCTTTGCTTGTGGAAAACAGGATAGAACATTTAGAAAATGTCCTGTGGACACTTTTCGTGAAATCGAAGATTCGACGTCGTCAATGGCCAGATTGCCGCATTGATATTAAATACTATAAACATGATTAAGTTCTTTCGTAAAATCAGATACGACCTTATGAAACAAAATAAGATGTCAAAATACTTTAAATACGCCATTGGCGAAATCATCCTTGTGGTTATTGGAATCCTCATTGCACTTCAAATTAATAACTGGAATGAGAACAGAAAAAATAGAATTACCGAAGCAGATTATTATTGTAGAATTTTAGAAGACTTTGAACTCAACGAGAAGTTAATTGATGAAAACAGTGAGCTGATAACCCACAGAATAAAACTCACCAAAGCACTGATAAAAGATTTAAACAACACACCAAACGATAGAAGTACAATACTGAATAAATTTGTAGTTGCCTTAAGGCAAGATGTTTCTGTACCTAGTAACATTACTTTTGAAGATTTAACATCATCGGGACAATTAAAACTGTTAACAGATATTAAACTGAAGAACAAACTGATTGAGTACAGTACATTTTTAAACAACACTCTAAATCTTTTATCAGAAAATAGGAATGAAATTGTTAAAAGATATACAGATTTTGACCTTATAACTGAACTAGGATATCAAGAAGTTGAATATATTAGGAAAGAACTAGATGAAGAACATATGTCTTTTTTACCAAATATTAATTGGACCAACGACCCTAATCACCCATATTTCATAAAATTTCAAGACAATCTTGTTTTTATTTTGGGTATGCAACTTAGGCAGAAACAACATTTTTCTAATTTAAAGCGAGAAATACAACAACCTATAGAATTATTAAAAGACAAAAACTGCAATTAACGAAAACGTAACATGATTTCTGGTTCATTATAACGAATGATAAGGTTTTTAGACATATCTTAAAAATGCTAGTGTAGAGAGTAGAATACTTTTAAACACAGCCTGCGTTTTCAAGATGTTTATTATAGACGCAAAATAAAAGTCTTCTATTTAGTAAAAGAAAAAAGCTTATGTTTTAAATTTGCTAAGCTAGTTTTTAATCCATTCATCAAAATATAAAGCGCTATGAAACGCTATAAATGCACAATATTAAATTTGAGTTTTTTGTTTGTTTTAATAAGTCTCTTGGCTCTACAACCGATAGTAGCCCAAACCATACAACAAGAAAAAATGCAACATTTAAGCTTTCTTATTGGCGAATGGGAAGGTATTTCAACAACATATAAAAATGATACCATAGCTACCCAAGTTGCTGCTGTTACAAAAATAAGCTACAAATTGGACGACAGTATTATTGCACTAGATTTACAAGCTGAAACACTACAATTACACACCGTTATTTATTACGACGATAAAAGCAAGTCTTATTCGTATAATCCTTTTTACAAAGGTGGTGCAGCAAAATACACAGCTCAATTTTCAAACGACAAACTAATTGTGTCACCAAGTAAAACCAAACGCTTCATTTTTACCACAACACCAGACGGTGATTTTTTAGAATATGGCGAAATTCTTGTGGATGGTGAGTGGCAATTGTATTTTAAAGATGTATTTAAAAAAGTAAAATATTAGGTCTTAACTTAATCCTAAATTAGCATATTTTGAGTAAATTTATTTCTCGAAAAAACGCTTCTAAGCCAAGTTTGTGATTTTGTCGATTTACTGCGATTAAAAAACTACCAAAATCTAATTTAAACCACTTTTAAGCCATTTTAAGACACTTTTAAGTAATTAACAAATGTTGATAATTATCAACTTCAATCCATAAAAAGCTTTTAAAAAGGATATTAAAATCGTATATTTGTTAGTATTCAAAAATGATACAAGTGTGTCATTTTTTTATGCCATAAATTGAACTAAAATCATTCAAAATAATGAGCGAAGAAAAAAGAGAAGAATTTAATAAGGATAATTATTCAGCAGATAGTATTCAGGCCTTAGAAGGCATGGAGCACGTGCGTATGCGTCCGTCCATGTATATTGGAGATACTGGTGTAAGAGGTTTACACCATTTGGTTTATGAGGTGGTCGATAACTCTATTGATGAAGCTTTAGCTGGTCATTGTGATAATATAACAGTCATTATTAATGAAGATAATTCTATAACCACAGAAGATGATGGTCGTGGTATTCCTGTAGATCTTCATAAAAAAGAAGGTGTTTCTGCATTAGAAGTCGTTATGACTAAAATTGGAGCAGGTGGAAAGTTCGATAAAGATTCTTACAAAGTATCTGGTGGACTACATGGTGTTGGTGTAAGTTGTGTCAACGCATTATCAGATAACTTAAAAGCGACCGTTTACAGAAAAGGTGAAATCTGGGAGCAAGAATATGAGAAAGGTAAAGCCATGTATCCTGTGAAGAAAGTGGGTACAACTGAAAAAAGAGGAACGATTGTTACTTTTAAGCCAGATGCTACCATTTTTACACAAACTTTAGAATATAACTATGATACGTTGGCGAGTCGTTTACGTGAGTTGGCATACTTAAATAAAGGCATCACAATTCACTTAATAGATAGACGTCATAAAAAAGAAGATGGTGAGTTTGAAGGTGAAACATTTCACTCTAAGGAAGGTCTTAAAGAATTTATCAAATTTTTAGATGGTAATCGTGATCCATTAATAAAAGAGGTGATTGCGTTTGAAGGTGAAAAGAATGGTGTGCCAGTTGAGGTGGCTATGATTTATAACACGTCTTACGCAGAGAATTTACACTCATATGTCAACAACATTAATACACATGAAGGTGGTACGCACCTTTCTGGTTTCCGTCGTGGATTAACACATACCTTAAAAAAATATGCGGATGAATCAGGAATGTTAGACAAATTAAAGTTTGATATTGCTGGTGATGATTTCCGTGAAGGGTTAACCGCTATTATTTCGGTAAAAGTTCAAGAACCTCAGTTTGAAGGGCAGACCAAAACCAAATTAGGAAACAGAGAAGTTTCTGCGGCAGTAAGTCAATCGGTTTCAGAAATGTTAACGGATTATTTAGAAGAAAATCCAGATGATGCAAAGACTATTGTTCAGAAAGTCATCTTAGCAGCACAAGCACGTCATGCAGCCCAGAAAGCTCGTGAAATGGTACAGCGTAAAACGGTAATGAGTATTGGCGGTTTACCTGGAAAATTAAGTGATTGTTCTTCTCAAGATCCTGCAGAATGCGAAATATATTTGGTCGAGGGAGATTCGGCAGGCGGAACTGCAAAAATGGGTCGTGATAGAGCGTTTCAAGCGATTTTACCATTAAGAGGTAAAATTCTTAATGTAGAAAAAGCCATGACGCACAAGGTTTTTGAAAACGAAGAAATCAAGAACATATTTACGGCTTTAGGTGTTACGATAGGTACAGAAGAAGATAGTAAAGCACTTAATCTTTCAAAATTAAGATACCATAAAATAGTCATTATGTGTGATGCCGATATTGATGGCTCGCATATTGAAACCTTAATCTTAACCTTCTTCTTTAGATACATGAAGGAGCTTATTGAAAACGGACATATTTACATCGCTACACCACCTTTATTCTTAGTGAAAAAAGGAGCTAAAAAAGCCTATGCTTGGAATGATGAAGAGCGTTTAGCACTAATGGAAGAATATGGGGATGGTGCAAAAATTCAGCGTTATAAAGGTCTTGGTGAGATGAATGCGATTCAACTTTGGGATACGACTATGAATCCTGAATTTAGAACGCTACGTCAAATACAGATTGATAATGGCGTAGAAGCAGATCGTGTATTCTCAATGCTAATGGGAGACGAAGTGCCACCACGTAGAGAATTTATTGAGAAGAATGCTATTTATGCAAATATTGATGCATAATTGATCTTGTAATAGTTAATACGATAAATGTTTAAGAATCTAAAAACACCCATCCTTGGGTGTTTTTTTATGTCACGAACTTTAAGTACAAATAAAAAAACCGATAAAAAGCAAAAAAAACCGATAAAACAATTTTATCTAAAATATTTTTATAAATTTACCACATTATAATTTATAAATTTATGAAACATATTATCGCTACATTACTCATATGCATGAGTCTGCAATTGGCTAAAGCACAAGATTTAGAGACCATTTTATTGGCAGCTGACGATGCAAGTCTGTTATCGCAAAATTATTTAAATCCTGCTATTGAAGGTCTTATGTATAGCATGAATGGTGGTTGGGCAACAACGGCCAAGGTGCATAAAAAATTTGGTTTTGATCTTACTATTGGTGTCAATGCGTCTTTAGTTCCAGATATGGCGAAATCATTTGTGTTCAATCCTGAGGATTATTCGTTTATATCCTTGCCAAATGGACAAAGTGAAGTCCAAACGGTGATGAGTGAAGATAATTCTGAAACCATAATTGATGTATCTATACCAAACGGAGATGGCACATTTAACGTCGTCAACTTTAATATGCCAGGAGGTATTACAGAAGATTTACCTGTAAATGCGGTGCCAGCACCAACGGTTCAAGTCGGATTTGGCTTACCATTTAAAACAGATATTAAAGCGCGTTTTGTGCCAACACAACGTTATGATGATGTGGAAGCTAAGCTCTTGGGTTTTGGTTTGCAACACGATTTAACGCAGTATTTCGGACCTTTAGACAAATTGCCTCTGAGCGTTTCTATTTTAGGTGCTTTTACTAATATGAGTGTTACGTATCAAATGAATGACGCAGATATTTCAGATAATGTAGCAGTTATCAATGGTGCAACAGAGTTTGAAATGAATACATGGACGGTTCAGGCATTAGCGTCTTTAGATTTTAAGTTAATTACCTTCTATGGAAGTGTTGGTTATAATAGCGGAAAAACGACGGCGAAAATGAAAGGTGATTATACCTTAACTTATGATGTGGAAGACAGTAACGGAAACAACATTGGTACGGTTAATGAATTTGTAAGTGATCCTATTAACTTAGATTTTGAAGCCAATGGTATGCGTGCCACTTTGGGTACAAGATTAAACCTAAGTATTTTTAAGATTTTTGCCGATTATACATTTCAAAATTTTAATACCGCTACAGTAGGTGTAGCTTTCAGTGTAAGATAAAACAATTTGTTATTGGTTAAAAAGCACAAGATTTACACTTGTGCTTTTTTCGTTTACAGCAATTTTATTCGTAATTTTGTAATGATTTAAAACGGAAGTTTTTGATCAAAAAAACAGAGCATTTTAAAGTATATAGCGTTGTTATTTTAATCTTGGTATTAACATTAATGCGCATTTAATTAAGATATTAATTTAAATAAAAACACACATGAAAGTAACAGTAGTAGGAGCAGGCGCAGTAGGAGCAAGTTGTGCAGAGTATATTGCAATTAAAAACTTTGCTTCAGAAGTTGTAATTCTAGATATTAAAGAAGGTTATGCAGAAGGTAAAGCAATGGATCTTATGCAATGTGCATCCTTAAATGGTTTTGATACTAAAATTACAGGAAGTACGAGCGATTATTCTAAAACAGCAAACAGTGATATTTGTGTCATCACTTCTGGTATTCCTCGTAAACCTGGTATGACGCGTGAAGAGTTAATAGGTATTAATGCAGGTATTGTAAAATCGGTATCTACGAGTTTGGTAGAGCATTCTCCAAATACAATCATCATTGTAGTCAGTAACCCAATGGATACAATGACGTATTTGGTACACAAAACAACAGGTTTGCCAAAGCATAGAATTATAGGAATGGGTGGAGCTTTAGATTCTGCACGTTTTAAATACAGATTAGCAGAAGCTTTAGAAGCACCAATTAGTGATGTAGATGGTATGGTAATTGGCGGACATAGCGATAAAGGTATGGTGCCATTAATTTCGCATGCTACACGTAATAGTATTAAAGTCTCAGAATTTTTATCTGAAGACCGTTTAACTCAAGTCGCTGAAGACACTAAGGTTGGTGGAGCAACGCTAACTAAATTATTAGGTACGTCAGCTTGGTACGCACCAGGTGCAGCAGTAAGTGGTTTGGTTCAGGCAATTGCATGCGACCAAAAGAAAATCTATCCATGTTCTACAATGTTAGATGGTGAATATGGTTTAAGTGGCCTTTGCATAGGTGTGCCAGTTATTTTAGGTAGAAGAGGTATTGAAAAAATTGTAAATGTATCATTAAGTGACGCAGAAAAAGCGCATATGGTAGAAAGTGCTGAAGGTGTTAAAAAGACAAATGGCCTTTTAGAACTTTAAGTTACAAATAGTATGGTATCAAATAGAGGGTTGTGTCTGCAATCCTCTATTTTTATTTGAATACTAGTGAAATGAATTTCTTTCAAAACACAACTGATAGTATTTAAAGCTGAAAACCAAATCAGTCCAAATATGAAGTAAACAAGTTTAGCATTAATAGGCATCACTTTATGTCATTCTAAAGTTCAAATAAATTAGAAACTATTCTGAGGATTTTAAAATTTTTAAAATACATCCAAAGCGTTTCGAATTAGCGTATATTATAAATTTGAAGCATCGCACGATATCAGTATTGATCCATACATGATTTACTCAAATTCTTTTAACCATTACAGAGCATTGGCCATTGTTTTTATTGTTGCTGCACATGCTCAATTTGTTGCTGATGTAAAAGTAGATACCTACTTTACCAAATTCTTCTTTAATACGCTTGCTGGCTCCACATTAAATTTTTCATTCATTTCGGGTTTCTTGTTTTATTTGGTATCGTCCAAGCATTACGATTATAAAACGTTTTTTAAATCAAGGTTCAATCGTTTTTTTAAACCTTATTTATTTTTATCAATAGCACCAATTGTGGTGAGTTTAATTACAATTCCCATGTATTGGGATAACTCCAACATCACAAGTTTTCACGACTATAATGGAGTTGTTTGGTACATCATTTCAACAGTGAAGTATCTCATTTCAGGAGCACATATTACTGCTTATTGGTACATTCCTTTGGTAATGCTCATGGCAGCTGCCTTCCCCTTATATAAAAAATTTGCTAGGTTAAAATTAAAGCAACAACTTATTATTTTTTTCGTCTTACTTGTTATAGCTTCCGTAGTGCAACGCCCTTATGAACGCACATTTGTATTTCAGGCGATACAGTCTTTAATCTACTTTACTCCTTTATATGTAATGGGTATTATTTGTGCTATTCATAAAGATGCTATTTACAAAACCTTAAAAGGGAAAGAAATAGTTTTAGCTGGTATTGTTTTAATTTTTATTGCCTTTCAAACACACCAAGGAGACGTAGGTCTCTATAAAAATAGAATTTTAGACTATAATGGTATTGATACCATCATTTATAAAATGGTATTTATGTGTTTGTTTTTTATGGTTTGGTTGCATCGGTTTGAGCATGTTAAAAGTAAATTGATGAGTACATTGGCTAATACAAGTTTTACAATTTACTTCTTACATGTTTATTTTATAAAATTAATTTTCACTTTAAAACACTACCTCAATATTAGTTTTGAAGCCTATGCGCCCTTAGCCTACATCGTCATTGTTGTGCTTTTGGTTGGTTTAAGCATAACGGCTGCATTAATTGTAAAGAAACTGCTGCCAAATCATGCTTTTACATTAATTGGTTATGGTAAAAAGCCTTTAAAATAGATCGGTGAAATAGATTTTTAGAGCGTATTTAGTTCTACATATGAAGCAAGTCTGTATTATAATTAGAAGGATGTAAGTAGGATTAAAGGACGTGTCAACATTTTGAAATACGCTTAATACCTATCGGAATTATTTTTTCTATATTTGCCGCATGAAATCCAAACTGCATTTTGGTCTAATCGTAGTACTCTTAACGTTTTTAGTAACGTTTTTAGAGCAATCAACCCTTCCTAATCAGCAGATTGTAGTTCAGTTTACAGCTAGTGTAAATAATTCAGAAAAGACTGAAAACGCCATTGAAGCCATTCAAGAACAACTAGAAGGTATTGGTGCTACGCAGATTAAAATCGGACAACAAAATCACGGTCAATATACCATTACCTATTACAGTGCGTCTAATATTGAAGACATTCAGAACATACTTTTCAATGTCAATGATTTTAAAATAGATGATGAAACTTCTAATAATCAATCAGATCATTTTCCTGAAAATCAAAGCTTAAAAGATTACGAGCTTAATATTTCTGAAATTAAAACCTCCACTTCTGTAAGTTGGGATGTTGAAGGGACTCAGGTGGCTGAAATCAATCAAAAGACCGATCATTCCAATACACTTAAAGTAAATACTTCGGCTAGTCAGCCCTCTACAAAAAAGAATAATGCAACAATAAGCAACGCTATTTTAGTAAAGCATAATGTTGCTATTGTAAGAGATTATCATGCTTATCAAATTCCAGAAGTTAGGGCAGGACCTTTAGCTTAATTGAATTATTTAATTTCAAATAATTCACACTTCATTATTAAAGGCTTTTGCCAATCAAAAGACTAAACATCAAATTCATAAAAAAACATTGTCGGATTATAGTGTAAACTCTATATTTGCGCGCTGGTTTGAATAGCTATTCAAATGAGATAACAATCTGATATTAAATAAACAATTACAATGCAAAACAAAGGATTAATTAAGCTTTTTGCGCTTCTATTTGGGTTGGTAAGTATTTACCAATTATCATTTACGTTTAAAGCCAATCAAATTGAAGACACTGCTAAAGAAGCAGCTATCGCAAAATTCGCGGAAACAGAGGATGACTTCCAGACTAAACGTAATTTAGAAGAAATTCGTTACTTAGACTCTCTAAAAACTTCTAAAATTCAAGTAGGTGATAAGTTTGAGTCTATTGACGTTTACGATTTACTAGTTTCAAAATACAACTATACTGAAGTTGAAAATAATGCTATGAATCTGGGTCTTGACCTTAAAGGTGGTATTAATGTTATTCTTCAAATTTCAGTAAGAGATATTTTAAAGGGATTAGCAAATGATAGTAAAGATCCTGTTTTTAACAAGGCTTTAGATGATGCTGAAGAATTGCAAAAAGATGCACAAGAATCGTATCTTGAATCTTTCTTTAAGGCGTTTGATGCCATTAAAGGTGATACTAAATTAGCATCTCCAGATATTTTTGCTAATCGTGATTTGCAAGACGTTATTTCGTTTGACATGTCAGATAACGAAGTTAAAGGCATCATTGAAACTAAAATCGATGAGTCTATCGTTTCAGCATTTGAAGTATTGCGTAAGCGTATTGATAAGTTTGGAGTTACTTCCCCAAACATTCAACGTTTAGGAAACTCAGGTCGTATTCTATTAGAATTACCTGGTGCTAAAGATATTGAGCGTGTTACGGACTTAGTAACTAAAACAGCACAATTGCAATTTTGGGAAACGTATAAAACTCAAGATGTGCTACCTTATATTATGCAAGTAAACCAGGCTATGGTTGAAGCAAATAAAAAGGAAGAAGCTAAAGCGGAACAAACAGAAGAGGTTGCGGATGAGGCAACCATTCAAGATGAGACTTCAAGTGCTATTGATGATCTAACAGGTCAGATAGAAACAGATTCTACCAATGTCGCTGAGGTAAATCCATTAGGTATTCAAGGTTACGGAAATGGCTCTACAATAGCTACGTTTTTAGCGAAAGACAAAGAGAAAGTAATGGAGCAATTAAATGCATCAAAAAACAGAGCTTCTTTACCAGCAGAAATGCGTTATGTAAGATTTGTTTGGGGTCTTCAAGAAGAAGATTCTGAATTTTCGCAACTCTATGCCATTAAAGGTAATAGAGATGGTGTACCGCAACTGAGTGGTGCTGTAATTTCAGATGCAAGACAAGATTTTGATCCAGTGAGCAGACCAGCAGTAAGCATGCAGATGAATGCAAAAGGAGCTAAAATTTGGGAAGAAATGACCAAAAAGGCATTCGAAACACAAGGCTTTATTGCCATTGTATTAGATAATATTGTGTATTCAGCACCAAGTGTGTCGTCTGGCCCAATTGCTGGCGGTAATTCTCAAATATCAGGAGCGTTTTCACTAACAGAAGCGGTAGATTTAGCCAATGTATTACGAGCTGGTAAATTACCTGCCTCAGCTGAAATTGTACAGTCAGATATCGTAGGACCTTCATTAGGACAAGAAGCGATTGATAGTGGTATGCTATCTTTTGGTATTGCCTTAGTTTTTGTATTGCTTTGGATGATTTTTTACTACGGAAAAGCTGGTGCTTTTGCAGATATCGCCTTACTATTAAACATCTTATTAATTTTTGGTGTATTAGCAAGTTTAGGAGCCGTATTAACGTTGCCTGGTATTGCAGGTATTGTATTAACCATTGGTATTTCGGTCGATGCAAACGTTCTTATTTTTGAGCGTATTAAAGAAGAACTTGCTAAAGGTAAATCTCAAAAAGAATCGGTTAAAGACGGTTTCTCTAACGCTTTGTCTTCAATTTTAGATGCGAATATTACAACAGGTTTAACGGCTTTAATCCTATTTGTATTTGGTACAGGTCCAATTAAAGGCTTTGCTACAACCTTAATCATTGGTATTTTAACCTCGTTATTTACAGCGATTTTTATTACACGTCTATTAGTAGATTGGTACGTGAATAGAGGAGGGAATTTACAATTTTCTACAGCTGTTACAAAAGGGTTGTTTAAGAATGTAAATATCGATTTCTTAAGAAAACGTAAAATTGCTTATGTGATTTCTGGTGTATTTATTCTAGCCAGTTTAGGGTCATTATTCACTACAGGATTAGATGAAGGTATTGACTTTGTTGGAGGTAGAACGTACCAAGTGCGTTTTGCGCAAGACATGAGTGTTGAAGAAGTGAAAGGAGATCTTAATGCGGTATTTGAAAGTGCTGAGGTAAAAACTATTGGTGGACCAAACCAATTAAAGATTTCTACCAAGTACATGGTTGAAGACAGTTCTACTGAAGCCGATGAAAAAGTACAGTCAATGTTGTTCGAAACTTTAAAAAAGTACCTTCCAGAGGGCATTACGTATCAAGAGTTTTTAGATGGTTCAGGTGACCAGAAAGTTGGTAAAATGTTATCGAGTAAGGTAAGTCCAACGATTGCAGATGATATTAAAAAGTCATCGATATGGGCAATCTTAGGATCATTAGTTGTAGTTTTCTTATACATCTTACTAAGATTTAAGAAATGGCAATTCTCACTTGGTGCTGTGGCAGCAGTTTTCCATGATGTCTTAATTGTATTAGGTATCTATTCTTTAACATGGAGATTTATGCCATTTAGTATGGAGATTGATCAAACATTTATTGCAGCTATCTTAACTGTAATTGGGTACTCGCTGAATGATACGGTTGTTGTATTCGATAGAATTAGAGAATATTTCAATGAAAACTTAGGTTGGAAATTTGACACCACCATAAACAAATCAATAAACAGTACCATTAGTAGAACCTTAAATACGTCGTTAACAACATTAGTGGTGTTATTGGCTATGTTTATCTTCGGTGCAGATTCGCTTAAGGATTTATTATTTGCATTAATTATTGGTGTACTAGTTGGTACGTACTCTTCTGTATTTATCGCAACACCAATTATGTACGATACCGCTAAAAAAGGTAATGCTACAGAAGCACTTAAAAATAAAGTGAAAGAAGAAATTGAAGAAGCTTAAGCTTTTAAAATATCTACCACTTAGAAATTTAAAATGCCTTTCTTAATTGAGAGGCATTTTTTTATTTAAAGGGTATCAGAAATATTTAAAATTGTCAGAATTATTAGCAGTATGATGATTAGAGCTAACATCAATTAAATAATCTACTGAACTATCTTTTTTTGGTCGTTATAATCTGAAAATAGATTTATTTTGTAGTAGTAACAATCTAATTAGAAATGGCTATTCTGTTAATGAAATCGATATCTAACTCGATAATGAAAGATCTTAGACCTTCGCTGAAATCTGATTATTTTTGAATATTGCAATAAAAACCAATATTGTTTTTTATGCTTTTCAAATTCTTAAATAATTTGATTCTTTGTAAGATATAGAGTTAGAAATGGCCTTGAAGTTTAATATAAAAATTATAGCTAGACATTATATGGTTCTATTAAGATAGCTTTAAAGCATTTTTTTAAAATAAATCCATCACTTTGGAAGAGTTAATCCAAAACCTCAAAAGAAATAACATCTCCAACAGCAAGTTCCCATGCATCAGAAAGCCCAGCATTAATTTCCAAAACATATTTTGCAGGTGCTTCAGACGGTAGTGACGTTTCATCCATCGGCTTTGCATTTTTTTGAAAGCTCACTATGGTGTTGTTGGAATCAATATAAATGATATCTAGTGGGATTCTAGTATTCTTCATGTAGAAATTTTGAAATTTTTCTTCTTCAAGAATAAATAGCATACCATGGTTGGTTTCAAGTTGGGTTCTATACATTAAACCTGTTTGAATTTCGTAATCATTATCCGCAATCTCAATATCCAAAGTTTTTATAATAGAATCAGATTCAGTTTTTCGAAGCGTTAAAATACCTTCTTTCTTAAAACTAGGGACGACTTTAGCTTCGGATGTTATAGTCTTTTCATCTTTACACGAAGAAAAATAGAGCAGTAAAAAAGCAAATACTAGTAATTTTAAATACACTTGAAATCGCATTAGCTCAGTTTTGTTTTAGGTTTATGAAAAAACATAAAATACAAGCCAATAAATACAAACGGAATGCTTAATAACTGACCTGTAGAAAGACTATTTCCAAAATATTCTTCAATACCACCTTGACTTACTTTGACGTATTCCACAAAGAATCGAACCGTCCAAAGTAACACTAAGAACAAACCGAATAAAAAGCCTTGTTGTTCAGATTTTTTTGTTTTCCAATAGAAATAGAATAAAATAAGAAACACAAAAATATAGCAGAACGCTTCGTATAATTGAGCAGGATGCCGAGGTTCTGTTTCTCCTAATTGGGTAAAGACAACACCGAAGTCGCTACCAGTAAACTTTCCTATAATTTCAGAATTGATAAAATTTCCAATTCTTACAAAAACGGCGCCTAAAGCCACAGGAATTACTACACGATCTAATATCCAAAGCACTGTTTTATGCAATACTTTCTTATTGTAAATGTACATGGAAATAATCATGGCTATGGCAGCACCATGACTCGCCAAACCTTGAAAGCCTGTAAACTCGAAACCTCCAGCAAATTTGAAAGGTAAAAAGATGCTGAAAAAGTCTTCTGTAATAAGTTCGGATTGATAAAATATCACATGTCCCAATCGCGCTCCAAGCATAATACCCAAAACTGAATAAATGAATAAGGAATCTAAGGATTCTTCAGACTGCCCTTCTTTTTTATAAATGCGTTTAATAATTTGAAAGCCTAAAAGGAAGGCCACAATCCACATTAAACTATAAAAATGAAGTTTAAAAAATCCTAAGTCAATAAACTTAATAGGATCCCAATCAATCTGTAATAAAAACATAATTATTCTATTTATGTGGTAAATATAATATTTTGATAAGGATTGAAAATGAGATTAACGTATTATTAATTGTCTTTAGGTGGAACAGGATCAAAACCTTTGCCACCGAAAGGCGACAGAGCGTTAAAAAAATGTACGGAGTACATTTTTAGCGAATGGGCGAGCTTGCGCGCAAAGGCATATTTTTAGTTGTCATCTTTTTTCGGCACTGGATCAAAACCTTTACCTCCTAATGGATGACAACTAAAAATACGTTTCAATGCCAACCAGCCACCTTTTGCAAAACCGTGAACTTCTAAAGCTTCTTTAGCATAATGTGAACAGGTGGGTTGATATCTGCAAGTAGCAGGTGTAATAGGTGATATAAAGGTTTGATAGATTTTAATCAGAAATAGAAAAGGATATATGAACAGCTTCGCCACTTTTAGTTCGTGGTAAAAGTTGTTCCTTCTCTACTATCATTTAACTGAATGCCTACTTCAGCCAACTCATCTCTAATTTGGTCAGATAGCGCAAAGTCTTTATTTAAACGCGCTTCTTTTCTGAGTTTTATAAGTAGTTCCATAGCACTGGCTAATTTATCACCTCCTGTACTTGCTTTTGAAACATTAACTAAACCTAATATGTCAAAAACGAAGGCTTCAATAGTTTCTTTCAAAATCAACACGTCTTCTTTCGTAATACTTGCACTTCCATCTTTAACTTGATTGATAAATTTTACAGCTTCAAACAAAGTCGCAATTAATATTGGAGTATTAAAATCGTCATTCATGGCATTGTAGCATCGCTGTTTCCAATCCGTAATGTTAAATGATGACGTAGTACTTGTTTTTAAATTGTCAATTAAACCAAGAGCTTCCATGAGTCTTTGGAATCCTTTTTCACTAGCTTCAAGCCCAGGGTCTGTTAAATCTAAAACACTTCGGTAAGACGCCTGCATCATAAAAAACCGAATGACACTTGGGTTATAGGCTTTAGACATGATGTCGTTATCTCCTGAAAGTAGTTCTGCGGGATTGATATAATTACCCGTAGATTTACTCATGCGTGCACCATTAAGTTCTAGCATGTTGGCGTGCATCCAATATTTTACAGGAGCTTGACCTTTTGCTGCTTGATTTTGTGCAATTTCACACTCGTGATGTGGAAATTTCAAGTCCATTCCACCTCCATGAATATCAAAAAAATCACCCAAATATTTAGTGCTCATCGCAGTACATTCTAAATGCCATCCAGGAAAGCCATCACTCCAAGGCGAAGGCCATCGCATAATGTGTGTAGGTTCTGCTTTTTTCCAAAGCGCAAAATCTTGAGGATTCTTCTTGTCACTTTGGCCATCAAGTGCTCTCGTGTTGTGAATTAAATCCTCTAATTTACGTTTACTTAAAATGCCGTATTCATTAGTCGTATTGTATTTGTGCACATCAAAATATACAGAGCCATTAACTACGTAGGCAAAACCATTATCTATTATGGATTGAATCAATTCAATTTGTTCTATGATATGACCCGTTGCTGTTGGTTCAATACTTGGCGGCAAGAAATTAAAGGTGTTGAGCACATTATGAAAATCGACGGTATAACGTTGTACAATTTCCATAGGTTCTATGGCTTCTAATCGTGCTTTTTTTGTGATTTTATCTTCGCCAACATCGGCATCATTTTCCAAATGACCAGCGTCGGTAATATTACGAACGTATCGCACTTTATAACCCAAATGCTTAAAATAGCGAAATATCATATCGAAAGACATAAACGTCCTTACATTACCCAAATGTACATTGCTATAAACAGTGGGTCCACAAACATACATACCGACATAACCATCCGTTATGGGTTGAAAAACTTCTTTTTCACCTGAAAGTGTATTGTATATTTTTAGTTGATGTGTGTTATATAATGACATTGTCGTTTGATGTTTATTGCAGAGCTATTCAGTGGGTTGGCACTATTTAAAAATAAGTTGGTCTTAACGCTTTAATTTTGTGAGTTAATTAGGTATCTAAAATAATATATTTATAGGTTTCTTCGGAAATAAGGCAATGAGTTTATAGGTTTTTAACCCTATGTGAATCCATCTA
The DNA here is from genome assembly GCF_045105575.1 of Winogradskyella sp. Classification (GTDB taxonomy): domain Bacteria; phylum Bacteroidota; class Bacteroidia; order Flavobacteriales; family Flavobacteriaceae; genus Winogradskyella. The sequence continues at coordinate 3,421 of NZ_JBGCDQ010000007.1, read as the reverse complement.
TTGAGCATTTCAACTAACAAAAAACGACTTAACAACTAGCACCACTAAAACTGGGTGTCTAACTGTATATAGTCTAAAAGTTCTCTTCGTGTTTCTGTTTCCTTAAATTTACCACCAAATTCTGAAGTCACTGTGCTACTTTCAATATCTCGAATTCCTCTAGAATTAACGCATAAGTGTTTGGCATCAATAACGCAAGCCACATCTTCGGTATTTAAAACGTTTTGAAGCTCTTTTACAATCTGAATAGTCAATCGTTCCTGTACTTGCGGACGTTTCGCAAAATAATCTACAATTCTGTTCATTTTAGATAAGCCGACAACTGTACCGTTAGAAATGTAAGCGATGTGCGCTCTTCCCACTATTGGTAAAAGATGATGCTCGCAAGTAGAATAAACCGTAATATTTTTTTCTACGAGCATTTCTCCATATTTATATTTATTGTCAAACGTAGAGGCACTGGGCTTTTTAGCAGGATCTAAGCCACCAAAAATTTCATTAACAAACATTTTTGCAACACGGTTAGGAGTGCCCTTTAAGCTATCATCATTGAGGTCTAATCCTAAAGTTTCTAAAATATGTTTCACATCAGCCTTAATACTATCTATTTTTTCGCTGCTGGTTAATTCAAAAGCATCAGCTCTTAAAGGGGTGTCACTAGAAGACCCAATATGGTCATCTCCTAAAGCATCAACATCATTAAAATCACTTTTAATTTTCATTGTAAAATAATTGGTTGTCAATTTTTAAAAACGAAATGCAAAGATAAGCAATAAAAATAGTTTCAATAAGGTAGGAGTTTTATAATTACAACTGTTATATAAGTAAAACCGTTAAAATGTCAATATCCTTGACGAATTAACAAGGGTTTACCTAAAATTTTCTTAATTTTCGAGATTCAAAATATTACGATTAAGCTATGAAAAAACTATTACTCATTTTTACCTTTTTAGTGATTCCTCTGTGCGTGTTTAGCCAAAAATCCACACACAGAAATCCTGTTCCATTAGCTAAATATAATACGAATGTTAATGCTCCGCTAACGGCAAAAGAACGTGCTCAAATTATTGAAGTTTATGGAGATGCTGCCGACAAAATGGTATTTAATATTCCGTCTCGGTTAAAAAGTATAAAGCATATTTTAAGAAATAGAGTCGTTATTAAACGTATTACAGACGAAAAAAATAAGAAGCCGTGTCCTAAATTATCTGAAATTGAGTTTTATGGTGAACCAGAGTCGAGTAAAAAAGTAATAGCGTCTTTTAATCCAGATAGCTTTAATCCACTCCAATTTAATTTTAATTTCTATTCAAGAGCTGCTGGATTGTTTCAAGTAGACAACACCAATTATTACATTATTATAAAATCTCAATACCAATAAACTAATTAAGCATGAAATATATATTTACAATAATCCCTCTTTTATTTTCATCTTTAATTTTAGCGCAAGATATTAACATGCAAACAGGAACTGTTACAGCTTGTGGTGGTGTGTTTTATGATTCTGGCGGAGAATTTGCCAATTATGGAAACGATGAAAACTTGGTGCTAACGATATGTCCTGAAAATCCAGGGCAAAGAGTGCAACTCGATTTTACGTCATTTGCAACACAGTTAGGGGCAACACCAGATGTTATTGAATTTTTTAATGGTGATTCTACGGCTGCACCTACATTTGGTCAATTTTCGGGTCCAGCAGGTCCTACTTTAGTCGCAGCTACACAAGATAATACTTCGGGCTGTATCACCATTCAGTTTATATCGAGTGATGGTGGTAATACTGCTGGTTGGGCTGCTAATATCTCCTGTATTACACCTTGCCAGACCATTAATTCTCAGATAGATTCTTCAACTCCAGCGCCAAATGGTGATGGTTACATTAGGGTCTGTCCAAATGACGAGATTGTTTTAAATGGAAGCGGTGTGTTTTCTATAGATGGAACAGGTGCCAGTTATGAATGGGATTTGGGAGACGGTAATACAGCAACCGGTCAATCCGTGACGGTTTCATATCCTGATCCTGGAGTATATATTGTAAATTTAAATATTCGAGACGCAAATACATCGATTGATCCATTGGGTTGTGAGAATAACAATTTAATTAATCAGGTGATTCAAGTCGCTACAGAACCAGATTTTTCTGGGACTCAAGCTGCTAGTGCTGTACTTTGTTTTGGTGATAGTACAGATATCACAGGAATGGTAGAGCCAGTTGAGTTTCTTAATGATTGTACACCACCTGTTAGTGAGCTTACGTTTTTACCAGATGGAAGTGGTGTGTCTTACGAAACGTCTATTACTGTAGATTGCTACGATTCAGCACAGACGTTAACGGATATTAGTCAGTTGATTAGTATTTGCTTAACTATGGAACATTCCTATTTAGGCGATTTAGATATAGAGATTATTTCACCAAACGGACAAGTCGTTAGAATGCATGATCAAGGCGGTGGTTCGGCTAATTTAGGTATTCCTTGGGCAACAAATCCTGTAGATGGAAATAGTGCAAATACGACACCAGGTGTAGGTGGTCGTTATTGTTTTGTGCCAACAGGAGGGTTTCCAACTTTAGTGGCAGGAATTCAAGCAGGTGGAGTATTTCCTGATGGAAATGGACCAGGTACCTATAATGATACTTTTGTACCAGATGGGAATTACAGTTCTGTAAATCCGTTAACGGGTCTTTTAGGGTCTCCTTTAAATGGTGACTGGACGATTAGAGTGGTTGACAATATTGGTGCGGACAATGGACATATTTTTTCTTGGGTTATTGAGTTCGATCCAAATTTGCAGCCTCCAGAATTGTCTTTTACTCCTGTAATTGAAACTGAAGCATGGGATGCAGATGCTACTATTACAAACACAGCCGGAAATATAATAACAGTTCAACCAACAACCGCTGGGCAGTTTTGTTATACATATAGAGTGACCGACGATTTTGGGTGTGAATACACAGAGGTGGTTTGTATAGATGTATTACCTGAAATAATTGCTGAAAATCCAAATGATTTATTTGTTTGTGACACAGGTATTCCTCCTTATATATTTAATCTAGAATCGAATACGGCTGTTGTAGTTCCGAACCCGTCAATGCCTGCTACTTTAGTAGTAACTTACCATAATTCTTTAGTAGATGCGGAAACAGATAACGCACCTATAACCGACACTGTAGCTTATTCTGGTGCAGATGGCGAAATTATATTTATTAGGGTAGAATTTGAAGATTCAGGGTGTTTTGAAATATTAACCTTTACTTTAAATGTGGCTGGACAACCCAGCATCAACCCAGCACCAGATTTAGAGTTATGCGATGACATAAGCAACGATGGTTTCGAGGAGTTTGATTTAAGTGCACAAACACTTTTAATTTTAGGCACACAGCCCGCTTCAGAGTTCACAGTAAGCTACCATTTAAGTTTTG
>NZ_JBGCDQ010000006.1:0-118925 GCF_045105575.1 Winogradskyella sp. | reverse complement strand
TTATAACCGTCTGAAATAATCATTCGGTCTTTCACAATAAGAGCACCGACTTGCTTTCGCTCACAATGTGAAAGTTTCCCCCATTCTTTTTCTATTCGCAAATAAGCTTTATCGTAACGTAATTGCTTTGTCTTTGGCATTGAAATTTAGTCTACTTTTCGATTAAGAACGAATATAAAGGGTTCGTGTTTTATAACCAATTAACTATCAGTTAAAGTTTTACCAATCTTTGAGAATTAATAAAGTAAAACACTTTAAATAAGCATCGGAATTATAAGTCCTATGACTATTGCTGATAAAACCATAATCCAATCGCGACGCGAAAACCTGAAGATGGTTTGAAACAGAAAACCAAAAAACAAAACGACAAATACAATAATGATTTGAGCAATTTCAATACCTAAAGCAAATTCGACAAGAAGTTCTAATTTGTTTTCAGATTGCCCAGCAAACATCTTAAACTCTCTTGCAAAGCCCAATCCATGAACTAATCCAAAAAACAATGTAGAGAAAAAATAGAGTCCGATTTTACTGCGCTTATCCTTTTTTCCTGCTGTGAAAACATTATAAATAGCCGTAATTAAAATGGTTACAGGAATTAAAAACTCTACTAATTTTCCATTAACACTTACAATGCCATAAGCCGACAAAACTAAAGATAGCGTATGACCTAATGTAAAAGTCGTTACTAAAAGAAGCACCCGTTTCCAATCTTTAAAAAGATAAGGCACGGCCAATACTAGTAAAAAAAGAACATGGTCGTAACCATTAACATCTAAGACATGGTTAAGTCCATACTGAACATTAAACCAAAAATTTTCTAACATAAATAATCCATTAGGGTAAATTCAAAGTTACAATTAAAAAGTAATACGTGTTGACCAAAATAAAGAGAATAAAATTTGCTTATTGTCATTTTCTTTCGGAGTTTTGTGACTCACAAAGTTCAAATAACTTATTGAAATGTTATCAAGAAAGGTGGAGGGATTAGACCCTTTGAAACCTTAGCAACCCTTAGACTTACTAAGAAGGTGCTAAATTCTGCTTAATTGTCGATTCATTTATCGCACAATTGGATAGATAACCAAACGTAATTACACATTTGTAATTCAATTTCTTTTTAACATTTTCTATACGCATACGCCATTGGCGTTTTTTTGACTTGTTTAAGTTTAAACTAATAAAATGAGTTCCAAACATATAGAAACAGAAGCTATTCGCACACAGATAGAACGTTCGCAATTTTTAGAACATTCAAATCCGTTATTCCTTACTTCGAGCTACGTTTTTGAAGATGCAGAAGATATGCGCACTTCTTTTGCAGACGAAAAACAACGCAATATTTATAGTCGTTATTCTAATCCAAACACCTCAGAATTTATAGAAAAGATCTGTTTAATGGAAGGTGCAGAACGTGGTTACGCCTTTGCGTCTGGAATGTCTGCTGTGTTTTCAACATTTGCAGCTCTACTTAATGCTGACGACCATGTCATTTCCTCTCGCAGTATTTTTGGATCAACACAAACTTTATTTAATAACATTTTACCAAAATGGAATATTTCGGTCAGTTCTTTTAAAATTGATGAGCTTGATACAATTGAAAGTCTAATTCAGCCCAATACAAAACTCATTTATGCGGAAAGTCCAACAAATCCTGCTGTCGATATTTTAGATTTAAAGCGCATAGGAGATATTGCAAAAAAACATAATATTATTTTTATTGTAGATAATTGTTTCGCTACACCCTACTTACAACAACCTATAAAATTTGGGGCAAATTTGGTGATTCATTCGGCAACCAAATTAATTGATGGACAAGGCAGAGTTTTAGGAGGTGTAACGGTAGGAACTTCAGATTTAATTCAGAAAATATACCTTTTTGCCAGGAATACAGGCCCTGCATTATCTCCTTTTAACGCATGGATTCTCTCTAAAAGTTTAGAAACTTTACCAGTTAGAGTAGATAAACATTGTGATAATGCTTTAAAAGTGGCAACATTTTTAGAAGCTCATGATAAGGTGAACTTTGTAAAATATCCCTTTTTAAAGTCACATCCACAATACGAATTAGCAAAACAACAGATGAAGTTAGGAGGCAATGTCGTTGCTTTTGAAATTAAAGGTGGTATCGATGCTGGTAGAAATTTCCTGAATTCAATTAAGCTCTTATCACTATCTGCAAACTTAGGAGATACAAGAAGTATTGTTACACACCCTGCATCTACAACACATGCAAAACTACCTGAAGAAGACCGTTTACAAACAGGAATTACAGGAGGTTTAATACGTGTTTCTGTTGGTTTAGAACATACAGAAGACATTATTAACGATTTAAAACAAGCGCTAGAAAACTAACGTCAGTTCGAGTGATTTTATGACATCAGAATAAAATTGTATCGAGAATAAATGAAATAGAAATGAGTAGAATAAAACAAGAAATAGAAAAACGCATCTTAGTGCTCGATGGTGCCATGGGTACCATGCTGCAACAGTACAATTTCTCTGAAGACGATTTTAGAGGCGAACGTTTTAAAGACTATCCATCGTCCTTAAAAGGAAATAACGATTTATTGTCCTTAACCCAACCGAAAGCCATTGCAGAAATTCATACTAAATATTTTGAAGCAGGCGCAGATATTGTAGAAACCAACACGTTTTCTGGGACTACAATCGCCATGGCAGATTACGACATGGAAGATTTGGTTTATGAACTCAATTTCGAATCTGCCAAAATAGCCAAACAGGTTGCTGATAGATTCACTAAAGCCAATCCTGAACAACCACGTTTTGTAGCTGGGAGTATTGGACCCACCAACAAAACAGCCAGTCTATCACCAGATGTGAATCGACCAGAGTATAGAGCGATTACTTTTAATGAATTGCGAATCGCATACAAACAGCAAGTTGAAGCCTTAATCGATGGAGGTGTTGATGTACTTTTGGTAGAAACTATTTTTGACACCTTGAACGCAAAAGCCGCATTATTTGCTATTGAAGAAGTTAAAGAGGAACGACACATCGATATTCCAATCATGGTTTCTGGCACCATTACAGATGCTTCGGGTAGAACTTTATCTGGCCAAACTGTTGAAGCATTTTTAACCTCCGTATCTCATATTCCTTTACTTAGCGTTGGCTTTAATTGCGCACTTGGTGCACAACAATTAAAACCTTATTTACAACGTTTATCTAACGAAACTGAATTTTATACCTCTGCTCACCCAAATGCAGGCCTACCGAATGCTTTTGGAGAATATGATGAATCACCAGCACAAATGCAGCAATATATTGAAGACTATCTTAAAGATAATCTTATTAATATTATTGGTGGTTGCTGTGGTACCAGTCCTGCGCATATAAAAGCGATAGCAGAAGTTGCAAAGCGCTACAACCCAAGATTAATTCAAGAATTAGCATAATGGCAGCATCTGATTGTAAGAAATATTTAACGCTATCTGGCTTAGAACCTTTAGTTGTTACACCTGAAAGTAATTTTATAAATATTGGCGAACGCACCAACGTTACAGGTTCTCGAAAATTCCTTCGTTTAATAAAGGAAGAGAAATACGATGAAGCCTTAGAAGTCGCCAGAGACCAAGTCGATGGTGGCGCGCAAATTCTAGATGTAAACATGGATGAAGGCATGCTCGATGGTGTTTATGCCATGACCACCTTCTTAAATCTCATCGCCTCAGAACCTGATATTTCCAGAATTCCTCTCATGATCGATAGCTCTAAATGGGAAATCATTGAAGCTGGTTTGCAAGTGGCTCAAGGAAAATGCGTCGTTAATTCTATCAGTTTAAAAGAAGGCGAAGCCGAATTTAAACACCACGCCAAACTCATTAAACGTTATGGCGCAGCCGTTGTGGTGATGGCTTTTGATGAAGATGGCCAAGCAGATAATTACAACAGACGTATAGAAATTTGTAAACGCTCGTACCATATTCTGGTTAACGAACTTAATTTTCCACCTCAAGATATTATTTTCGATCCTAATATTTTCCCTGTCGCAACAGGAATGGATGAACATCGCAGAAATGCTATCGACTTTTTTGAAGCCACCAAATGGATTCGAGAAAATTTACCTTATGCTAATGTTTCTGGAGGAGTAAGTAATGTGTCCTTTTCATTTAGAGGAAATAATACGGTTCGTGAAGCTATGCATTCGTCATTTTTATATCATGCTATTAAACATGGCATGAATATGGGCATTGTAAATCCGACTATGCTCGAGATTTATGATGAAATTGATAAGAATTTGTTGGAAAGGGTTGAAGATGTGTTGTTTGATAAGAGGGATGATGCCACGGAGCGATTGATGGAATTTGCGGAATCGGTAGGGACAAGTCGCGACTTGTCCGTACGCGAATTGTCCGCACGAAATTTGGCGGCATTGGAATGGCGAAATAATGCATTGCAAGATCGCATCACGCATGGTTTGGTTAAAGGTATTGATAAATTTATCATAGAAGATGTTGAAGAAGCACGATTGGCTTCTGATAAACCCATCCATGTTATCGAAGGGCATTTAATGATTGGTATGAATGTGGTAGGCGATTTATTTGGAAGCGGTAAAATGTTTTTGCCGCAAGTTGTAAAATCAGCTCGTGTGATGAAAAAGGCTGTTGCCTATTTGCAACCATTTATTGAAGCTGAAAAAGACGGTAAACAAGAATTTGCAGGTAAAATTTTAATGGCAACCGTTAAAGGTGATGTGCATGATATTGGAAAAAATATTGTCAGTGTCGTTTTAGGCTGTAATAATTACGAAATTATTGACCTTGGCGTTATGGTGCCTCCGGAAAAAATTATTGAAACTGCGATTAGAGAAAATGTTGATATTATAGGATTGAGTGGTTTAATTACACCGTCTTTAGATGAAATGGTTTACGTCTCTAAAGCACTCGAAAAACAAAACGTAAAAATACCGCTTATCATTGGTGGAGCAACCACATCTAGAGCACATTCTGCCGTAAAAATTGCACCACATTATAGCAATACTGTGGTTCATATTAATGATGCTTCACGAGCAGTTACTGTGGTTGGAGATTTACTTCAGGAAGACAGTAAACTCTATAAAAATCAGATTCGTGAAGATTATGATGCCTTCCGAGAGCAATTTTTAAAACGAACCAGAAAGAAAGAATATCTAACGATAAAAGAGGCTCGGAAAAACAAATTTAAAATTGATTGGAATACTTCTGAAATTGTAAAACCTCAGCAACTAGGCATTCAAATTTTAGAAGACTTCGACATTACAAAACTTGAAGATTTTATCGATTGGTCACCCTTTTTTAGAAGTTGGGACTTGCACGGAAAATATCCAGAAATTTTAACGGACAATGTTGTTGGCGAACAAGCCACAGATTTATTTGCTGATGCACAAGACTTACTGAAACGTATTTTTGATGAAAAACTTCTGAAAGCAAAAGCCATTTTCGGATTGTTTGAAGCGAATACCATTAATGATGATGATATTGAAATAAATATAGAAGGCTGTCACCTCGAGCGCAGTCGAGAGGTCTCGAATTCTAGGTCAAAAAACGAAGGTCTCGACTACGCTCAACCAGACAAATTACAATTCCTAACCCTTCGTCAACAATCCAAAAAATCGGAAGGAAAGCCAAACATTGCCTTAGCAGATTTCATTGCACCAAAAGCGACCGGAAAACAAGATTATATGGGTTGCTTTTGTGTAACAACCGGATTTGGAACCGCAGAATTAGCAGCACAATTTGAAGCGAACCTTGATGATTATAATTCTATAATGATAAAAGCATTAGCAGATCGTTTAGCAGAGGCTTTTGCAGAGTATTTACATAAGGAAGTACGAACCAAACATTGGAATTATGCTCAAAATGAAAATCTTTCTAATCAAGAATTAATTAAGGAAAATTACAAAGGTATTCGACCAGCACCTGGTTATCCTGCTTGTCCAGATCATTTAGAAAAAAACACCATTTGGAAACTTTTAAATGTTGAAGAAAACATCGGAGTAAAACTTACTGAAAGTTTAGCCATGTGGCCTGCTGCAAGCGTAAGTGGTTACTATTTTGCTAATCCTGAAGCTAGGTATTTTGGACTAGGAAAAATAACTAAAGATCAAGTTGAAGATTACAGTAAACGTAGACATATTTCAATTGAAGCGGCTGAAAAATGGCTAAATCCAAATATCAGTGACTGATTTTCTCGTTTGGTTAGACCTCAAAGGTTTTAAAAACCTTTGAGGTCTTTTAGATCGTGATTACTGCGTTAGGATTACTCATTTATTTCTATTTAATTAAATAGGAAATCGTGATTGCTTCGCAGTTGAACGGCATGTTTGAGCTCTTTTGCTTTTTTGGAAAAAGCGCGTAGTGAAAGCCTTACTTTTTGCGATCCTGCAAGGTTTCTAAAACCTGGCAGGTATGAGTAAAAAATAACGCCAAAATGAAAAACAAATTGAGTTTTAATTAAAAAGATACCTGCTTTCGCAGGCATATGTATGAAAGTAACAGAACACATAGAAAACGCTAAAGGAAAAACACAATTTTCCTTCGAAATCTTGCCACCTTTAAAAGGGCAACACATTCAATCTATTTTTGATAATATTGACCCTTTAATGGAATTTAAACCGCCATTTATTGATGTCACCTATCACAGAGAAGAATATGTTTTTAAGGAAGTAGAAAACGGACTTTTAAAAAAGCAAGTGGTTAAAAAACGACCTGGAACGGTTGGTATTTGTGCCGCTATTCAAAATAAATATGGAGTCGATGCGATTCCTCATATTTTGTGTGGTGGTTTTACTAAAGAAGACACAGAAAATTTCTTAATTGACCTTGATTTTTTAGGTATTGAAAATGTAATGGCCTTGCGTGGAGATGCCGTAAAAAGCGAGACGTATTTTAAACCTGAAAAAGAAGGGCATTCTTTTGCGAGCGAACTGACTGCGCAAATTAATGACATGAATAATGGTTGCTATTTAGATGAAGATTTACAAAACAGTTCGGCAACAAATTTTTGTATTGGTACCGCAGGTTATCCAGAAAAACACATGGAAGCGCCAAGTTTAGACAGTGATATTCATTTCTTAAAAAAGAAAATTAAAAACGGAGCCACATATATTGTAACACAGATGTTTTTTGATAACCAAAAATATTTTGATTTTGTTGCCAAATGCCGAAAAGAAGGGATTACAATTCCTATAATACCTGGTTTAAAACCTATTGCTACCAGAAAACAATTGAATCTCATTCCGCATCGTTTTCACGTGGATTTACCAGAAGATCTTATCATAGATATCGTAAAATGTAAAGACAATAAAGCAGTGAGACAAGTGGGAATTGAATGGTGTATTGAACAATCAAAAGAGCTTCAAAAAGCAGGTATCGAAGTATTACATTATTACTCTATGGGAAAGAGTGATAATATACAGGCTGTTGCTGCTGAGTTGTTTTAGAACTATATGGACTTTTATTTTTTAGAAGACTTAGTAACAACATTCAAGGTTAAACCTAAAACAATCAGTAAAATTCCTACCAAACTCCAAAGTGTATAAATCTCTTTAAACCAGATTAAGCCTATTATAATAGTAAAAATAACTTCGAGATACTTTAACGGAGCCACTTGATTGGTCTCTCCTACTTGCATGGCTTTTGTCATGTAAAGTTGTGCGAAATATCCAAAAACACCAAGGCTCAATAAAATTAACCATTCTTGGCCTTTAGGATTTATCCAACCATTGATAGAAAGAAGTCCTCCTACAACCGCAGAAATGACCATAAAATAATTAACCACAACGACAGGATGATCGCGATTTCCTATCTTTCTAATGGTAATATAAACTAAACCTGCAAAAACAGCAGAAACCAAAGCGAAAAGGATACCTTCTATTTGCATGTCGGTATTAAAGCCTTTAAGAATTACAACTCCAGAAAAAGCAATAGCAAAAAACATCCATTGTATCAATTTTACTTTTTCTTTAAGGATTATCAAAGCAAAAAAAGCAGCAAAAATTGGTGCTATGTAGCGTATGGAAACTGCAGTTCCCATAGCAATATATTTTAAAGACAAGAAGAATAAGGTCATTGAAATAAGACCCACTACACTTCGTATTACTAGTAAACCTTTCTGATTGCCTAAAAGAGAAATCCTATTTTTTAATAAAAAAGGTATGGTAAAAAATAAAGACCCTACAGATCTAAAAAACACAATTTGATAAACGCTAAAGCTATTTAGAGACTTCACAAATACATTTAAAAATGTAAATGCCAAAGCACTAATTATCATATATGGTATCGCTTTTTTCAAATTGTAAGTCTCTTAAATATTTAGGGTTAATTAAAACAATAAAACTAACCAATTAAACATATTTTATTCAAGAAAAAAAGGACAGCTTAAAAATAAAGTTGTCCTTTTCATCAATCAATCTAGTGTAAATAATTATTCTACTATAATACGTTTCGTTACCGAATTATTACCAGCATTTATTTTAACTAAATAAATACCTGAAGCTAATTCAGAGATATCAATAGCATCATTAACTAAAAGCGATGTTGTTAAAACATTTTTACCAAGAATATTGTAAAATTCAACCGCATCGATTTGTGCATTGTCAGTTGCCTTGATATAAAGGTTTGTTTTTGCAGGGTTTGGATAGATACTAAATCCGTCTGAAATCTCAAAATCAGTATCCGATAAGGTCGTTGCTGTTGGATTTAAAGCTCCATAAACCGTATTAATACCTGCCCAATCTTGAAAAGCAGCTGGTAATGCAGCATCTGATTTAAATTCCCAATCAGGTGAACTACCATCTGTATCTGCAATAGCCCAATCATCAGTAGTATAACCTGTGTTAGTACCTTGTCTTATGATGATATGTGGATCTGAAAATGGAAAATCAACTACAGTAGCTCCTGCAGTAGCTGTTTGAAAAGAGCCATTAGCAGCCATATCTTGAGCAAATACAATCTGTCCATAACCTCTTTCATCTAAACCATTTTCATTATCATCATCTAAATAAGATACTGAATCGTAAAGGATCCAAGAGGTGTGTTCTCCAGTGGCATCGATATTACCATCAAATGCCAAACCATCACCTGATTCTGGTCCATCTATGGCAACACCATCAGGATCGTTAGTACTTTGAATTAACATGTAAGTTCCTGAAGCATCAGCAAAATTACCATTGTAACCTATATCAGGTGTTTGAGAAGACACGTTACTAGAACTACCACCTGTAACATCATTACCTGTTAATTCAATTGTTAGTACAGTAGCATCAGAATCCATCAATGCTCCGTAAGGATTTGTGGTAACTTCATTGGTGTTTTCATCAGTATAGTTACAAACAATAGCAAATATACCATTTGCACCAAATGTTCTGGTACCATCTCCAAGTTGAATTTCTGCAGTAGATTTACCATAATTACTAGCATTACCGTCTCCGTCGATAACAATTAACCATAAGTCGGAAGGAATAATCTCATTTGCTGGCCCTCTAACTTCTATTAACTCATTAGTTAAGTCAGAACCATTAGGACTCACCATTAATTTGTTAATGTAATACCCTGTCCCTGTAGGAATATTACTAAACGATTGAGAAAATCCCAAAGCCGTTACAAATAATAAAGTAAAAAGTAATTTTGTTTTCATAATTAGTCTGTTTTTAGTTTTTATTAATACCTTTTTTAATAAATTTGAATTGGTTTACCAAACTGGTTTACCAAATATAAAAAATAATTTTACTTATTGAAGAGATTCGTGCTAAAACTTGTGGTCAAACTATTAACTTCTAAATGCTTGAACTTATGAAAAAAATAATTTTTACCTTATATCTCTTACTTGCAATGTTTCCTTTTATTTGGTCTCAAACCATTTTGAATGCTAATGGCACTGGAAACACCTATGAAGATATTAATGCGGTTTTAGCACCAAACTACAATGTTGTAGAGGTACCTGATTGCGTTCATAACGCATTTGGAAGGCATATAGATGAAATATTTGATACTGAGTTAAATGAAAACGTCTTTCGTTTTTTTGCTCACAAAATTCCTGATAACGATCGTTGTCAAAATTTTGATAGACAACGTACCGAAATTAAAACCTATAGTCAATCTCCAGATGATCTCAAAGCGACTCTTGGAGAAACCGTTGAATATAAATGGAGGTTTAAACTTCCTGTTGGATTTCAGGTGTCTCCTAATTTTACGCATCTTCATCAAATAAAATCTGTAGGTGGCTCATTTGCCTCTATTCCTATGATTACTATTACTGCAAGAAAAGCAACACCAGATCGTATTGAACTAAGATATACACCAACCAACAACCAATCCACGATACAAACTGCAAATCTTGATTTATTTAGAGGTCATTGGGTAGAAGCGACCGAAATAATCACCTTTAGTGATACAGGAAGCTATACTATTGAACTTAAACGTGTTTCCGACGATTCCATACTTTTAAGTTACAACAACAATGCTATCGATACTTGGCAAGATGGTGCAGATTTTGCACGGCCTAAATGGGGAATTTATAGAAGTCTGATTAATATCGATGACCTAAGGGACGAAGAAGTTCTTTTTAATAATTTTAGTATTGAAGAGATTGACGAATTATCCATTTCTGATTTCGAAATAGCACCAGATGAAATTACACTAGTGCCTAACCCAGCAAAAAATAGTATCACTTTTAAAAATGCTAATAAAGAGGATTACGATGCTATTATTTTGTACAATACTTTAGGTGAAATAATTCCTATTGAAAAACGCCTGACTGAAAATAAACTAGATGTATCGGAATTAACTTCAGGATTATATTATATCGTTTTTACAAAAAACAAACGCCAAATTAAAGTCTTAAAATGTCTTATAAAATAAGCCTTCATGCAAAAGAATAGAGGTGAGTTTTAAGATACATTATACTAAACCTCAGCTCGTTGTAATAATTTAGCCAAACTATTTATACAACGCCCTTTTATATTTTCAAGAGATTCATTTCTTGTTATATGCAGCGCTTCTACAGGAATATAATTGTGTGTATAAGCGTTTGCTTCTATATGATCTTTTGATATCATAATGATCCCATCAATAGAACCGTCACTAAATTTCTTAATGTAATTTAACGCTTTGCTTTTAGAATCAAACGATTGAAAAAATAATATTCTATAGCCTAAACGTTCAGCTGACTTTTGAAGATGACAAAGTGCATGACTGTAACATTCTTCAGTAACTTTAGGCAATATTACGGCAATAGATTTTGTTGTTCTGTTTCTAAGAGAAACGGCATAATTATTAGGAACATAATTATGCCGCTTTGCTATTGCTTTTATTTTTTCTCTTGTGGTTGTACTTATTTCAAATTTATCATTTAACGCTTTAGATACCGTAGATATGGAATATCCCGATAAAGACGAAATTTGTTTTATAGTAACAACCGACGACTTCAATGCTTATGATTTTAAATCATCTATTATAGCTAATGCATTTCTGGTATCAGACTCAATTTTAGCTAAATCATAATTGCCTTCCGCATTTTTGGCAATAAGCTTAGATCCCATACCAACGCAAGTTACACCAGCTTTAAACCAGCCTTCAAGATTTTCGCGCGTTGGCGATACTCCACCTGTAGGCATAATGCTTGTCCAAGGTTGAGGTCCACGAATTGCTTTTACAAAATCGGGTCCATAAATACCTCCTGGAAATAACTTCACAACCTCACAACCTAACTCTTCTGCTCGGCATATTTCAGTTAGAGACCCACAGCCTGGAGACCATGCCACTTTACGTCTATTACAAACAAGTGCAATATCTTCTCTTAGTACTGGAGTCACAATAAAATTTGCGCCTAAAGCCATAAAACGAGATGCTGATGCTGCATCAGTTACAGAACCAACTCCCATTATCATTCCTGGTAATTCTTTAAGTACCCACTTATTAAGTTCACCAAAAACTTCGTGAGCAAAATCACCTCTTGCTGTAAATTCTAATAAACGCGCACCACCATCGTAAGTCGCTTTAATTACTTTTTTACCTACTTCTAAATCCGAATTATAAAACAAAGGCACTAAACCTGTTTGCTTCATAACGTTTGCCACTTCTATTCTTGTATAATTTGCCATATTCGCATCTTAAATCCTTCCTTTCGGAAGGACTTTTTTTAGTTAATTATTTAGTTATCCATTTTCTTTCCTCTCTTGAGAAAATAAAAGGAGCATTTTTAACGCGCCACGCGTCCTGAAGCGTCTCCACCCATTAATTTTTCTACTTCTGCAACGGTTACTAAATTAGCATCACCTTTAATGGTATGTTTTAAACACGATGCTGCAACAGCAAAATCTAGAGCATTTTGATCATTTTCTGGGTATTTTAATAAACCATAAATTAAACCTCCCATAAATGAATCTCCTCCACCAACACGATCCACGATATCTGTGATTTGATACTGACGTGTTTCGTACATTTTTTTACCATCGTATAAAACTCCTGCCCAAGTATTGTGAGATGCAGAAATGGATCCTCTAAGTGTTGTAATTACTTTTTTAGCTCGTGGGAATTTCTCCATCATTTGCTTACAAACCGATAAAAATGCTTCTGCTTTTACATCATGTCCATGCTTGTGCACATCTAAACCTTCAGGATGAATTCCAAAATGCTTTTCAGCATCTTCTTCGTTTCCTAGAACAACATCACAATAAGACGTTAGTTCTGTCATTATTTTTTCTCTATGCGCTTCGTCACAAAATGTCCAAAGTTTAGCTCTATAATTTAAATCTGTAGAAATCGTAACTCCCATTTCGCTAGCCACTTTCACCGCTTCTAAACAAGCATCTGCTGCTCCTTGAGAAATTGCTGGTGTAATACCTGTCCAATGAAACCAAGCCACATCTTTAAAAACAGATTTCCAATCGACCATACCTGGCTTAATTTCAGAAATTGCTGAATGTGCGCGATCATAAACCACTTTACTTCCTCTACTTACAGCACCTGTTTCTAAAAAATAAATCCCTAAACGATCTCCACCATAAATAATTTTATCTACACCAACACCTCTTTTACGCATTTCCATCATGGCACACTGACCAATATCATTTTTTGGTAAACGCGTTACAAAATCCACTGGTACACCGTAATTGGCTAGTGATACTGCTACGTTAGATTCTCCTCCGCCATAAACCACATCAAAACTTGATGCCTGCGAAAATCTTAAAAATTGTTGAGGTGCTAATCTTAGCATAATCTCTCCAAAAGTGACTACTTTTTTCATTCTGAATATAAGTTTTATTTATAAATAATTTTTAACAGCTTAATCGATTAAGCAAAACATTTAAAAAGAAATCAAAACAGTATTGCTTTGATTTTTATAGTTAAAACCTTAATTTTGCTTAAACGATTAAGCAAATATATAAAAACTTGGCGAATAAAAAAAGAACGACTCTAAAAGACATTGCAAATGTGCTCAATATTTCAACTGCAGCAGTTTCTAAAGCCATGCACAATGACTCAAGGATTAGTGCTAAAACAAAAGCAGAAGTTAAGCGTATTGCTAAAGAATTAAATTACCAACCCAATCACTTGGCAAGTGCCCTAAGAAAAGGAAAAAGTAATTTAGTTGGTGTCATTGTGCCGCGTACAAATAGCAATTTTTTCTCTTCCGTTTTAGAGCATATGGAAGAAGTGCTTCATAAAGCTGGTTACAATGTAATTATTACCCAATCTAATGAATCGTTTAAAAAAGAGTGCACTAATATTGACACACTTTTATATACTCAAGTTGATGGTATCATTGCTTCGATGGCGAACGAAACAGTCGATTTATCGTTTTATGAAAAAATTAAAACTAAAGGGATACCGTTAATTTTATTTGATCGCGGTGAGAATAACCTTAATGTAGATTACGTTGGCATAAATGATTATGATAGTAGCCAAATGATTATTAAACATTTGGTTTCAAAAGGTTGCAAGCGGATTGCGCATATCGGTGGTTTTAGACGCACACGAATTTTTAATAATAGAATTAGAGGTTATATCGATGCGATTAAAACATATAATCTTCCTTTAGATAATGATTTAATTATTGAAAGTTCTTTAACATTAGAGGATGGCAGGCACCAAATGACAAAATTATTAAACCTAAATAAAAGACCCGACGCTGTATACGTTGCTGGTGATTATGCTGCCTTAGGTGCATTGCAAGTGCTAAAAGAACACCAACTTAATGTTCCTGAAGATATGAGACTTGTTGGTTTTGGTAATGAACCTTTCACGGCTTTAGTAACACCTTCAATTACAAGTGTAGATCAGAATAGTAAAGCTATTGGACGTCTTGCGGCTGAAGCATTTCTGAATAGAGTTGCAAATCCTGAAACAAAACAAACTTTAAATAAAATAATTCTTGAAGCCGAACTTATAGTAAGGGCATCGTCTTATTAAGACAACAAACAAGATTTAAAATGCTAAAGAACTGATTCAATAAAAAATTATTCAGCACTAAAATTGGAATCATTTTTGGTAACAACACCTAGGAAAACAACATTTTAACATGAGAACAAAACACATACTTCTAATTTCAGGTTTATTTTTATTTATAAACTTCAGCTTTGCACAAGATTTAGTAGTTGCAAATATTTCGGAATATAATGAAGCCATAAAAACAGTTTCAGAGGGTGGCACAATCATTCTAAAAAATGGAGAATGGAAAGACACAAAACTAAATGCTTATGGCAATGGCACAAAAGAAAACCCTATTATCGTTAAGGCAGAAACTGCTGGTGAAGTGATACTTACAGGAGACTCTAGCTTAAGTATTTACGGCAGCCACGTTATTGTGAGTGGATTATGGTTTAAAGACGGTAAATCGACCTCAAAATATGTGGTTCAATTTAGAAAAGATTCTAAGGAATTTGCTAATAATTGCCGTTTTACAAATTCTACTATCTCTTATTTTAGTGTAGAAGATGGCATTAAAAACCATTGGGTAGATTTATGGGAAAAAATAATCGTGTTGATCATAATAATTTTACCGGAAAAATGTCTTCGGGTACTACACTGGTGGTTTGGCTAAAAGGTGATGAGCATATAGAAAACAACCATCAAATAGACTATAATTATTTTGGACCACGACCAGAACTTGGTGAAAATGGAGGTGAAACTATTAGAATAGGCACCAGCGACAATTCTATGAAATCATCTAAAACTATTGTGGAAAGTAACACCTTTAAACAATGTAATGGTGAAATAGAAATTATTTCCAACAAATCTGGAGATAACATTTTTAGAAATAACATTTTTATTGAGAGTAAAGGGACTTTAACGTTAAGACATGGCAATGGCGCCTTAGTAGAGCATAATGTGTTTTTAGGAAATAATGTATCTGGTACTGGTGGTGTTAGAGTTATAAACGCTAATCATATTATAAGAAATAATCTTTTTTTAGGATTAGCAGGTGATGGTTATAGAGGCCCTATTGTTATTATGAATGGTGTCCCAAATTCTCCTTTAAATAGATATCATCAAGTTAACAATGTTGATATTCAAAATAATACCCTTATCAATTGCGGACCTATGACTTTTGGTGCTGGCAAAGATGATGAAAAAACCTTACCACCTATCAATACAGTCTTTGCAAATAATGTAATTTCTAATACCCAAGAAGGCACTATTTTAAATATATTAGACACTGCGGAGGGCATTACGTTTAGTGGAAATATCGTTGATAGTCCTTCTACAGTTGACACCAAATATTTTACTCAAACCTCTATTAATTGGGCAATTGTAAAATCTTTACCGCTTCCTACGGAGAATAATCCGGCCTTAAAGGCAGTTTCAAAAACAGCTAAAAGTCCTGATAAGGATATATTACTTTCAGACCGAAACACGTATGTTGCAGGTGCGTTTAACCTAAATAGTACAGAACTACCTATTGCTTTAAGATTACGCACAGGGCCAGGTTGGAGACCTAATATTGTGCCTCCTGCCACAGATCCTAAAGACTTAATTGTAGAACCAGGTGTAAACACGTTATCAAACGCATTAAAAAAAGCTACAGATGGAGACGAAATTACACTAAAACCCGGTGTTTATGAATTTGGCAAAAGCTTGAAAATTAGCAAAAATATTATACTTAACGGCGATTCTAATGGTGGTACCATTCTAAAGATGGAAGACGGAATTGAGAAAGGCTTCAATTATTTCTTTAGAATAAATGAAGGTGCATCGTTAAGATTGAAACACATCATTGTAGATGGAGATCATAGCGAAAAACCGAAGTATGCAGTTGTTTCTCCAGACGAAATGGCATCTGGTAGTTATACCTTTTATGCAGAAAATTGCACTTTTAAAAACTTTACAAATACCAATGGAGGCAGCATCTTTAAAGCGTATTTAGGCACGCTAGCATCAGAGTTAGTATTTAAAAATTGTCAATTTTTAGATAGTTATAGAGGGCTAAATTTATCTTATGAAAAAGAAATAGGTAAATACAATGCCTTAGCGATTAACATCGACAACTGTATCTTTAAAAATATTGAGGAATATGCTATTAACTACACCAGAAACATTCCTAACGTTGATATTGAAGGTGGTAAGATTACGATTAATAATAGTGTGTTTGACGCTATTGCCAATACTGAAAAAGGTAAAATTATACGAACTAAAGGAATCAATGAGGTGACGATCGCTAATTCTGTATTTATAAATAGCTACAAAGCACTTAAACCCATTGAAATAAAAGGTTTAAAAAACATCATTAAAGATTGTTTATTTCATGACAGTGGTTTCCCTAAAGTGAGCCAAGGAGCTCAGAAAGTAAATATGGTTTATAAGAATCCGAAATGGGACGATAAAGACAACTATATTCCTAGCGAAAAATCACCATTACTAAAAGCTAACAATGATAACTCAGACATAGGTTTAATACAGAATTAATCTGAATAATTCTTTAATTCTAAATGTGTCCAGTGATATAATGGATATCAGATTATAAATGGTAGCACTTCTGCCCATTTTAAAAACTCGTCTTTATCCGAAGCTTTTCCAGTAATGTGCTTTTCATTTATACCAAAGGCAGGCATTGCGCGCCATTTATGATGATCACTAGCTAACCATACTTGTGTAATGTTTTCAAATTGCTGGTCTTCTGCAATTTGTTTTGGAGATAAGTGATTATGATAATCTATTTATAGCAAGCGACTTTGTATGCGTATGATATAAGATTTCTACCACCTCTGTTTATAATAAAAAATCCTTACCGATAAAGTTTTTCATAGTGTTACATTTACCCTATAAAGACAATCAAAAAGACCTTTTTTAGCGGATTATTTTTAATTGATACATCCCAAATAAGGCTGTTTTAAACACATTAAATAAAAAGTGGTAGAGAAAATCAACTCTCCACCACTTACTTGTATTAAAACTAAAAATATGTTTAAGACTTATTAAATACCTAATGCTTGACCACCACCAATCTGAATCGTTTCAGCAGTTATAAATGAAGCATCTTTACTTGCTAAAAATGAAATAACTCCAGCAACATCTTCTGGCTGACCTAATCTTCCTAACATGATGTTATTAGCCCAAGATGCAAAAACTTCTGGTTTAGTTGATTTAATTTGAGCGTGAAAAGGAGTATCAATTGTTCCTGGAGATACTGCATTTGCTCTAATTCCGTATTCGGCTAAATCTTTTGCTAAGGCTCTAGTTATGGCATGTACACCAGCTTTAGATGTTCCGTAGATTCCTGCTCCTGGTCCACCAGCAGTCCACCCTGCATTCGATGTATAATTAATTATAGAAGGATGTTCTCCTTTTTTAAGAAAAGGTATAGCTGCTCTTGAAGCAAAGAATACTGAATCTAAATTTAACGCCATTACATTTCTGTAAAAATCTGTTGTCATTTCTTCAAATCGAGACCTTCCACCAAGTCCACCAGCATTGTTTACTAAAACATCAATTTTACCATATTTCTCACCAATTGCTTTGATATTTGACGCTACTTGGTCTTCTTTTGTAACATCGAATCCATAGTATTCGGCTGTTATACCTTCTGCAGTAAGCTCTTTAATTCTTTCCGCTCCAGCCTCATTATCTATACCATTTAAAACAACGGTATAGCCATCTTTACCTAAACGTCTTGACACTTCGAAACCAATTCCTCCTGTAGCACCTGTAATTATTGCTACTTTTCCTTTATTATTACTCATATTATATTTAAAATTTATATTATTATTTTGCTTCAAGCGGTTCTATTTTTGGGCACAATAACCAAACAGCTAAAAGCGCTATTATAGCTAAAGCTCCACCTATTAAAAAAGCTGGTGTGTAATTTCCGCCTTTAGTTATTGTTGGTATTAAAAAGGTCAATCCAAACGCTCCTAATTTAGCAGCCGTTCCTGCAAATCCAGATAGCGTTCCTACTACTTTTCCACTAAACATATCACTTGGTAATGTCTGTACATTACCGATGGCAGTTTGAAAACCAAATAATAGCACAGCCATAATCATTACTGCATTTATAGCTGATCCAGGCGCTTTTAATAGGAAGAAGCAAGGAATCATCATTAAACAACCCAAAGTAATTACCATTTTTCGTGTTTTATTGACCGCCCATCCTGAACTCAATCTATTTTGAGCTAAAAGGCCACCAAACCATGCTCCTAGCATTGCACCGACATAAGGAACCCATGCAGAAAATGCAATTTCTTTTACATCTAATCCAAACACCTCATTAAGGTATATAGGAATCCATACTATGAATAACCACCAAATTGGGTCTATAGCAGCTGAGGCTATTATAACTCCCCAACTCTCTTTATGTTTAAGTAATTCTCCTGTGTCTGGGGCATATCCTTCATCAAAATTACCATCTTCGTCAATGTCTTGATTTTTTTGTCCAGATAGAATGTACAACTTTTCATCTTTTGATAGCCAAGGATGTTTTTCTGGTGGTGATTTTACAATGTATAACCATGGTAACAACCATAACAAACCAACTAATCCTACACATATAAATATGGATTGCCATGATAAATAAACCGAAAGAAGACCAATTATTGGATAGGCAACTATGCCTCCAATAGCTGCGCCAGAATTGAATATACCTTGAGCTAAAGCACGTTCCTTTGTAGGAAACCATTCTGCATTTGCCTTTGCAGCACCTGGCCAGTTACCAGCTTCTGCAATTCCTAAAATTGATCTAAATATTGAGAAACTTACCATGCCTTTTGCAAATGCATGAACCATTGTTGCTAGAGACCAAATTCCTATGGACAAAGCAAACCCTATTCTAGTTCCTATCCAATCGAAAATTTTTCCAAATATTGTCTGACCTGCAGCATAAGCCAAGATAAATATAGCAGATATAGTTCCATATATAGCTTTTGTATCGTCTGGTCCCATGTCTGGAAATAACTCTTTAGCTATTTCTGGCCACAGCGCACCAAAAGCTTGCCTATCAATATAATTTATAACTGCAGCCAAAGCCACAAGTCCGACTACCCACCATCTTAATCCTTTAGTTTTCATATAAATTTAGTACACCCTAATTATTAAGAATTAAACATTATAGCAATATTGATATAACACACCAAAATGTTCTTTCATTTTTGCCTTTGCTAGTTGCGGTTTTTGTTTTTTTATAGCATCAAATATCTCTTCGTGCTCTTTAATTCCGCGTTGCGACAATCCTTTATCGCAAACATGATATTTTTCAAAATTTGTAATAATTCCAGGTGTTATAATTAGCATAAAGGTATTCATGGTACTATTTCCACTGGCCTTAGCAATTGCTAAATGAAATAATAAGTCTTCTTGGACTGCATCTTCTCCATCTAACACCTTTTCTGTATAGGCGTCTAACGCCTCTTTTATTTTATTTAAATCCTCTTCTGATCTTCTAATTGCAGCTAAACGAACGGTTTTAAGTTCTAATAAGATTCTTGTTTCAACTAACGATTTAAAATCTGGATCTTCTAGTCTTAAAATATCTTCAATCATGCCATTCATAGCAATGACACCTATATTAGCTACGAATGTTCCACTTTGCGGAATTGAATCTAGCAATCCATAAAATTCTAACTTTTGAATTGCCTCTCTAACATTACTTCTTGTGACTCCAAATTTTTCAGATAACATTCTTTCTGATGGCAACTTATCACCAGGTTCGAGATTTTTATGATTAATTAAATCTCCAATTTTAGAAATTATCGTTTTCTGGACACTTTTATTATCATTCTTCGCTAATATTTTCAATTTCATATTTCTAAAATTATAAGTTGATTACCCACATTGATACAAATTTATGCAAATAATACATTAAATTCTTACGAACATTTTATTAATAGTGCTTAAAGAATTCTACACGAATTTGCATTACAATTGCAGAATTCAATAAGCGACTAAACTCAAATAAACCAATTTAATGACTAACTTCTAGTTCGTAAAATCTTACTTTAGCGTATGAACCTTCATCTCTAGATTGAAAATAATTTCCTGCCTTAAAATAATTTTCAAAGATTCCCCATTTTTTCATGTGGATATTTTCATAAACTTTATACTCATTACCGTTAAGAATAACTACCATTTTTCCATCTGACACTTCTACTTCAAGCGTAAATTTTCTAAATCCTACTTCTTGTTCAAAATTAAAACCTTCATCATTATCCCAAGCATCCTCATGGAGTATCTCTGGTTCTACGGCGTTTAAATTCTTTAAAAGTTTTGTTTTTATTCTTACTTTTCCTTTATCCCAATAAATCTTCAATATTGGTGGTGCGTTATTATCATCTTCGCCAATTAAATCGCGCTGTTCATTGGTTAACCTTCCATGGATTTGCATGATAATTACTCTATGGTATTTACCATCAGTATCTCGAGATACTTCGTCCATTTGTATCTTACCTTTCATGTAAGCACCATCAGCAAACGTCCAATTAACATTATTTTCACCAGGCACCATTTGCTCTCTCAATTCTGACCTGGTGTATTTTGTGTTTTTAGTCGTAGACGCTGTTGGCATTGCATGAAAAACAATAGCGCCTTTGGTTGAATCTATATACATATATGGCCTAGCGATTTCGTTTGAGGCGAAATCTAATATTTCAGGCGGATCTATCTCATAAGGTTTTCCATCATCCCTTGTTACTGGTAACGTTACCTTCCAATGACTCAAATCTATTTTAGGTAGCTTCACCTTTTTCTTTTTCTTTTTCTTTTTCTTCTTCTTTTCAACTTTTACCGTTTTAGAAGATTTATCTTGATTAGATTGCGCGTTAGCAACACTAACTAAAAATAGAATTAGAAAAGAACTAATAAAGGTGAATTTTAAATTCTTCATTTTAAATTTTTTATTGATTATTAAAGCTACCTACTTAGTTCAATAATCAATAGTGAACAATTATACCAGAAAACAATCTATACAAACCGTAATTAAAATCCTGGTGTAATGATATCTATATTATCATAAAACACTTCATTACTACTATCAATAGCAGCTGAGGCTCTTACATAAATTACTGCAATATTTGAAGATGCTTCAAATGTAAATGTCGTTGTTGTAAATGTGTCGAGTGAGCTTGTTGACTTCGTTGGATTATAGTCATTATCTATTAAAGCATAACCATCCGTATTAGCTTCAATACCAGCCGTTGTATTTATAACATCCTCACTTGCAATTTCATTGTTTAAAATGAATACTTCTGAGTTAATGCCTACTTCCTCAGACCGCGATTGAATGGTAAAGGTATACTCCACGCCAGGTTCTACTGTTACAACTTGATATAGACGACGACAAGTTTCATTCAGCTTTACGCCTCTACCGCCACCAGCATCGGGTCCAAATTTATTACCATCACTTGTAGAACCAGGTTGTTCACTGTCATCACCACAATTAGCTTCAAGCCAATCTTGTAATGCGGTATTGTTCCATAGCGCATTGTAAGGACTATCTATTACTCCTAAAACATCATCAACTACCGTACCGTTAGGTGTCATATCCCAAGCATCAGCATTATCACCTGTTTCATTTGTATGCACGTTACAGTCACTATTTAATACCACAACTTCAAACGTCGGTTCTATACCTCCAACAGGTACTGGTTTTGTAATATCTCTTTCCACTCCGGCTTCGTTCGTTGTTGTTAAGGTTACATCATAAGTTCCTGCCATGGCATAGGTATGAATAGGGTTAACATCAGAAGATGTATTACCGTCACCAAAATCCCAACTATGAGAAACCGCTAAGAACGAATCGTCCGTAAATTGAGCGGTTAATGAAGATGTTGTAAACGTAAAGTTAGGAATCGTTGATAACACCAAACCTGTAATACTTTTGGTTACGGAAAATTCTCTACCAAGAAAATTAGTTGCCGTAAGTGTTGCCTGAAACGTACCCTCAGTTAAGTAGCCGTGTACCGGACTAATATCTGGATCTTCTGCGGTATCTTCTGCACTGTTCCAACTTACCGAATTACCATCTCCAAAATCCCAAGTTAATGTGCTCGCACCAGTTGTTAAATTATTGAACGTTACTTGTGAATCTAATGTGGTGAAATCGAAATCTAAAAAAATAGGTGCGACATCGGCTGTTGCAGTAGCTTCGAGACCATCTGAACTTGTTGTAGTTAAAGTTACTGTATACAATCCACCAGTGGCGTAAGTATAATCTGGATTTGCCTCAGTTGATGTATTACCATCACCAAAATCCCATAAATAAGAGACGGCGTCTGTTGAAAAACTTCTAAATATTAGTGTTAAACTATTATCTGCATCTGTACTTGTGGTAAACAACGTGTTGGGTTGAATGTTATTTATATTTCCTGTAGGAGGAACAAATTCCTCAAATCCATCATCATAACAGGATACAACCGTGAGTATTAAACCTAAGACTATAAGAGTTAGTGTGTTTCTTTTTATTGATATACGACTCATAATATTATTTTTTTATTGTCTAACTACGATATTAAAAGCATCTAATCTAGATTCTACACCAGAATTAGTAACAAAAATGATCACAGATTCATTTTCTCCAGCCTCAAAATTTATGGAATGTTGTTTAAATACATTATCAACCCTACCCACATTGGTATCAGTACGCGATGCAATAATGTTCTCTTCTAACAATGATTCTGTGTAACTTGATGTATTAGGTGTTAAAATAGACACTGTAATATCACCTAGCGATGTTTCCTCAAATGCAGTAAAATATGTGATTACATATTCTGCTCCAGGTGTCACTTCAATTTCTTGATAAGCTACTCGATCTCCGCCTCCAGGGAATTTAGCAGCTTGCACGCCATCTGGTAAATCTGCACCTTCACCAGGACTAGAATCGGTATTAATTTGTATCACTGTAGTACCACCACCTAAAGGACTCCAAGCCGAATTGCTTGGCGCTCTCCAAGAGTCTCTTCCATCACCTGTGCCATCAAATAGGCTATTATCTTCAAAACTAGGCTCAGCAATTTCTGGTACTGGAATTGTCGGCACTGCTTGCAACACTGTTACGGCTCTTTCAGTTACGTCCGATTTACCTAAATTATCAATAACGGTAAGACCAACACTGTAAGTACCTGGCCCAGGAAACTCAATTATTAATTCTTGGTCTTGCAAAGTAGCAGGCGCTAATGCTGTTATCTGAGCTTCTAAATCTGCTACTGCTTGCAGTTCGGCGTCGGTAAGTGCATTTTCTGCTTCTATTAACGCTAACTCTAAGTCCGCTAATTCAGCTTGTAACACAACTACTCGAGCAGGATCTGCTTCACATGGTATTTTAAACAGAATATCTGCTATATCTTCTTCGATCGCAATAACATTAGCTAATACTCCTTCTATTTGTTGTTCAAGAATCGGTAAATCTTTATTAATCAAATCAATAACAACACTAACACCAGAATTATCAGTTACGCTCCATTGATATTTTGTACCGTTAACTGCTAAGTTGGACCCTGCTTGAAAATTAAATTGATAATTAGCCGATAGCTCGTTCTCTTCGCAGTCGAACTCAGCAAAAGTTCTTTCACTAAAATTATAAAATGGAGTTGGTCCTGTAATATCTGCTAAATCTCCAATATCTGCTAAATCGTCACTTACGCAACCGCTAAGTGATAAAAAACCTGTTAATACAACCAGCTTTAAGGTTAAAAAATTTGTTTTCATTATTCTTATCGTTTTAGTAACCATTATTTTGTGAATAAAAGTTAGGTAAATTATCTATTTCTCTTTGTGGAAAAGGCAGATATTTTCTGTCAGCTGTATAACTGAGACTATTGTCAATTGAAAATTGCTGTAGCACATTATCTGCTTCACCAAATCGAATTAAATCGAATAGACGTTGATTTTCATAAACAAACTCCATACGCCTTTCTTCTAAGAGTTCTTGTTTGGTTAATAAACCGAAGACTTCTTCGAGTCCTGCTCTTGCTCTAACTTGATTAAAAGCATCAATAGCTCTCTGATCTGCGGTGGTTTCCGCACCTGCTAATATGGCCTCAGCATATAATAACAATACATCTGCGTATCTTAAAACAATCCAATCATTATCACCAATTTCTCCATCTGTTGGAAATTTTGAATTATAGGTATCGTTTGTAATATTGGTAACATCTACAGTTATTGCTCTAAATGTTACAGGAAATCTCACTGGTTGTAATTCTGGCGTCATAACACCTAATAAATCGAGCGTAGCAATATTAACACCATTAGAAGGACCTTGTAACGTCATTGCGAAACTGTGCGACTCTGAATCGGTTTCAACTTGATCGTCTAAACCACTATCACTTGTTACATAGTTGTCACTACTCACCAAATCGTATGCTATAGAAAAAATGATTTCATCATTAATTTCTAATCCTGGGTTATTTGCCCATTCGCCTACAAGTACAGATTCTCCAGGTACATCAGAAAATTCTACTGGAATATCATTACCAAATACACGACCAAAATCTAGAGCTAGATTGGCAAAATATTCTGGATCTGATACTATACCGTCACCTGTAAAATCTTGAGCATTCGCTCTATCTGTTGATAATATATTGTAACCAAAAGACCCACTATTTTCTACTACAGATGCGAGTAACAATTCTGCTTCTGCATAATTTGGGTTTGGCTGACTTAAGTAAGCTTTAGCGGCTAAACAAATAGCAGCGCCTTCAGTTGGTCTGTATTTATTTTGCGTTCCTCCATTTAAAAAGGCAATAGAGGTTCTAAAATCTTCAATGATTCTTTCATAAACGTCTTCTTCAGGCAATTGTGGATAGTCTCTCGCTTCATCTGAATTAATATCTAACACTTTGTCTACGAAGGGTATGTTTTGATACGCTCTTACCAAATTAAAATGACATAATGCTCTCATAAAGTAAGCTTCTCCAACAGCATATTGAAAAGCTTCGGGAGCTAAGAACTTATTATCAATTATTGTATTAGCATGCCTAATTGTAGCCATATTATTAGAATAATAGGTGGCCACATCTCCATTATTTGGATCCACATTATATCTGGCAATTTCTGGGAAATTTCCATTTTCAGTATTCGCTCTTGAATTATCAGATCTTAACTCTACTAATAAAAACTCGTTTGCAGGTACTTTTTGATACGCATCTAAAACGCCGTTAGCCAATAGCTCAAATCCATTTTCTGTTTGCAACAACTCTTCTAGAGAAAGTGCTGTTGGGTTAGAAAGGTCTAGTTCTTCTTCACAACTTGTAAATAAAGCTGAAATAGAAAAACAAACTACTAATAATTTTATATATATCCTTTTCATAATTAATTAAAATTGTACGTTAAGTCCTAATGAAATTGTTCTTACTATTGGGCCATCACCTCTTTGATAACCCGCAGTTAATGCTGTGTTTGCGTTATTTGATGTCTGCCCAGCTGCCTCTGGATTAAAACCTTCATAACCAGCTGCTGTAAAATAAAATAGATTTTCACCTGTCATGTAAAGTCTTAATTTACTTAAATTAAGTGTTGACAATACTGAGTCTTTAAAAGTATAACCTAAAATCATATTTCTTACAGCTACGAAAGAAGCGTCTTGAATATGATCATTTGTGAAGCGTCTATGAACTGTTAAATCAAAATCTGGAAAATTAGAAACTGGATTAACCGCTGATTCACTAGCAAAATACAATTGATCTAAATCTGCAACCCTTACCTCAGCTCCATGTGACCCTTCAAATTGAACTGAAAAATCAAAATTATAAAATGTAACATCTGATGTAAAGCCCCAGGTAAAATCTGGATATGGACTTCCTAATTCAGTTCTATCTTCATCATCTATAATACCATCTCCATTTAAATCTTTTACAAATACGCGTGCATAGTCATTATTAAATCTATTAAACGGACTATCAACCCATTCTAAAGGAATTTCACTTTCATAAACCCATCCATAAAAAGACGTTATCGGTTGCCCTACTTGGGCAATAAACTCTGTCGGTCTTGTATCCTGATCTATTCTTGAAATGATGCGTTCGTTACTTCCTAAACTTACAACTTCATTTCTATTTAAAGAAAATTGACCTGAAGCAGACCATCTTACATTCTCACTAGAATAAAGTCTTGAATTTAATTCTATTTCAAAACCTTCATTTTTTACTGCACCTAAATTTTGAAGCCAATTATCAACACCATACACTCCTGAAACAGGTGCAAATAATATTAAGTCTTCACTTGTTCTGGTATAATAATCTATAGAAAGATTTACTAAACCTCTCCCAAAAGTAACATCGATTCCTGGATTAAATTCTCTTAATCTTTCCCAACCTAAGTTTGAATTACCTAATGCTGTACCTTTAACACCTGGTTGTCCATTATACCCAATAGTACTGAAGGTTTCCTCAAATCTATATAGAGATTCGTAGATGTTATTAGATATTTCATTTGAACCAGAGATACCATAACTTGCTCTTACTTTTAAGAACGTAATAACGTCGCTAGATGATAAGAATTCTTCATCAGACAGAATCCAACCTGCAGATGCAGCAGGGAAAAAACCGAATCGGTTATTAGACCCAAACCTTGTACTACCATCTGTACGTGCAGATAATTGTAGCAAGTATTTACCATCATAATCATAGTCTAACCTACCAAAATATGACACTAATTTTTCTTGTGCATTATCAGTAAACGTAGTACCGTTATCTGCTAAGGCAATATTATTATTGAAATCATCGGTAAAACCTACGGCTTCAGATTGTTGTATATAAAAATCTCTTTGCGTAAATTCAAAACCTAATAAGGATTTAAAATTATGCTTCTTAATACTTTTGTTGTATCGTATTAATGATTCGAAAACATATTGATTGATCTCATCTCTTCGTTCTTCTCTAAACGCTTCTTGTTCTCTATTTTCTTGTCCAAAAAAGAAATCTGCATTATTGTTTTTTGTATGTCTAAAAATAGATGAAGCGGTTTGTCTAAAGCTTAATCCTTTTGCTAACTTAATATCAAAATAAGTAGCTGCATTTAATGTAAACTGTCTTTTTTCTCTAGAGCGCTCTAAAAAATTTACTAATGGATGTACATTTCGTGTTGTTGACAGCGTTAATCCGCCAGAAGTTAAAGGACTCGCAAGTGGCAAGCCTGTATTTGGATCTCTAGCGATAGCTCTAGGATTATTAGGGTCTACTGTAAACACATGGTCAAAGGCTCTTGAAAATCCATAACTACCAACACCTATATTTTCAAATTGAGCACCTGCATCACCAGGATCGCCTTGTGTAATGTAATCAAGGTGATTCTCATTAAGATATAATGGCAAATGTCCATATTGCCTTAATGCATCTGTAAATCTTGATGGCAACCTTTTTTGATCATTATAATTTATCCTAAGATTTCCGCCAAACTTAATCTTCTTGTTTTTGGATTTACTATCTACTTTAATCCTAGCATTATATTTTTTAAAATTATCAACTAATGCCACACCTTCATCTTCAAGATAACCTAATGAAGCTGTATAACTTGTTAGTTCAGAACCTCCTCTGGCTGAAAAAGAATGGCTTTGAATGGTACCACCTTCAAAAATTTCATCTTGCCAATTTTTTTCACCATCACCAAGAGATGCTATAAATTCCATAGCCTCAAGTTCAGCGTATGCTGTATTGTAATTACTATTAACTCTGTCAAAGTTAGGGCTGGTAGGTGAAATGGCATCAACCGTACTCTGCAATCCATTTAGTCTAGATCTTTCGTCTGCAATAGAGGTGTTGAAATTATCATTATTTTTTGTGTATCTAACGCCTGTGAATGCATTATAAGAAAACTGCGTTTTACCTTCAAAACCTTCTTTGAGTGTAATCAAAATTACACCATTTGCACCTCTAGAACCATAAATTGCAACTGATGACGCATCTTTTAGAACTGTTATAGATTCTACATTATTATTATCAATTGATCCCAAAATATCAGCATCTGTACCCAAAACAATACCATCAACCACTATTAGCGGCGCTGAAGAACCTGTAATTGAACCAGGACCTCTTAACGTTATCTTAGGGTCTCCACCTGCCTCAGAGGCTACGGTTTGAATTCTCAAACCCGCTACCTTACCTCTAAGTGCATCTTCAACTCGCGCAACAGATAAATCTTCAATATCTTTGCTAGTCACTTTTGTTAAGGAACTTGTTACATTTTTCTCTTTTTGATCACCATAACCAATTAAGACGACTTCATCGAGGGTGTTATTATCTAATTCTAAACTAACAACTATTGTATTTTGTCCGCTAATTATTACAGTTTGCGTTTTATAGCCAATATAAGAAAACTGCAAAATCTCGTCTTTAGTAACATCTATAGTAAAATTACCATCAAAATCAGTGGAAGTTCCTCTGGTTGTATTTAAAACAAGAATATTAACACCTGGTATTGGCATTTTATCTTCTGCTGAAGTTACAACCCCTTTTAAGGTATAACTATCCTGCGCAAATAGCGACAAATTGAATATTAATAATACGAATAGCAACTTAGTTTTCAAATTCATAATTAGAATTTTATATTTAAAATATTTTTTTGCTTGATTGCCTAAACTGGTTGACCAGATTGGTTGACCAAATATATATAAATATTTGTTAAATACAACGTTTTCGGAAAAAATCTATGTTAAATGAATACACTTTTGAGTTAAAATAGGATATGTTTCAGAAATACATAAAAAAAGCCCTCGCATTTAAACGAGGGCTTTTCAATTTAGATATAACTGTGATTCTCTAAAATCTCACTTATTTTATATTACTTTTTATCAAGACTCCTTATCTCCAAAATAAGACACAGCATCGCCACTTAAAAAATCTTCTCTTACTGGACTAAAGGTATCAATTAACATTCCTTCTTCTAAACAAACTGCACTATGCAACAAGTTCGGCTCAATGTAAACTCCATCACCTGCTTCTACAATTTGTTTTTCTCCATCAATTTCAAATTCAAATTTACCTGAAACACAATAGGTTGCTTGTGTATGGAAATGTTGGTGTGGCGCACCTAAAGCTCCTTTCTCAAATTTTACCTGTACCATCATAATTTGGTTGTCATAGCCTAAAAATTTTCTTGAAACTCCTCCTCCAAGTTCTTCCCATTTCATGTCTTTTGTAATGACGTATTTTTCACTAAATCTTTTCATATGTTTAAATTTTTTTATTTGAAATAATAAGAACCTGACCACTCATAGTTCTTATCGTTAATTTTTAAATTATGTTTTTCTTCTTTTGAAGTATTTATATTTGCAGTAATAAATAGTTTTATGTTGCCTTTTAAATCCGTGATTTGTATTGCCGTATACGCTGCAGTATCTAAAACAACTTTTAATTCCTTGATGTTACTTTTTGTATTAACCGCAGATTCTGAAATAGGACTATAACTGCCGTGTGCTTCAATCACCGAGACAAAAGTTGTTCCCTTTGCATTTTTTCTTCTTAGTAATAAAGCAGGATCTCTACGTAAATTAAAATCTGGATCGTTTGCACCAATTCTAGTGAATAATAAGTCGTCCTTACGGTCTGTAATTGTTGTTAAGGTGTAAAACTTGCGATTATTCATCCATGTGAACTTTGAATTTTTATCATTAGCCTTAGCTATACCTTCTACAAATAAATGTTGATACCCATTTTTGGTTCCTAAAGGCTTCAAGATTTCTGGTGTGTTATATTCAAAATTGGTTTGTATTACTTGTCCAAAAAAGTAATATGGAAAATCATACTGATTAGCTTTATTAGAAGTCACCTTCATAATGTCTAGCAGGTATGGTTTTTCAAAATCTTCATCTTTTATGATTGCCATAGTGCGAAGCATTTCCGTTTCTGGATATGCATTGGTTTCTCTAGCACTTGCTACTTGTACGTTTTCATTATCGGACGAAAAATAATTTAATACAGAATGGTGTTGACTTCCAATATCGTACTTCCCATTAAAATGAGATGTTTCATTTTGAGTTAGTGTATTATGGGCAATCGTCTGTTTTGCCCACGTTTTATTTTCTTTTAAGTAATTGCCGCCACCTTTTTGCTCAATATTTACAAAGCGTGCTAACCCATAGTCTTGAAGAATTTCTTCACCTTTTTCATATAACGAATACGACAACTTATCGTAATGCCCATGGCTAGAACCTTGGGCTGCATATTTAAATACTAGCTCAATATCTTCATGTCGCAATATAGCAACACCACCTTGCTCTCCTTTTGGTCCATCTGAAAGATTAATTGATTTTTTGTTGAATGGCTTTTCTTTACCATCTCTAATTCCTAAAGCCACAGCTAAACCAGAATCATTTAACAATACTTGATCTTGTTGCTTGGCTATGCTCAATAAACCAGCATCTTGGTCTCCATGATAATAAGACACATTTACAGCAGTTACTAAAGCACTGTTGTAATAGGACATTCCTTTTTGACCGTCATTAAGCGGAAAGAATTCACCATCTGCATCAGACAAATTTAGTAAGGCATTAATAGATTTAAGTAAAACACCTTCTTTATAGTCGAAAATATTAAGTTCTGGTTTTACATTGAGTAAACCTTCTGCAAAAACTAAGAAAGGATACATGGCATAACGCTGATAATATGGTCCTTCGTTATAATAACCGTCTGGCGAAAATGGTTCTTCTATATTTGCTAAAAAACCAGCTTTTCCATCTTTATTTAAAAACCCACCATCATCATCTTTTTCTTTAGTATCTAACTTCAAATCTTTAATACCGTATAAAGCACGATCAATTAATTCTTGGTCATTCATCACTAAGCCAATCATACCAACTGCTGCATTTCCCCAAGTACTATGGTTGTGAACACGTTGGTAAAATTGTGGACTGTCTACTGAAATATGATCTGCAAATGGTCTAAACAAATTAGTTTCTAGGGTATTGCGTTCTTCTTCGGTTAAATAATTATAAATACAATCGTAAGCCTGACTTACATAGACCAACCAATTAGAGTCATTTAAACATTGCCAAAATAATTTGCCTCTGGCATAAGATCTTGTTTTGGGATGAAGCGGTAATGTTTTGTATAATTCTTCATAAGCCATTAGCATATCTTTGACATACTTCGCATATTTTTCGTCGTCTAAAATTTGATATAACAGACCTGCTTTTTGAAGTACAACCCAATTGCGTTTATGTCTAACGTGTGTGTAACCACCAGAATAATCTTTTGGAATTGGTACTTCGATGCCTAAAGCAATTTCTGCATCTATTTCTTCTTTAACTTTTTGCAACGAACTATCAAAAATTGGAATACGTCCTAACTGTGCTCTGATAGCTTGAACACCTTGTGCTGTAAGAATCAATTTGGGATGTTGTTGAGTAGGTGCTATTTCACTTTTAGCATCTGATGAAACAGCTGTCTCTTCATTTTTACATGAAAACATGAAGAATATAACTGCTACAATTATTAGGGTAAACGTTTTTTTATGCTTTGTCATTTACGAAATCAATTTATTTTGAAATTACAATCATTTTTGAAATGCTCTGATTTTTATTTGATAAATTAACAATGTAAGCACCATTAACCAAGGCTGATGTATCTATACTTAATTCCTCTATGGTCGAATCAACAGGTTTTTCAATCACTTTTCTCCCGTCTAAACTATAGACTTGTATGAGCTCTATTTGGCTATTTACACTTTTAATATTTAAAAAATCTTTCGCTGGAATAGGATAAAGCGAAACACTATTCTCTAAATTAACTTCACTTACCGACAAAACTTGACTTCCAAAGAATTCGATTTCGGTGATATTATTCCATGGACTTTGTCTTGCAGTTCCTGCAGTATTAAATCTTCCAAAGCCTATTAATTTTACATAACGTGCGTTAGCTGTAATTTCATATTGATCAAGACCTTCATCTGAACCTGTTGTTGTAGTAATTAGTAAATCGTCTGATGAGGCTGGCAGCACTATTGAGAAATCTGAAAGATCAGTTCCTGAAGTTGATAACCAAATTTGCAATCCATATGGATCATCCTTATCGTCAGTTGCAATTTGTATTAAATCAAGGTTGTATTCAGTTCCTAAATCGAAAATCACATATTCACCGTCACCCTTATAATCACCAGCTACAATTGCACCATCTTGA
This sequence comes from Winogradskyella sp., assembly GCF_045105575.1. Lineage (GTDB taxonomy): Bacteria > Bacteroidota > Bacteroidia > Flavobacteriales > Flavobacteriaceae > Winogradskyella. The sequence continues at coordinate 86,389 of NZ_JBGCDQ010000006.1, read as the reverse complement.
GCTGTCCAATGCGAATCAATAACTTTATCTAATGTATTTGTTGCGTAATTAAATCTATTATTTTCAGGTTCTACTTGTTGTTGAGAAAAAGAATGTACTGAAACCGAACCACCACCTGGTACATCGTTAATAAGGTCATATAAATCTGTTAAATCTACACCTTCTTGTGTGACATTTAAAGTTCTAACAATGTCATCACCTCCAGGAACTTGTGTAAACGTTACAGTACCTGCTCTAGGATTTGTATCAACATTTTCAGTTACAGCAACAGAAAGCATTGCATCGCCAGTACCCGATGTTATATTTATAGATATCCATGCAACGTTAGAAACTGCTGTCCAACTTACATTTGCAAATACAGCAACATCATTACTGCCAGCATCAGAAGAAAACTCGGGTAAACTATCTACAGTTAGTGACTCTACAACTTCTATATTACAATCACCATCAATTATACTTCCACCTAAATAATCTACAAAACAAGCACCTATGCCGTAACCAACCATAGCATCTGTTGTTGGTTCATAAGTTCCTAAATCCGCACCTTTACCTGAAGAGCCTGCACCAGAAAACGTAAAAATTTCACCATTTGCAGTAGCTGTAATTCCTGTTTCTTCAGAAAATCCTGTATTAGTTTCACCTAAAACGGTTCCTGTGTACACATTTCTTGTATAGGTTAATGCAGTGCCTAGATTTACATAAGACGTTGGTGTATCACCTGTAAAAACATTAGTTATATTTGGATCAGCTGCAGCAAAATAAATTAAATTGTCTGTAACTGTTCCTGTAGGATCTGTTGATCCTTTATCAATGTTATAAAACAAAGGTGCATTAGTATTTATAATGGTATTGTTAGATAGGTTAATATTTTCAGATTGCTGGTAGCCATTCGTCGTATTACTAGCTGTACAAGGCACAGCATTTGCATCTCCACCACCTAAAAATGTGATGCCATTATTCCATTTTGCCTGACTGTTTACCGTGATACAATCTTGAATATAATTATTAGTAATATCATGGTTACTATCAGATATTCTAATTCCTCCTGTGCCTTCAACATCTTCACCTAAAAAGTAATTGCCATCAACTGTTGCCTCTGAACCATGACGCAACACTAAAGAACCTCTGCATCTTCTAAAAGTGTTATTAATGAAGAGATTGCCTTTACTCTTATTAGTAATGATTTCATTTTCACCATCTGCTTCTACAAAATAGTTATTAATTACAGTGACATTACTACTTACATTTTGATTTTCACTCGAACCAATACGAATCGTTTCACTATCACCAGAATTACTTAAAGTGTTATCAATTTTTTCATAATTATAGAAATAGTTATTCGTAATTGTATGACCAACTATGGCACAAGGATCATCTTCTGCGTTGTATTGATATTCTGCCAAAACCAAAGCACCTGCACTCACTTTATTCATAAAAGAACAGTTAATTACAGTATTATACGTGCCGTAAAGCACAATCCATCTGTGTTTTGTAATAGAACTATTTGCGATATCATCAGCGATATCGTCTGGATGAATCTCTAAACCATCAATGACACAATTTTGAATTGTACTGTGATTGGCATAATCCGTACCGTTTCTAAATTGAATGAAATTGCTTGCACCAAAACCACCTTGCCAATGAAAACCATCAACAACGACATAATCTCCGCCAATATTCATTTGTAAACCACCTGTAAACTTAACACCACCAGGTGATTCTGCTCTAAAAATAATAGGATTAGCTGATGTGCCATTACCAATAAAATCGATACGTTCGTCTGTATTGTAAACACCATTTGCTAGAATTATTACATCACCAGCGACATAAGTATTGTCTTCCAATTGTTCTGGATCGTTTATATTATAGGTAGTTTGACCATATATTGAACCAGATCCAATAAAAATGCAAAAAAGTAATGCTAAAAAGTAACTATTTTTCATTGTGAATTGTATTTCGTAATTTCATTTTTATTCTTTTTACTATAGCTTAAAAACAACCGCCTTTTATGTTTTAATTAATACAAAAAACACGAGTGTTAGGTTTTGTTTGTGAATCTAAATTTGAATGATTTAACCAAACTTCAGCATCAATTCCATCTTCGATTAGAAAAAGTATGTCTGAAATTGCTTTAACATCTTTTTTTAGACGCTACTAGAGTTAAATGTATCACCATATCGTAATTACTGATTTTTTCATTTTACAAAATATATACTTGACATTGTTAATACATCAGCGTCATCACTAAATTTTCTTCAGTTTTTATTTGTCCAGAATTAGTGAAGCTATTATCAGATTCTACATTGTTTTTTGCTCCCCAAAGAATAGATACAAATTGTACTAGATTATTTTTAAATGTGTTTTTAGTAATATTTACATTGACAATTCCATTATGGTTTAGAAGTCTTTTATTTGGCTCTTTTGCACCACAATTGGTAAAAATTGAATTGGTAACTAAAAGGTTTCCACCAATGGTAGATTCGTCATAACCACCTCTATAATAATCAATAACATTTGTTTTAACGTTGTTAAAGTTACACGTGTTTATGGTTAAATATTCTGTATTGTAATCTCCTTTATCGTTTGTTTCCTCTGACAGTTCTATTCCGTTTTCGCAATTAGAAATTGAAGTGTTTTCAAAAGTAACACGCTCTGCAAATGATTCTTTATACGCTTTTAAAACATAATTGAACTCGCTTATCTCTGAATTTGAAACGGTTAACCCAAAGTGATTAGACATGTTTTCTTTTAAACTTGCGAAGGCATAATTTGATTGATTCCCTTTTATTGCTAAATTATTTACGGTAAGCTTTCCTTTAGGTTGTAATGAAAATAATGGTGTGTTTGAAGCTCCTGAAAAAACGACTAAGGCTTTTTCAGTTCCTTTAGATTGAATGGAAATTGTTTTATTGATTATTAAAGAATTCTCTAACATATAAGAGCCTTCAGACAAAGCAATAATATCACCATTACTTGCTTCATTTATTTTAGTTTGTAAGTCTTCCGCTTTAGTTACCAAATGTGTTACCGGTTCTTTTGCGTCAACGATGTTTGAATACCACGTAGTGCCATATTTAGATTTGTCTAAAATGTTGGGATTGGAAACATTCTTACCCGTTATAGCACCGAGACTATTATCGTCTTTTCTTGATACACCTAGCAAATCGGTTGCAATCGTATTAAAATCGAATCCATTATAAGCACTAAAATCATCAGGTATACCCACAGGAATATAAATATGGTCTGATAATTCTCTAAGTTCTAATTGTTCTTCAACAATACCTCCATCAAAATTATTGAACTTTACACCTTGATTGTTGATGACATTATTCTTAAAAGTTACGCCATCAGCTTTATCATTTTCCACAACAATACGGTTAAGGCCTTTTTCATTGTAAATAATATTGTTTGCAACCGTTGTTCTAATTGCTCTGGCTGAACGGATTTCGGATTTTGGTAATACATCTGCTTGTGCAATATTTGTACCTACTCCAAATTGCCAAGGCGAGCTACAGTTGACATATGTATTATAAGCAACCACAACATCTGTAACTTGATTGTAACGGTTTAATGGAGATTTTGGAATCCCGTTCATTACTGCCAATGGACTTCTAAAACTCTTTCCTTTTAAACCATAGAAATAATTATTGACGACCCAATGTCCTGTATTAATAATTCTAATGCCACCATAGTTTTCGTTAACGCCATCACCAATAAAATAGTTTCCATCAATCATAGCATAATTACCATGACGTGTTACTAAAGATCCTTCGCTTTTATAAAATACGTTATTTTTAAATACGTTAAAATTAGTTTTACTCGAAATAATTTCGACTTCTCCATTACATTCTTCAAATAAATTATTAGCGACATAAGTATGACTTGGCGACATTGATGTATAGCTATCTCCTAGTTGAATTGTTTCTCCACTTGGACCACCCTTTACTGGTCTTGGTCCAAAATGATTGTTGACGATTTGATGGTAATTATTGATACTTTCAATACCTGCAATACTTACTCTAACGGTTGGTCCTCTATTGGTTTTTCCGGCAATATAAGAATTACTAAGTTCGTTGTGTCTGCCATGAAATTGCACCCATAAATCGCTATTATCACGTTTTGGTTTATTGAAGTCTTCAATTACACAATTAGTGACTTTACAGTTATTTGCAATTTCATCTGGCGCATCTTTATGGCTTATTTTAAAGTCGATGACGGCATTAGATGGCGAGAATCCGTTTTTAAAGTGTAAGCCCTCAACAATTAGATATTCGCCTCCAAATTTTAAATACGATTGGCCTTCAATAGTTACTTTACCAGCAGTTTCTGCTTTTAAGGTTATTGGATTGTCTTTTGTGCCTTTTCCTCTAAATTTTATTTGAATGTCTTTATAAACACCGTTTTTTAACTCAATAATATCGCCTGGCTTACTTTGTTTGATGGCATCAGTTAGTGATATACTGTCACTCACCTTAATAACCTCCTTGAGAGGTGCATTTTCACAACTTAACGTAATTATTAAAAAAATGATACCGACTACTACTCTTTTCATTTGTTGTTATTATAATTATTGAATTAGTATAAAAGCCACTCATTAACGTAAAGGCTTTTATCAAAAAAAAACTTAGCTATTCAAAAAAAATATTTTTATGACTATTCTACAAACTTAAATACTGATAGGTACTATTTTTGTCACAAATATAAATTGGTCAACCAATCTGGTTAACCAAAAATAAGCTTATTTTTTAATAGTAAGAAATATATCCTCTAGAAATTTACCATTGAGCTTAACCTCAAGTTAGAAATAAAACAATAAAAAAAGCCTAATCTTTCGATTAAGCTTCCTGATTTTATCTGTACTCAAGGCGGGAATCGAACCCGCACGTCTTGCGACATTGGATTTTGAATCCAACGTGTCTACCAATTCCACCACTTGAGCAATTTTGGAATGCAAAAATAGAAAATTATTTCGCGCAGACCATCAAAATAAGTCGATTTTATACTTTTGGTAGTAAAATAATTTTCTAAATTTGAAGCAATTAAAAATCCCATCACTACACCAACTAAATAACTGAGAACAAATGCCATACGAAACTAAAGAAGCCAAGATTTTTGCCTGTTCGCAAAGTACTTACCTAGCAGAACAAATTGCCGAAACTTACGGAGTTAAACTCGGAAAGGTCATTACCTCTACTTATAGTGATGGTGAATTTCAACCGTCTTACGAAGAATCTATTAGAGGAACACGCGTTTTTATTATAGGCTCTACACATCCAGGTCCAAAAAATTTAATGGAAATGTTGTTGATGATTGATGCCGCTAAACGCGCTTCAGCAAGACACGTCACTGCTGTTTTACCTTATTTTGGTTGGGCAAGACAAGACCGAAAAGACAAACCTAGAGTTCCTATTGCTGCAAAATTGGTAGCAAAAATGCTCGAAGCTGCAGGTGCGACACGTATCATTACGATGGATTTACATGCCGACCAAATTCAAGGGTTCTTTGAAAAACCAGTAGATCATTTATTTGCCTCAACTATATTTTTACCTTATTTAAAAAGTTTAAATTTAGACAATCTCACCATTGCTTCACCAGATATGGGAGGTTCTAAACGTGCGTATGCCTACTCAAAAGCTTTACAAAGCGATGTCGTAATTTGTTATAAGCAGCGTGAAAAAGCAAATGTTATTTCTCATATGGAACTTATTGGAGACGTCACAGGCAAAAATGTAGTTTTAGTGGATGATATGGTCGATACTGCTGGTACATTGACTAAAGCGGCTGATTTAATGATGGAACGTGGAGCGCTTAGCGTTAGAGCTATTTGTACACATCCTATTTTATCAGGCTCTGCTTACGACAAACTTGAAGCCTCTAAACTTGAAGAGTTAATTGTTACCAATTCAATTCCTTTAAAGCAAGAAAGTAAAAAACTACGCGTTTTAAGTTGTGCTAATTTATTTGCAGAAGTAATGTATAACGTGCATCATAACGAATCAATTAGTAACAAATTTATTATGTAAGCTAGTCATTTTAAACTCACTTTTATCCGATTTTAAAATAAAACACCACTACAACTAAACAGGTTTTAAAAGGTTCCAATAAAAAATAGCCTTTAACACTAGTATTTTCATATAATATGTCTAAATTTGCAGCCCTTTAAAGGAAAAATCCTTTTTAGGATAAGCCCTTAAAATGAGGGTATTAAATTTTAATTAAACAAATATTTCTAAAAATGAAATCAATTACAATTAACGGATCTCAAAGAGAAAGCGTAGGCAAAAAGGCAACTAAAGCTTTACGTAATGCTGGTCAGGTTCCTTGCGTTATATACGGAGGAGACAAGCCATTGCATTTCTCAGCACCAGAACTGGCTTTTTCAAAACTTGTTTACACTCCAAACGCACACACAGTTGTGATTGCTATAGATGGTGGTAAAGAAATTAACGCAGTAATGCAAGATATTCAATTTCATCCTGTAACGGATAGAATTATACATGTCGATTTCTATCAAATTTTTGAGAACAAATCAATTACTATGGAAATTCCTGTAAAAACTATAGGATCTTCTAAAGGTGTAATGAATGGTGGTAACTTAAGAATGCCTTACCGTAAGCTTAGAGTAAAAGCAATTCCTTCAAAATTACCAGATTTTATTGAAATTGATATTACTCCATTAAAAATTGGAAGTAAGTTCTATATCACTGAATTAGAAAACGAAGACTATAAATTCTTACACCCAGATAACACCGTTGTTTGCCAAGTAAGACGTAGTAGATTAGCAGTTGTAGATGCTGATGACGAAGACGAAGGAGAAGAAGGAGAAGCAACTGAAGGTACTGAAGGTACTGATGCACCAGCAGCAGAAGGAGCTCAGGAATAAATTCCAAAGATTTTAAATATTAAAAAGCATTCTATACTATAGGATGCTTTTTTTATTTTTACCCAAATCTGAAATATATGATGTTCAATTTAAAAAAATGGTTTGGTTTTACTGATCCTATTGAACTAACACCAGAAGACCAAATGAAAAAATTCTTAATCGTTGGCTTAGGCAACATCGGAGAAAAATACGCTAACACTAGGCATAATATTGGCTTTAAAATTCTCGATTATTTAGCTGAAACCAGTGACATTACTTTTGAAACTGTAAAACTTGGTGATGTTTCTACATTAAAAATAAAAGGACGTACCTTAATTCTTTTGAAGCCGAGTACATTTATGAATCTTAGTGGTAAATCCATAAAATATTGGCTAGAAAAAGAACATATACCCTTAGAAAATCTCCTTGTGATTACAGACGATTTAAATCTGCCTTTCGGATCGCTTCGTCTTAAAACAAAAGGTAGCGACGGAGGCCATAATGGTTTAAAAGATACGCAAGACAAATTACAAACCGTAAAATACAACCGTTTTAGATTTGGTATTAGTGATGAATTTAGCACAGGAAGACAAGTCGATTACGTCTTAGGAGAATGGACAGAAGACGAAAATTCTCAATTAAAAGAACGTTTAAAAATAGCCGCAGAACTCGTTAAATCGTTTGCTTTAGCAGGAGTAAACAATACCATGAATCAATTTAATGGAAAATAAAAAAGACTGCGATTTGCAGCCTTTCTTATCATATACTAGGATTCAATTCGTCCTTTTAATTCACTACAATTTTTTGGTGCTGAACCGTATTACCGTCCATAACCTTTACTAAATACACACCAGAAGAAACGTCTCTCAAATTAATAGATCTATTAAAATTAGCTTCTGATCGGAATTTTTCTTTAAAAATTTCTCTTCCATTCATATCATAAACCATAACCTCTATACTATTAGCGTTAGGATTATCCATGGCAATAGTGAAACTCCCTTTATTCGGATTAGGAAAAAGCCTAAATGCACTAATTATGTCATAAGTATCCGAAGAAAGTGTTACAACTTCACAAATATCTAACGACCAACTGTCTAAACTTCCTGTGATAAAGAAAATGGTATCTGACACATTTAATGTCCAATCTCCACCAGCACTACTTCCGTTAAACTGAGACAAATCGCCTTCTGGTTGAAAACTTCCTGTAAATGGAGCAGATCCATTGGTTATTGATGAGTCAGCGTCATTATCAAATACGGTATTGATATAATCATCGCCATTGGAGCCATTGTTAGTTGATAGTGCAACTTCCGTTCCGTCTGGAGCAATCAATTTTAAAACGACATCTTCAGTCCAATTATGAGTTAAATTAACCGTAACATTAAGATCTGTAATGGTATTTGTAGTTGCAGGTATGGTGATTATAGAATTAATTCCGGTTCCATTATTATCAGGAATACTAAATGGTATATCTAAAGCATTATGAGAGGCACAAGAGATATTTGCAGTTGTAAAGCTACTTTGTGCATAAGCACCTGTACCACAATCATTACTACTTCTTACACGCCAAAAATAATCCGTCGCGGCTTCTAAAGATGTGCCTGTATAAATAGCTTCGTTAAGCGCTGCGCTTTCAACAATTGTTGTGAACGTAGCATCCGTTGCAATATCAATTTCGTAAGCTGTTGCATTACTATCTGTTGCCCAAGTAAACAAAGCTGAATTTGCAGGTACATCTGCAGCATCAGCCTCAGGTGTTAGCAGCGTCAACGTTTCTAAGTTAGCATCAAAAACATTAAATGCTACATCTAACGTTTTAGTTATAGTGCCTGATGTACCGACAATGGTAAACGGATAATTTCCTATTGCCAGCGCACCAATTCCTGAAACTGTAAGCGTAATATCAGTAGCATTAGTATTTGTTGATAGTACTGAAAAATCTGCTGAAACTTCTGGAGGCAATCCTGATGTGCTAAACGTTGTGGTACCATTAAAGCCTAAAAATGTATTATACGTAAACATAAATACAGCATCATCTGGAGAACAAACATCTAAGATATCCTCTGCCATATTTAATACAAACTCTGATTCTTGAATAATGAAATTAACAGGATTAATGGCATAAAAAATATGATTATTTCCTTCTACCTTTACTCTTGCAGTTGTAGTATCGCCTCCAATTAATGGCACTGTAATTAGTGCTTCTCCGTTATTAGGGACGTTAGTTGCCAATTCAAAAGGGTACGTGAAACCTCCATCAACAGATAATAAAATATTTACCGTTGGTGTATTTACAGCTCCGACATCAGTACCTGCAACGTTCCAAGTGATGCTTTGGTTAGAACCTGCATCCCAAGTGTCATTTGTTAATTGAGAGGTTAAAACAAAAGGGCCTGCTGCTGCATCTACAGTAACGGTCATGGTATCATAACTACTTTGAGGCATTTGCCCTAACCCATTTGCTTCGCTTCTATCTCTTACAGTCAGCGCGAAATTTAGTGGTCTGCCTACATTCGATACGGTTTCCCAAGATGAATTATCAAGAGTTTCAACAGGATTTGTTTCTGTTAAATCTCCAGAAATTACGCGTTCTATAATTGGCATATAACGATCTGTGTCTGTACTTGGTGGTCGGGATCTCCAAAGCGGACCAGCAACTTTATCAGGTCCAAAATTAGCAGATGTTGTTCTGCCATTATCAATTTGTTCCCAAGTATAGGTAAGCACGTCGTTTACATCAGCATCACTAGCAGTTCCTTTTAAAACAAAAGCAGTTCCTATAGGAATGGTATAATTTATACCTGCATCTGCAACTGGAGGATTATTTGTAATTGGCGTACCAACCCAACAGGTTCTATTATTTAAATTATCTAAAATTTGAAGAATACTAAAATAATTGAAATAAGGATCGGAATGATCTTGTACGTCATTACTACCTGTAATACCTGCATAACCCATTATGGTAGTACCACTGCCAGGCTCAACATTAACTCCAGCACCTTCTGTATTCATAGAAAAGGTATGATTGGCTCCCATTTGGTGACCAATTTCGTGAGGTACGTAGTCAATATCAAAAAAGTCAGACATATAAGGACCACCATCATTATCGGTAAATGGATGCGCAGAATAACCACTTCCTTTTTGGCCATCGACACAAACACAACCAATACAGCCTGCATTTCCGCCACCACCAAAGGCAAATAAATGACCAATATCGTAATTAGCTTCGCCTACTACATTGGTTAATGTGGTTTGTAATTCTGAATTAAAACTATCATCGTAAGGATCTGTAGCTGCGTCTTCATAAATTATTTCTTTTCCTGAAACTAAGGTAAAAGTCACAGCCATATCGACTTCAAACACTTCATTATTTCTATTTAATGTTGAAACCACCTGAGCCAAAGCATCATCTTGGGCATCGCCATTTAAATCATCACCATCATCCCAAAAATTGGTATATTCTGCTGTGGTTGAAATTGCAATTCTAAACGTTCTTAATTGTTGATCGTTAGCGTCTCTGCCTGCATATTCCATTGCATCTCTTTCTAAAACAATACCGTCTTCTGTTAAACATTCAAAATCTTTAAAAACTTCAGTTCTTGCAGCTCTATTATATAGTAAATATGTACTTTGATCTGTTCTGCTTAACGGCACTATAAAATGCATGGGAGCATCTGTGTAAGTCACCATACTTTGCAGTCCTTGTGGTGTCACACTAAAACGCGCTCTTACTCCAGGCTTTTCTGTACTAAAGCCTAGATAGGTTTTAATATTAGGATGTAACTGTGCTAATTCTTCAGATAAAACAGGAGCTTCAACGACCGTAAATTGTTCTAATTCTCCCTCTGTATTTGGAAGGTAAATCATAGCACTAGAAGGCGTCACCATTTCAGAACGCAAAGGAGCATTAATCAGTTGCGCTTTAAATGCATCGATATCTAATTGATAGGTTTCATAAAAATTTTGGTCTAAAGTCGTTCTGTCTCCGTTAGCATTTAAATTTTCTAGATCTGTTTTCTGCCAATAATTCTGCTGTGCAGTTACTGAAAATACAGTTAAAAATATGGTTAATGCCAAAACAAAATGTAGTTTTGTTTTCATAGTTGTTTGGGTAAAAAATTAAATTCCTTGAATTTAAGAATTTTTTTACAAACATTGATGACAACAGCAACGATCTATAAACCACAACGCTTGACTTCAATTTCGGAAAAAGTAACAACCATAGGTACCTTTGATGGCATTCATATTGGACATCAAAAAATATTAAAACAAGTGGTACAACTTGCAAGAGACAAAGGTTATGTGCCTGCAGTACTGACCTTATTCCCTCATCCTAGAATGGTACTTCAGAAAGACGATTCTATCAAATTACTAAACACTATTGAAGAGCGTGTCGCATTATTAACATCGCTCGGAATTGAAGCCGTTATCGTTAAAAAATTCACCAAAGAATTCTCAAACCTCTCTGCCAAAGATTACGTAAAACAAATTTTAGTAGACGAATTAAATACCAAGCATATTGTTATAGGCTACGATCACCATTTCGGAAAAAACCGAAGTGCAAACATCAGCGATCTAAAAGCTTTTGCAAAACGCTATGATTTTAAGGTGGAAGAAATTTCAGCGCAAGACATAGAAGATGTTACTGTAAGTTCCACCAAAATTAGAACAGCTTTAAATGCAGGTGAAGTGGATTTAGCAAATGCTTACTTAGGCTATAACTTTTTTATTACAGGACATGTTATAAAAGGCAAAGGCTTAGGTAGAACGATAGGTTTCCCAACTGCAAATATTCATAATACGGCAACATACAAGTTAATTCCGGGTAATGGTGTGTACGTCGTCTCTTCTCAAATTGGTGATAAGACCATCTTTGGGATGATGAATATTGGTACCAACCCAACGGTTAATGGAAAAATACGTTCTATTGAGGTGCATTTTTTTAACTTTAATGAAAACATCTACAATGCAGAACTAAAAATAGAATTTTTAAAGCGCCTACGTAGCGAACAAAAATTCGAAAATCTTGAAGGATTGAAAATTCAATTGAAACAAGATATGGCAAATGCACATCAGTATATAGAAGCGCTCCATGACTAAATTTCTATTCAAACATATAGACAATTCTGGACTTGTAGTGTTTAGAATCTTCTTTGGCCTATTGTGCTTTTTAGAAAGTGTTGGTGCTGTTATTACAGGTTGGGTAACACGTACTTTAGTAGAACCAAAATTTACATTTTCTTTTATTGGTTTTGAATGGTTACAACCGCTTCCAGGAAATTGGATGTACATGTATTACATTGTAATGGGTGTTTTTGGATTGCTCATTATGGTGGGTTATAAATACCGTTTCAGCATGTTAATGTTTGCTTTTATGTGGACAGCAACCTATTTAATGCAAAAATCATCTTATAATAACCACTATTATTTACTCTTTATACTAAGCTTTTTAATGGTGCTTTTACCTGCGCATCGCTATGCTTCGGTAGATGTAAAATTAAATCCATCGCTCAAAAGAATTTCGATGCCAGCATGGTGTAAATGGTTTTTTGTAATTCAGTTATTTATTCTTTATACCTATGCCTCAATTGCAAAATTATACCCAGATTGGCTAGACACTTCTGTTATAGCCATATTGATGCAAAACAAAGCCAGTTATCCCATTATTGGAGATCTATTGCAACAGCAGAGTGTGCATTATATGATTGCGTATGGTGGCATTTTGTTTGATGGTTTAATTATTCCTCTATTACTTTTTAAACCGACTAGAAAGTATGCATTCTTCGCATCCATTTTCTTTCATTTGTTTAATTCTATTGTATTTCAAATTGGAATTTTTCCCTATTTATCCTTAGCGTTTAGCTTGTTCTTTTTTGATGCAAAAACCATTCGGAATATATTTTTAAAACATAAACCGTTTTACGAAGCTGACGACCTCATAGTACCCAATTATAGCAAACCCTTAGTTGTTGTATTTTCAATTTATTTTATAATTCATATCGCTTTACCACTACGACAATATGCTTTTGAAGATAATGTGTTATGGACTGAAGAAGGGCATCGCCTATCTTGGCGGATGATGTTGCGAGCAAAAAATGGAAACGTAAGATACTCAGTCATTGATACTGAAACTAAGAATGCCATTGCTATAAAATTAGACGACTATCTCACAAAAAAACAACAACGAGGTGCAAGTACCAAACCAGATATTATTTGGCAATTTGCCAAGCATCTTAAACACAATTTTGCCGAACAAGGACAAACCGTACAAGTCTATGTGAGAGCTTACGTAAGTGTCAACGGCAAACCTTCAAAACAACTTATAGATCCAACGGTTGATCTTGCTAATGAAGAATGGCAGCACTTTAAACATCATGATTGGATTTTGCCTTCGGGAAAGGATTAGTATTTCGGATTTAATCGTGTTACGGATTTGTGATAACTCGTGAAATTCATGTCAAAAAAAATACATCATCTTTATAATCCAGATTTCACCCATAAAATACAAGGCTTTATATTTTTTTCTGCTCATTTTATTTTTACTTTTACCACTTGTATTCCTTGCGCTAGTAAGCGTTAATCAAAACTAAAAATATGTTACAAGTTGCCTTTATCCGAGAACATAAAGAAGATATCATAAGACGTTTAGACAAACGAAATATTGATGCTACTGAAATGATTAATGAAGCGATTGCTTTAGATGAAAATCGCAAAGCCATTCAAACCTCTTTAGACAATACAAAAGCAGAATCGAATGCACTATCTAAAGAAATTGGGAACTTATTTAAATCTGGAGAAAAGCAAAAAGCTACGATTTTAAAGGAAAAAACAACACACTTAAAGGAAGCTGCTAAGGGTTTTGAACAAGAACTTAATGATACCATTGAGAATTTAACCACTTTGTTATATAAGATTCCTAATGTGCCGCATGAGTCTGTACCAAAAGGAAAATCTGAAGAAGATAACGAGGAAATTTATAAAGAAGGTGACATTCCTACCTTACCTAGTAATGCACAACCGCATTGGAAACTTGCCAAAACTTACGATATTATAGATTTTGAATTGGGTAATAAAATTACAGGAGCTGGTTTTCCTGTCTATAAAGGAAAAGGTGCCAAATTACAACGTGCACTTATCGCTTATTTTTTAGATAAAAATACAGATGCTGGCTATACGGAATATCAACTACCTCTTTTAGTCAACGAAGCGTCTTGTTATGGCACAGGTCAGTTGCCAGACAAGGAAGGCCAAATGTATCATGATTCTCGAGACGATTTGTACTTAATCCCAACTGCGGAAGTACCTGGCACTAACGTATTTAGAGATGTTTTATTAAATGAAAGTGAATTACCTGTGAGTATTACTGGCTATACTCCATGTTTTAGGCGTGAAGCCGGAAGTTATGGTGCGCACGTCCGTGGCTTAAATAGACTACACCAATTTGATAAAGTTGAAATTATCCGTGTAGAGCATCCTGATAAGTCTTACCAAGCTTTTGAAGGCATGATAGAGCATGTTAAATCTATTTTACGCGAACTTAAATTACCTTTCAGAATATTAAAATTGTGTGGTGGAGATACTGGATTTCCTGCTGCGATGACTTACGATTTTGAAGTCTTTTCAACAGCCCAAGATCGTTGGTTAGAAATTTCCTCCGTATCAAATTTTGAAACTTATCAAGCCAATCGTTTAAAATTACGTTTTAAAAACAAGGATGGTAAGAATGAATTATGCCACACACTCAACGGAAGCTCATTAGCATTGCCGAGAGTTTTAGCTGGTATTTTAGAAAACTACCAAACTGAAGATGGTATAAAAATCCCAGAAGTTTTAATCCCATATACAGGTTTTAATAAGATTTCTTAACAATTATAAATTGATAGTATTTTCATCAAATCGTTAAAATAATATGTATTTTATCGATTATTTGTGTATTTCTTCGTTTTAATTGGTTATTTTTCTCATATTTCAAGTATCCAAATATTAATAACCTACATTATGAAGAATATAAAACGTATTGCATTGATTGTTGTGGTAAGCAAAGTTTTGTTTTAATTATTCATTTAGAAATATAAAACAGAACCAAGACAGAATATTTGAATCATATTTACAAAGAATAATGGTTAATAGCACATTTATTTTGCTGGTAAAATGCCTAAGTGTATAGCTTAGGCATTTTTTTGTGACAATTTTTACAATATCTCGGTTCTGCATTTGTTATATTTGAGCTAGTATTAGATGGGCACAATACTTAAATCACAAACATGCAGTTACGGTTTTTCACCATACTTTTTATTTTAAGTTTTTATTCTGGCTTCGCACAAAACAGCGAATCGCTAGCAGAAAGCTATTACAAAAAAGGAGAGTTTCAAAAAGCACTTATCATCTACGAAAACTTAGCTAAAGAAAAACCATACAGCTATAACTACACTTATAAGTTAGTAGACATACATCAACAATTAGAACAATATGCAGCAGCAGAATTTATTTTGGTTCAGCGCTTAGAGAAAAGACGAAATCCTGCTATGGTGGTGGCTCTAGGCTATAATTTTCAATTAAAAGACAGTTTACAAAAGGCCAAAACCTTATACGAAGAAGCCATTACGTCTTTAGATGAAAAACCAAATTACATCTACTCCATAGCTAAAAAATTTGAAGATTATTCGCTTTTAGAAGAAGCCATTCGTGTTTATGAAAAAGGGAAATTGTTAACTCCAGATAACGACTATACCATACAATTGGCACGTATTTATGGAGATCAAGGTAATCTGGAGCAGATGTTTGCCAACTATATAGATTATGTTGACTATAAGCCTAACTACCTCAACAATATTAAGCGTGCTATCAGTGATTTTATTTCAGAAAATAAAGACAATCAAAACAATATTTATTTAAGACGGTTACTCCTCAAAAAAATACAGCAAGAACCAAAAGCTTATTGGTACGAAATGCTGAGTTGGCTCTATGTGCAAGAAAAAGCATATAACAAATCGTTTATACAAGAAAAAGCACTCTACAAACGTAATCCTGAAAGTTTAGATCGTATTATTGAATTGGCCATTACTGCAAGAAAAGATAATGATGACGACACCGCGAAATCCATTTTTAATTATGTCTTAGAAACAACACAAGATTCTGGTACAGCTTTAAATGCACATCAGTACGTTTTAGAAATAGAAACTGAAAATGCAGATGCCAAACAACTAAAAAAGATAGATGAAATCTATAATCAGTTACTTGATGACTATGGTAAATCTGAACTCACCTTACCACTTCAATTAGCCTATGGAAAATTTTTAGCCTTCGACCAAAAGGATACAGAAACCGCCACAAAATTTCTTAAGAAAAGTTTAAAATTGAATGTCTCTGAATACCGAAAAGCAAAAGTAAAATTACTATTAGCTGATATTTTAGTGCTTCAAGAAAAATTTAACGAAGCTTTGATTTTCTATTCTCAAATTCAAGCCAACCTTAAAAACAGTACCATTGCGCAAGAAGCACGATTCAAAGTGGCTAAAACCAGTTATTACAAAGGGGATTTTGATTGGGCAGAATCGCAACTTAGAATCTTGAAATCATCAACCTCGCAACTCATTGCCAATGATGCACTGGACTTAAAATTATTAATTTCAGACAATAAATTTGAAGACAGTTTGCAAACCGCTTTAAAATATTATGCTAAAGCAGATCTGTATGCCTTTCAGAACAAAACAGAGGATGCCATTACACTTTTAAACAAAATTTTAGAGGAACATAAAGGGGAAAGCCTTACAGATCAGACGCTTTTTCAACAAGCCAAACTTTATACAAAAAAGAAACAATTCAACAAAGCCGAAGCTAATTATCTCGAAATTATAAAAGACTATAAAGAAGATATTTTAGCGGACGATGCACACTACTATTTAGCCGAACTGTACAATACGCATTTAGCAAAACCAGAAGCAGCTAAGGAACTTTACGAGAAAATTATTTTTGAATTTCAAGACAGTATCTATTTTATTGAAGCACGGAAGAAATTTAGAATGTTGAGAGGAGATAGTATAAACTAAATTCCAAAACACAAAAACTAATTTCCAAATAGCATATTTGTTATTTGATGTTTTAATTTGAATTTTAATATAACATGATAATCTACAACGTCACCCTAAACATAGACAAAAGCATCCATAAAGAATGGCTAATATGGATTAAAGAACACATTCCACAAGTCCTAGCCACTGGGAAATTTAAAGAAGCCAAACTCACCAAAGTTCTAGTAGAAGATCATGAAACCGACACCTATTCTGTGCAGTACAGAGCACACTCTAGAGAAGCTTTAGATGCCTATTACAAAGAAGATGCAGAAACATTAAAACAAGAAGGCTTAAAACGTTTTGCAGATAAGATGTTAGCCTTTAGAACGGAATTAGAAATTGTGGATGAATATTCTGTAGATTTTAAATAAAGGTTTCGCACAAAAGGCACAGAAACGCAAAACTAATGATTGCAGCATATACAATCAAACAAGCAGTGTTATCTCCAAGGAAACATCTTATAGTCCTATATGTTTATACAATGCCTTGTGAATTATCGGCTTTGCAATAAAACAACAACTTACGCTATAACTCTAAATAGCTCTGCGTATCTTTACATCATAATTGCTTTGTGCCTTTGCGCCTTCGCGAGAAAAAAACAAATGACAGTAAGAGCAAAAAAACACCTAGGACAACATTTCTTAGAAGACGAATCTATTGCCCAAGACATAGCAGACAGTTTATCATTTAAAGGCTACAACGACGTGTTAGAAATTGGGCCAGGCATGGGCGTTCTCACCAAATACTTACTTAAAAAAGACACCACAACGCACGTTATTGAAATAGATACAGAATCTGTAGACTATCTCAAAAATAACTACCTCAATTTAGCCGACAGAATCATAGAAAAAGACTTCTTAAAATACGATTTAAGTCTGGTTTTTGAAGATAAGCCCTTCGCGATCATCGGTAATTTCCCTTATAATATTTCATCTCAAATATTATTCAAAACTTTAGAATTGAGGCATCAAATTCCTGAGTTTTCAGGGATGTTTCAAAAAGAAGTGGCCATGCGCATTTGTTCAAAAGAAGGCTCTAAGGTTTATGGTATTTTATCGGTTTTAACACAAGCCTTTTATGATGCTGACTATTTATTTACCGTACCACCAACCGTTTTTAATCCACCACCACGCGTAGAATCTGGTGTTTTATTCCTCAAGCGAAAAGAAAATTTTACCTTGGCATGCGACGAAAAATTATTTTTCAGAGTGGTAAAAACGGGCTTTCAACAACGTAGAAAAACATTACGTAACAGTTTAAAAACCTTCAATCTATCGGATAATTTAAAAGCAAATACTATATTTGGGCAGCGACCAGAACAATTAAGCGTTTCGCAGTTTATTGAACTGACCTCGCTCATTGAAAATGACGAAAATTAAGGTATATATTTTATTATTTTCAAAATGAACAAACCCTAAACCCAGAACCATAAATTCTGAACCTTTATAGTGGAAGACACTCAAGAAAACATACAATTTCAGCTCACTGACGAGCTTGTTGAAAAGGTAGAAATCCTTGTCGAAGATCAAAACGACATAGATTTAACAACCTTACTCAATGAGTATCACCATGCAGATATTGCCGAAATTATAGATGAGTTAGATGTTGACGATTCGGTTTATGTTATAAAACTTCTCGATTCAGAAACCACATCAGAAATCCTCATGGAACTCGATGAGGACATAAGAGAAAAAATTCTTAAAAACCTTTCCACCAAAGAAATTGCCGAAGAAGTTGAAGAACTAGATACAGATGATGCGGCAGATATGATTTCTGAGCTACCTGAATCCAGACAAGCCGAAGTTATCTCGCAAATTGAAGACGACGACCATAGAGAAGAAATTCAAGAACTTTTAGCCTATGACGAAGATACCGCTGGTGGACTCATGGCAAAAGAACTCGTTAAGGTTTACGAAACGTGGACCGTTGCAGGTTGTTTGCGCAGAATTAGAGGCCAAGCCAAGGACGTTACCAGAGTCCATTCCGTTTACGTTGTAGACAAAGAAGATAAACTCATTGGCAGACTGTCTTTAAAAGATTTAATAATTTCAAAAAGCGATCAAAAAATTGCAGATATCGCAAAAGATAATGTCGATTCCGTTCATGTCAATGATGATGTTGAAGATGTGGCTAAAGTTATGGCTAAATACGATTTAGAAGCCATTCCTGTGGTTGACGATAACCAAATATTAGTCGGTAGAATTACCATTGATGATATTATTGATGTCATCAAAGAAGAAGCCGATAAAGATTATCAATTAGCAGCAGGTATTTCGCAAGATGTAGAAGCCGATGATAGTATTCTGCAACTCACAAGAGCAAGATTACCATGGCTATTTTTAGGACTTGTTGGTGGTGTTGGTGCATTCCTCATTATGGAAGGCTTTCATGATATTTTTAATAAATATGCGGTATTATTCTTTTTCACACCACTAATTGCGGCAATGGCTGGTAACGTTGGTGTACAATCTAGCGCCATTATTGTACAAGGTTTAGCCAACGATGATATTAAAGGCAGTGTCAATGGCAGATTAATCAAAGAAATGCTACTCGCTGCTCTTAACGGAACCATTCTAGCCCTTTTTCTATTCTTGTTTGTTTGGATAACCAAAGGCGACTTTTACACAGCCTTGGCCATTTCAGTATCCTTAATTGCCGTTATTATTGTTGCCGGACTCATAGGTACTTTTGTGCCGCTATTCTTAAACAAAAGAGGCATCGATCCTGCCATAGCAACAGGGCCTTTTATTACCACAAGTAACGATATTTTCGGCATCTTAATCTACTTCTGGATCGCCAAATTAATTTTAGGTATTTAATAGTTTTTGGGCGTTACCACAAGGATTAGGCTTTCACTACTCACTTTTTGCGAAAAGCAAAAGAGCTCAAACATGCCGTTCAACTGCGAAGCAATCATGAAAACCTATTTATAAAATAAGAATAGACGAATAATCCTTAACGCAAAACTTCGTAACTTTACTTCATGAAACCGAGCATGCTAAAAGTTTTATGACTCAGGAGAATGATTAATAGCGAACACTCCCGATAGCTATCGGGATCACAACTTAAAAACAATAGCTATAAACACATGAAACCAATCAACATCACAGAAAAATTCACAAAATTCAGCAAAAACTGGCATCCACATCAAATTGCTGTGGTGGATGATATGCAAGTCATTCTAGCCAAATTAAAAGGCGAATTTGTTTGGCATAGTCATGATAATGAAGACGAATTATTTCAAGTTATAAAAGGAACGCTTTATATGCAATTTAGAGACAAAACCGAAATTGTCAATGCTGGTGAAATTATCGTTGTTCCAAAAGGTGTTGAACACAATCCCACAACTAAAAATGACGAAGAAGTGCATGTCCTTTTATTTGAAAAATTGAATACAGCACATACAGGACATGTTGAACATGTGTTGACGCAAACAGAATATCCTAAGATATAATAAAAAGCTCCTTTGTCCTTCGGACATTTCCACAGAGGGGAAAAATGGGAATCTAACAATTAACTCATTGCTTCCCTTTGGAAACAATAAAAAAAGACCTTCTAGGTTTTAAAACCTAACAGACCTTAACTAATAGATACCTCCTTTCGCAGGCATTGATATGAAAATACTACACCTAGACCAAAACCATCCGTTATTACTGAATCAACTCAACGATTTAGGCTATACTAATCATACAGATTATACGTCTTCAAAAGCAGCTATTGAAGCCAAAATCACAGATTACGATGGTGTCATTATACGAAGTCGATTCAGCATAGATCAACCATTTTTAGACGCAGCCAAAAACTTAAAATTTATAGGACGTGTTGGTGCTGGTTTAGAAAATATAGATGGCGATTATGCCGAAAAAAAAGGCATTCATCTCATTTCTGCACCAGAAGGCAATAGAAATGCGGTTGGCGAGCACGCTCTTGGTATGTTACTATCACTTTTTAATAAACTCAATAAAGCAGACCGAGAAGTCAGGCAAGGCAAATGGTTGCGCGAAGCCAATAGAGGATTAGAACTAGATGGTAAAACGGTTGGACTCATTGGATATGGTAATATGGGAAAAGCATTCGCCAAAAAATTACAAGGTTTTGATGTCGAAGTTTTGTGTTACGACATAAAAACAAATGTTGGTGATGCCAATGCAAAACAAGTTATTCTTGAAGAATTGAAAGCCAAAGCAGATGTTTTAAGTCTGCATACACCACAAACCGAACTCACTTTAAATATGGTCAACTCTCATTTTATCAATGGCTTTAAAAAATCATTCTGGTTCATAAACACAGCTCGTGGAAAAAGTGTGGTGACTAAAGATTTGGTTTCAGCCTTAACATCTGGAAAAATTTTAGGTGCAGGCTTGGATGTTTTAGAATATGAAAAATCATCTTTTGAGAATTTATTTACTTCAGATAAAATACCAGAAGCCTTTCAATATTTAATTCAATCCGAAAACGTTTTACTCTCACCACATGTTGCTGGCTGGACGGTTGAAAGCAACATTAAACTATCGCAAACCATCGTTGATAAGATCAAAGCAAAATTTTGCTAATTTTAAAGCATGAAGAAAACCATTCTAGTTTTTGCATTGCTCATTTTTGCATTATTATTACTATTTCAGTTTAGTAAATATGCTGTGATCTCTGGTGATTTAAATTCAGAATTTGCAATTGCAATAATCGCCATTGTTTTTTTCTTTATAGGTGTATACATTAATAAAAAAAGTCTTCGAAAACAGACTAATACAACATTAGAAATAAATCACAAGAAAATATCAGATTTAGAGATCAGCAAACGCGAATATGAAGTTCTTTTAGGTATTTCCGAAGGATTATCAAATAAAGAAATAGGTGAACGCCTTTTCATTTCAGAAAGCACTATAAAAACACACGTTTCAAATCTACTTTCTAAATTAAATGCAAAGCGTCGTACACAAGCCTTACAAATAGCAAAAGACCTAAATATTATCTAAAATAACGAGATTAGCACCAAAGTATGAAGGGTTTTGGTACTTTAGTATGAGTCAAATTTATTAAAGCAAACTTACTTTTGTCACCTTAATTTAAACCAATTATTATGAAAAACACAGTTATCAGGTTTGGGCTTTATGGACTTATTACAGGCTTCACTATTTTTACATTACATTTAATTATTGGAATTAAAAACCTAGATTATTCCACTAATGAAATATTAGGATACATTTCAATATTTCTTTCCCTTTCGTTTATCTTCTTTGGCATAAAGCATTACAGAGATCATATTAACGACGGTATTATCTCTTTAGGAAAAGCCATTGCTATTGGTGTTCTTATATCTCTAATTGTAGGCTTAGGTATTGCCATGGCAGATTTTGTGTATACTAAATTTATAGATCCTTCATTTTTTAGCAACTACGAACAACAATTAATAAACCAAGGGAAAGCCGATGAAATAGTAAAAATGACAAGTACAACTGCTGCTCTATTTATGCTCGTACTTGTAACAATTATCGGATTTATTATATCTTTAATCTCAGGACTAATTCTACAACGAAAAAATTAATATTTTATGAATTCTAATGAAATTACACCAGAAGACTATATTAATCAACTACCCGAAGACCGAAAAACGGTTATCACAAAATTAAACGCTTTAATATTAAAATACATGCCAAAAGGCTTAGAGGCTGGCATGTCTTATGGAATGTTAGCTTATTATGTGCCAAAATCAATATATCCTGCTGGTTACCATTGTAAACCATTTCCGCCTTTGCCTTTTATTAATTTAGCCTCTCAAAAAAACTTTGTTGCCTTGTATCATTCTGGGATGTATGCCAAAAAAGAATTGTATGATTGGTTTGTATCTGAATATCCAAAGCATAGCAAGTTTAAATTAGATATGGGTAAAAGTTGTGTGCGTTTTAAGAAAATAGATGCTATTCCGTATGATTTAATTGAGCAACTTTTAGGTAAAATGTCTGTAGAAGAATGGATTGGGATTTATGAAACTACCATAAAAAAATAAAATCCTTAATGTGAAATTTTAAATTAATTTATATGGTCACTGAGCGAAGTCGAAGTGAGTCGAAGTGAGTCGCTGAAATGTCCATGAAAAATAACAATTTCCTGATAAGCTTTAGAAACCTTGTAAGTATTTAATTTAGGTTTATAGAGGTTAGTAGTTAAATACTTATCCAAAGTAAAAACTAATATATTGATTTTTAAAGTTTTAAATTTAGTTATGTTGTCAGTTCGAGCGCAGTCGAGAACTAGTCGTTTACAAAAAGTAGGTTTCGACTGCGCTCAACCAGACATTTAGCTCAAATTTGAACTTTAATTTAAGTCACTATCTATTGACCTCTATGAGTCTATTATGTATGAGATCCTGAAATGAATTCAGGATAAAAATGAATTCAAAGTAAAATGAAAAAACGTGTCACAGGCATTGGTGGTTTATTTTTTAAAACCAAAGACCCAAAAGCAGCAAAAGATTGGTATAAAAAACACTTAGGTTTTAATACCGACGATTATGGTTCTACCTTCTGGTGGAAAGACAAAGAAAATCAAGAAGATTGTTCTACACAATGGAGTCCTTTTCCTAAAGACACCACTTATTTTGAACCGTCTAAAAAAGACTTCATGTTTAATTATCGTGTGGAAAATTTAGAGGAATTATTAGTGACTTTAAAAGAAGAAGGTGTCACAATAGTAGGAGAAATGGAAACCTATGATTACGGCAAATTTGGTTGGATTCTCGATAACGAAGGCCATAAAATAGAACTATGGGAACCTATTGACCAAGCTTTTAAGTAATTCTGTAACTTTTTAACTTACTTTTATACTAACAACTAAAGACAATCATTATGAGTGAAGACAAAAATTTAAATGACGATTTAAATGACGCTGTAGAACATACAGAAGACCTAGTAAACGCATCTGCAGATACCGTTACGGACACCACTGAAACTATAAAAGAAAATACTTCTGAAGCTTTTGACTCTGCAAAGGAAAAAGCCAGTGAACTCGCTAGAGATGCCAAAGAAGCCTTTGGAACTGCAAAAGATAAAGCCTCAGAATTTGCTGATGAAGCAGGCGAAAAAATTGGTGAATTTACGGCTTCGGCAAAAGAAAAAGCAGCTGATTTTGCTGATGACGCTAAAGAAACTTACACAGAGACCAAAGCAAAAGCTAAAGAGTTTGCAGGAGAAGCCAGTGAAAAAATAAGTGAATTTACAGATGATGCTAAGGAAACTTTCACCGAAACTAAGGCAAAAGCAAAAGAATTGGCAGGAGAAGCTAGCGAAAAACTCAGCGAATTTGCCGATGACGCCAAGGAAAAAGCAGCTCAGTTTGCTGATGCAGCAGAAGACAAATTAGAGGATTTTGCAGAAGATGCTAAAGAAACCTTTACTGAAACCAAAGAAAAAACCAAAGGATTCTTTCAGAAGTTATTTGGCAAGAACTAAGCATAATTGACAATTTTTGTTAACTTTATAACACTAACCAATACCATAAAACATGTCAGACGACAATAAAAATTTAAGTGACGACCTTGAAGATATGATAGGTGACGCTAAAGAAGGAGCAAAAAAAGCTGGAGATAAAATAAGCCAAAAGGCAAGTGAATTCTCCGAAGATGCTAAAGAATTTGCTAGTGATGCTAAAGAAAAAGCCTCAGAATTTGCAGACGACGCCAAAGAAGTATTTAGCGACGGCAAAAATGTGGCTATTATTGCACATATTACATTTATTGGATGGATTATTGCGCTTGTAATGAACAGCAGTAATAAAACCGAACTAGGTTCTTTTTATATAAGACAAATGTTAGGTTTAGTTATTATTGGTGTGATAAGTTCTTGGATTCCAATTATCAATTTAGTGATGTGGCTTGTTTTACTTGTCGCCTGGGTTATGAGTTTAATTTCAGCTTTAGGCGGAGAAATGAAACCAACATTTTTGTTAGGTAAGCAATTTCAAGACTGGTTTAAAGGCCTTTAAGAACATATCAAAACCCAGAATTAATCTTCTGGGTTTTTTGTTGTTTCTTTTTCGTTCAAACCATAATCCGAAGGCAACAAGTCACCAATGCGTTGGGTTCCCATAACACCTCCAAAGTAAACTGCAACAACTGGCAAATAATTTCCATATTGATCTACTTGAAATTGATCCACAGCAGTCTCTATTACAGAACCTTTATCTTGGTTATAAAAAATATCTAACTTTTCTTTTAACACCACAGTTTTATAACCTAAGTTATCCGTATCATAAATGGTAAAGAAATCATTCCAATTTACCTTAAATTTATTTTTTCCGAAGATGTAACCTTCTTCTTCAAAGTTCTTATTATATAACGCGCGCATAAAATGTTGTACAGACCCATTGTAAGCCGCTTCTCTATTTTTAAGTGTTTTTGTTTTTTTAGCATCCTTTAAATCTTTGTAAAAAGACGTCCCAAAATACGCTATGGAATGGATATTGAAAATATTAGTTTCAGGTTCAACATATCTAAACTTAATTTCAAAATCCTTAATATCAAAAGCAACTTCGTATTGTAGCGCTTTATTAATGACCATTACAGGCGCTTTAGAACTTGCAGACATCGTTTTGTTTTTTTTATCATAACGCAAAAACAAATCATCTTCATTTAAGATTTTACAAGACTTACCAAACTTTGAACTGCCTAAAAACTCTTTTCTAAATAAGCGTAATTTTTGTCGCCTTGTTAAGCCATCATCGTAATCGAGATAGACCTCATCGAGTGTATTTTCGGCTTCAACCAATTCAATGTTTAGGGTCTTTTTACTTCTATAATCTAAAATAAACACCTTTTCATAACCGAGATAAGAAATGACTAAGGTTGACTGCGTGGCATCGGTATACGTAATTGAAAATTCACCCTTTTCGTTGGTAGTGGTTCCAATAGTTGTGTTATCAAAATAAACCGCAACTGTTTCAATAGGTTGTTGTGTGGCTTTATCTATAATACGGCCAGTAAGGGTTTGTGACACACAAAAGAGGGGGAGAATTAAAAAGCATAATAATCCAATTCTACTTATCATGGTTATCTATAAATTTACGTTCTAGTTCCGCCTGAAACTCTTCCATTACAGGTCTTACGGTACTTTCTGGTAAGTCTGCAATTTTAATATACATTAAACCATCAACCGCATTGTTAAATAAAGGATCCACATTGAATGCTACAAGTTTTGCATTCTGCTTAATATATTTTTTAAGTAATACAGGTAACCTTAATGCGCCTGGCTCTACTTCGTCTATAATTTTATCAAATTTATTTAAATCGGCTTCTGTAGCATCAAACACAAAATCCTTATCTGCATCTTGTAGCTTTACCTTAAATTCTTTTTTAGGATGGACATATTGCGCTACATAAGGATCGTAATAATGAGATTTCATAAACTCAATCATCAAACTTTTAGAAAAGTTAGAAAACTGATTACTAATACTGACTCCGCCAATTAAATATTTATGTTCCGGGAAACGCAATGTTGTGTGCACAATGCCTTTCCAAAGTAAAAATAGAGGCATTGGTTTTTGCTGATATTCTTTTATAATAAATGCACGACCCATCTCTATAGACTGGCTCATCATTTTGTATAATTCGGGTTCAAAACGAAACAAATCTTGCAGATAAAAACCATTAATTCCAAAACGCTCAAAAATTTGAGATCCTAAGCCCATTCTATAAGCTCCTGCAATAACATTGTTTTCATTATCCCATAAAAACATATGGTGGTAATAGGTATCAAATTTATCTAAGTCGATCGCCTCGTTGGTTCCTTCTCCGACTTCTCTAAATGTAATTTCTCTCAGTCGGCCAATCTCTCTCAAAATATTAGGAATATCATTGGGCGACGCCAAAAACACTTCGTAATTTTTACTTTCCAGAAGCCTGCTATCTCCAATTCTAAGGGCATCAACCTCAGCAATCATCACTTTTGGTGCGATTGGAGTCACAATACGTTTTGGTGGTTTTGATACTTTTAATTGCGACTGTAAATTATCTAAAATCTTAGGTTTATCCTCAAAGGTTTTAGATAACATATAGGTTTTTCGTCTTAAAAATTCTGAAAACTCAGGAAGCGTTTCATGTTCATTTTGGTCTTTTACCGAAATAGGTTTACCAACCCTTACTTTAATGACTCGACGTTTTTGACTTAATACTTCCGAAGGTAATTTTGCCGTTCTTAGGGTATCACTTAGTTTTGAAAGTCTGTAAAATAAGCGGCTATTTTTAGCATGAAAATAAATAGGCACCACAGGTACTTTCGCCTTTTGAATAAGCTTCATGGCAGACACTTCCCATTCTTTATCTACTACTAATTTGCCATCTCTATAGGTGGAAACTTCTCCTGCTGGGAAAACTCCTAAAGGATGACCTGCTCTTAAATGTAAAATGGCATTTTTAAATCCTGCGATACTGCTTGCTGCATCTTTTCGCTCTTCAAAAGGATTTACAGGCATAATATAGGGCTTTAATGGCTCTATGCGATGTAGTAAAAAGTTAGCAATAATCTTAAAATCGCTGCGCTGTTCTATCATTAATTTAAGCAAAAGAATGCCATCAACTCCTCCTAAAGGATGGTTAGAAACCGTAATGTAAGGCCCTTCTTTTGGGAGACGCTTTATATCTTCTTCAGGAATTTCAAACTTTATCTGAAATTCCTCTAAAATCGCATCTAAAAAGGCAACATCACTCAAATGTTTATTGCGCTTGTAAAACTTATTTATAGTAGAAATTTTAAGAACCTTCATGAGTATCCAACCAAAAAACGTCCCAAAAATTCCATACTTATCAGCGTGGATTGCTTTAGCGATCTCTTTTGCGGTTACTAAACCAGTATCAGATGATTTACCCATGAAACAAATATAATAACTTTTACGTGCTATGCACGTTTTGAAGTTGCTAAGCCCTATTTAAGTAATAACTATAATGTGTTTAAATCCTATTATTGCACAACAATTTGCACCGTGCCTTGCGTTAATTGCTTTAATAAAACGGTTTTGTCTTTTTCAAGCTCTTGTATGGCAACGTCATTATAATGCCTTATGGTATATAGACTGACATTTTTATGACATGTTACATTAAATTTTGCTTTTAAATGTTGAAGTAATTTTTCGAGATTATCGAAAAGGTTATCAATACAAACTGAAAAACTAATTGCAGAATTCTGAATGACATCCACCTTCATTTTATACAGATGAAGTAAACTAAAAATCTCGCTGATATTCTCTTCCATGATGTATGAAAAATCGAGTGAGGATAATGAAATTAAAGTTTGATGCTTCTTTACAATAAAACAAGGAATTTCTGGCACTAATGCTTTGCCTTTACTCACACATGTACCATTGCCTTCAGGATCTAAAAAAGATTTCACATACAACGGAATTTCTTTTTGTTGTAAGGGTTGTAATGTTTTTGGGTGAATTACAGAAGCACCATAAAATGCTAATTCTATCGCTTCTCTATAAGATATTTGATGTAAGAGTTGGGCATTTTCAAAATAACGCGGATCTGCGTTGAGTACTCCTGGTACATCTTTCCAAATCGTAACACTATTTGCGTTAAGGCAATAACCAAAAATTGCAGCCGTATAATCACTCCCCTCTCTTCCTAAGGTTGTGGTGAAATTATTAGCGTCACTTCCCAAGAAGCCTTGCGTAATATTAAGAATTGATGGATTAAATTTTGAAGATACATTTGCTTGTGTCTGTTCCCAATTGACGTTAGAGCGTCTGTAATAATTATCTGTTTTTATAAAGTCTCTAACATCTAACCAATTGTTTTTTAATCCGATGTTGTTGAGATAATAACTGATAATTGTGGTAGAAATTAACTCACCAAAACCAATGGTTTGGTCATATACATAATTATAGTCTGGCGATTTATTACTACTAAAAAACAAATTGAGTTCATCAAAAAGTAATTTGACCTCAGTAAATACCTGATGATTTTTATTTTCAAACAAATCTACAAGAATAGCATCATGGCATTGTATCACCTCATGGATAGCACTTTGCAATTCGGCTTTATTTTCAAAATAATTTTTAATCACCAATTCCATTCTATTGGTTGTTTTACCCATGGCAGAAACCACCACCAAAGTTTTATCGTAACCCGTTGTTTGTAAAACTTTAGCTAAATTTTTTACACCTTGCGCATCTTTTACCGACGCACCACCAAATTTATAAACTTGCATTATAATTGGTTTAAATAATTAGTAATTCCGTTTTCGTCTAATTGCACTACATCCCAATCTCGCATCACATTTGCGCCTTTGCTCTCGTAGAATTTTATAGCAGGTTCGTTCCAATCTAAAACTTCCCAACACACGCGTTTTACTCCGAGTTGTTTTGCGTGTTTTACAACAACATCTAAAAGTTTTGTGCCTAAACCTTGTCCTCTACATTTTTCGCTAACAATGAGATCTTCTAAATGCAGTACTTCACCTTTCCAAGTCGAATATCTGGTATAAACCAAAGCAATACCTTCAATGGTAGCATCAACTTCTAAAACGAAACACGTAAATTTTGGCTGTTCTCCAAAACCGTCTTTTTCTAAATCTAACAGTGTTACCTCTACTGCATCTGGTTCTTTTTCGTACTTTGCCAACTCTTGTATCAATTCTAAAACTCTTGGCATATCTTCTCTAACGGCTAATCTTGGCTGGTTCATTGGTTGCTTAAATATTAAATTCAAATATAACGCAACTCTAATGACATCACAATAATTTTAAAGTACGAAAACGTTATAGTTTGTTAAAAAATGCGATATTTGTGCGCTACTAATCAATATATTACTTCATGTCTAAAAGAAATCAAACGCTAGGGGAATTTATAATTGAAAATCAAACCTCGTTTAAATACTCTTCTGGAGAACTTTCCAGACTCATTAATTCCATTCGTCTTGCTGCAAAAGTCGTTAACCACGAAGTTAACAAAGCTGGCTTAGTCGATATCATTGGTGCAGCTGGTGATACCAATATTCAAGGTGAGGATCAGCAAAAATTAGATGTTTATGCTAATGACAAATTTATTCAGACCTTAATTAATAGAAATATTGTTTGTGGTATTGCAAGTGAAGAAGAGGATGATTTTGTGGCAATTAACAGTCAGGATGAAAATCACCAAAATAAATATATTGTTTTAATTGATCCGCTTGATGGCTCTTCTAATATCGATGTTAATGTGTCTGTAGGTACTATTTTTTCTGTGTACAGACGTGTGACTCCTGTTGGAACACCTGTAACAATAGATGATTTTCTTCAAAAAGGAAACAAACAAGTGGCTGCTGGTTATGTGGTTTATGGCACATCGACGATGTTGGTTTATACTACAGGACATGGTGTCAATGGATTTACATTGAATCCGGCGATTGGTACATTTTATTTATCGCATCCAGACATGCAATTTCCAGAAGATGGCAATATTTACTCGGTTAACGAAGGTAATTATATTCATTTCCCAGTAGGCATTAAAAAATATATTAAGTATTGCCAAGAAGAAGATGAAAACAGACCTTATACTAGCAGATATATTGGCTCTTTAGTTTCTGATTTTCATAGAAACATGATTAAAGGAGGCATTTACATGTATCCTAAAAGTTCTAAAAACTCCAACGGAAAATTACGTCTGTTATACGAATGTAATCCTATGGCTTTTATCGCAGAACAAGCAAATGGAAAAGCCAGTGATGGTTATATGCGTATTATGGATGTAGAACCTACCGAACTTCATCAGCGTGTACCATTTATTTGTGGTAGCAAAAATATGGTGGAAAAAGCTGAAGAGTTTATGCGTAATAATTAGGCGTTTAAAAGCTGTTTAAGTGCTTATATTATATGTTGGCAGTAAAAAAAGAAAATCTAAAAAGTTCGGATAATAACCGAACTTTTTTTATATTTACAATCGAAGATGAGACTGACCAATAAAAAAATATTAGAAAAGCTTAAAAGAAAAAACAGAGGAAATATTCCTTTAGCCAAAGCTATTGACCAACTCATTAAGGATATTAACGATAATAATTGGAAGAATCAAACTGAACTGAATAAGACAAGAAAAGATGCAGACAACGTTCATAGCGATGGATTTTACTTTTTCAACATCAATATTCACAGAACAATGATTTTAATTGAGTTTGATGACAATGAAGCTACTGCTGTTTGGGTTGGAACACATCAAGAATATGAAACGACCTTTAAAAATAATAGAAATACTATTAGAAAGTGGTTAAAGTCTAATGATTGGATTTAAAAAATAAAATTATGAAAACACAATTCGACATATCAGAACTAATTGAAAATGGGGAAATCCTAAACGAACTGGATTTTGAAAGAGCAATGATTGCGGACAGAAAATTACGTGTTCTTTCAAAAGGAAATCCCAAATTCAAATCCGTTAGAAAAAAATTAAGAGATTTAATTGAACAGTACGAAAATCAAAATTGGAGTGCAGATTCTAATATTTCAGAAAAAAAACTACGTGAAAGCGATGTAGCAGAACTGATTGCCGAAAAAGAACGGTTATTTATTCAGAGAAGAAAGGAGCTTATCCGAAAAAAACTAAAGAATTTAAATTTAACACAACAAGACTTTGGAAAAGTTTTAGGACACCAAAGCAAATCCTATATGTCTGAACTGATAAATGGAGTAAGTCCTTTTTCATTAAAAGATTTGATTGTTATAAATAGAATTTTGAAAATTGATTTAACCGATTTAGTCCCAACTTTTCTACCACAATCTGATAGAGTAAAAATTAAAACAACGATTAAAAAATTGGATAATCCAAAACTGAAATTAAGTAAAGACGATCTAGCATTAGCGTAAAATTACTACTGCCAACACCGTATATAATTTATTGCTAGTTCAAGCCTGCTTACCAAAAAATTCTCGCGGATTTTTTATTCGGGTTTTATTTGCTAAATCAGGTGCTTAAATCACGCAACAAAACATACACAAACACGTTCGCGACAAGCTAAAAAAACACTTATATACAAATTAAACATTATCGAAAAAACGAAAGAAATATTTACCCATTTTGAGATTTTCATTGAACTTTCGGAAAAGTTAAAATCTGAACTTTCAAAACGAATAAAACCAGTAAATTTTAAGAAAGGTCAACTCGTTTTAGATGCAAAATACATCTGTACAAAAAGTTATTTCATTCATAAAGGCATCCTACGTACTTATTACTTCAAAGACGGAAAAGAAATCACCGAGTATTTTTCTGGAATAAACGAATGGGTAAATTCTCCTAAAAGTTTTATTCATCAAGTAAAAGACATTTACTACATTGACGCAATTGAAAACACTCAAGCATATTGTATAGACGCAAAAGACCTTGTTTATCTATTTGATAATTTCCCAGAAATGGAACGCTATGCTCGATTATCAATGGGTAGTGTTTTCGGACACCTAATGGAACGTGTAACGTCATTGCGATTTTCAACAGCAAAAGAAAAGTACGACCACTTTCGAGAGACTTATTCGAGTTTTTATCATCGTATTCCTCTGAGAATGGTTGCTTCGTATTTGGGAATAACCCAAGAAACATTAAGTAGAATAAGGGCAAAATAATTATTTGACATAAGTCAAGTAAAATGGTAGTTTCATTACTTAATATTGTGACCTAACACTTATGTCGCTATGAAAAAAAGTACCAAAAAAATCTTACTTGTCATTGCTTTAATTTTATTAGCTGGTATTATCTACATTTTCACTTACGTTCCACCACTTTCTGAACAACACGGAATTGTTGAAACTAAACTTTACATTCGGAATTCCGATAATCAACCATTAATAGTAGCTTTTAGTGGTGGAAGTGGTGGTAACGATTGGTCAAGAAATTATATGAAAGGTAAAAGAGATAGCTTGATTAGAAAAGGGTATTCGGTTTTAGCAATTGGTTATTTTAATTCTAACGGAACACCAAAAAGTCTCGATAGAATATCCCTTGATGCTATTTCCGACTCGATAATGGAAATTGCAAAACATCCAAAAATAGACGAAACCAAAATCGCATTAATTGGTGGCTCTCGTGGTGGTGAGTTGGTTTTAAATTTGGCAAGCAGATTTAACCATTTCAATGCAGTTATCGCAATGTCAACTTCAAATGTTAGCTTTCCAGCTATTACTTGGTCTGCAAACACATCTTCTTGGACTTATAAAAATAAGGAAGTTACATACGTGCCAGCACCTTTAAAAACTATCTCGCCAGCAATAAAAGGTGATTTATATACCGCTCACAGTATGATGCTCGAAGATAAGCAAGCTGTAAAGAAAGCGGAAATAGCAGTCGAGAATATAAATGGACCTATTTTAATTATCTCAGGAAAAGACGACAATCAATGGCCAGCAACACAAATGTCGGACAGAATAATAGAAAGATTAAATGATAAAAATTTCAAATTCTATAAAGAACACATTACATTGAATGGTGGACACGTGGAACCTCTAAAGCAATTTAATCTAGTTTACGAATTTTTAGAAGAACATTTAAAAGCAGAATAAAGCCAGTTGCTAACAAAGTGTATAATCAATTGCCCAACCACACAACTAAAGATACACACAAACCATAAAAGCATCCAAAATAAAAAAGCGAACATCTCTGTTCGCTTTTTTTATGTTTTAAATCTTATGGTTATTGATTCATTTTTTTCATTCGGTCTGTAAATTCATCCACATCCACTTCATAATGCACTAAATTAAGTGCTTTATCAGCAATATACTTTACGTTGTCTTGATTAAAACCTAAGCCAATACATAACTTTTCTAATAAGGCTACTTGATTAGGTCCCTCAATATGATCTGCCCACACCATACGTGCCAAATCATACAAACGCTCTAAACGTTGATCGTAAGAATGTGGTGCATTTATGGGATGTGTATTATAATCCTTCAAAATGGTTTTGTATTCCGTCTCCGTAATATCTAATCTTGTGGCCAAACGATCTAAAAACGCTTTTTCTGCTTCATTAATAATTCCATCACTCATCGCAACTCTTACAATGGCAGCAAAATGATCTTCATTTCGCTTTTTAAATCCGCTTTCGAACAAATTTGAAAATGACATATATAGTGTTTTTAAATATCTAATTAATAATTCTGAACAAATATAATTCTATTCACAGAATTATCATTAAGGAACACTTCAAAACTTTTATATTTGCAAATCCAAACAAAGAAACTTGAGTAAAGTGTCTATTGCCCAAACATTCGCACAGACTTTGCAACTGCAAAATCTGCAAACTGCTATTGCCTCATCCGAAAGTAAATTACATTTAAAAGGCCTTGTCGGATCTTCTTTTTCTATTGTAGTTTCTGAAATTTTTAAAACAGCCGACAAACCCTTTTTACTGGTTTTTGATGATAAAGAAGAAGCCGCTTATTATCTCAATGATTTAGAACAACTCATTAACGATAAAGATGTGTTGTTTTATCCTGGCAGTTATCGCAGACCTTACCAAATAGAAGAAACTAATAATGCCAACGTACTCTTACGTGCCGAAGTTTTAAACCGTATAAATTCACGTAAAAAACCGTGTATTATTGTCACTTATCCTGATGCCCTTTTTGAAAAAGTAGTAACAAAAAAAGAGCTCGAAAAAAATACCTTAAAGATTGCAGTTGGTAACGAATTGAGTATCGATTTTGTAAATGAAGTCTTATTCGAATATAAATTTAAACGTGTCGATTTTGTTACAGAACCTGGCGATTTCTCAGTAAGAGGTGGTATCGTTGATGTCTTTTCATTTTCGCATGATGAGCCTTACCGCATTGAATTTTTTGGTGATGAAGTAGATAGCATTAGAACTTTTGATGTAGAAACACAACTCTCTACAGAGCGCATTAAGAAAGTGAGTATTATTCCGAATGTGGCCAATAAACTGATTGCTGAAGACCGTGAAAGTTTTCTAAAATACATTTCTAATAAAACGGTTATCTTTTCTAAGAATGCTTCGCTTATTTTTTCAAGAATTGATGATTTTTATGGTAAAGCTGAAGAAGCGTTTAATAATTTATCAGGTGAAATAAAACAAGCCTCACCAGAAGCCTTATTCTGTAATTCCGATGTGTTAAAGCGTCAGTTTTTAGAATATGCTATGGTGGAGTTTGGTTCGGAAGCCCTATTTGCAAAACAACTCATTCCATTTTATACCAAGCCACAACCAGCCTTCAATAAACAATTCAATTTGTTGATTGAAGACTTGAACAACAATCACGCTAAAGGCATTACCAATTACATTGCTTGTGTTAGTGAGCAGCAAGCCAAACGATTTCATGATATTTTCACTTCAAATTCGCTCAGCGACCAAGATTTAGAACAAAAAGTGCATTATAAAACGATTGTACTTTCATTACATCAGGGTTTTATAGATGCCGAAAATAAAATTGCTGTTTATACAGATCATCAAATTTTTGACCGTTACCATAAATTCCATCTTAAAAATGGCTATGCTAAAAAACAAGCTATAACCTTAAAAGAATTAACCAATCTCGAAATTGGAGATTACGTGACGCACATCGATCATGGCATTGGTAAATTTGGAGGGCTTCAAAAAATAGATGTTGAAGGTAAAAAGCAAGAAGCCATAAAACTGGTTTATGGTGAGCGCGATATTTTATACCTCAGTATTCACTCGCTCCACAAAATCACCAAGTTTAATGGTAAGGATGGCAAACCTCCAACGGTTTATAAATTAGGAAGCAAAGCGTGGAAGGTTTTAAAACAAAAAACAAAATCGAAGGTTAAGGAAATTGCGTTCAACCTTATAAAATTATATGCGAAGCGAAAACTAAAAAAAGGCTTTCAATACGCACCAGATAGCCATATGCAATTAGAGCTCGAAGCCTCTTTTGTCTATGAAGATACTCCAGACCAAATCACCTCAACTGCAGACATAAAAGCAGATATGGAAAGTGAACGTCCTATGGATCGTCTCATCTGTGGAGATGTTGGTTTTGGTAAAACGGAAGTGGCTATAAGAGCGGCTTTTAAAGCGGTTGATAATGGCAAACAAGTCGCTGTTTTGGTACCAACCACTATTTTAGCGTATCAACATTCACGAAGCTTTAAGGAGCGATTAAAAGATTTTCCAGTGACTGTGGATTATGTCAATCGATTTAGAACAGCCAAAGAAAAGCGTGAAACTTTAGAAGGTTTAGAAAAAGGAAATGTAGATATTATTATTGGCACGCATCAACTCGCCAGTAAAAACGTAAAGTTTAAAGATTTAGGCTTGCTGGTTGTAGACGAAGAACAAAAATTTGGAGTCGCAGTGAAAGAAAAGTTGAAGACCATAAAGGAAAACGTGGATGTACTGACCTTAACAGCAACTCCTATTCCGAGAACATTGCAATTTAGTTTAATGGCTGCACGTGATTTATCTGTGATTACCACAGCTCCACCAAATCGTTATCCTATTGAGAGTCATGTCATTCGTTTTGGTGAAGAAACGATTCGCGATGCGATTAGTTATGAAATTCAACGTGGTGGTCAAGTCTTTTTTATTCACAACAGAATTGAGAATATTAAGGAAGTTGCTGGTATGATTCAACGACTTGTTCCTGACGCAAAAATTGGTATTGGTCATGGTCAACTCGATGGTAAAAAGCTAGAAAATTTGATGCTCGCTTTTATGAATGGCGAATTTGATGTTTTAGTAGCCACAACGATTGTAGAAAGCGGATTAGACGTTCCAAACGCTAACACCATTTTTATTAATAATGCCAACAATTTTGGGCTAAGTGATTTACACCAAATGCGAGGACGTGTAGGACGAAGCAATAAAAAAGCCTTCTGTTATTTTATTACACCAGATTATTCCGCCATGACCACTGATGCCCGAAAACGTATTTCGGCTTTAGAGCAATTTACAGAATTGGGTAGCGGATTTAATATTGCCATGAAGGACTTAGAAATACGTGGTGCAGGCGATCTTTTAGGTGGAGAACAAAGTGGTTTTATTAATGATATTGGTTTTGATACCTATCAGAAAATTTTAAATGAAGCTATTGAAGAACTTAAGGAAACTGAGTTTTCAGATTTATATAAAGATGATGGTAAACCTAAAAAATATGTAAAAGATATTACTATTGATACGGATTTTGAATTGTTATTTCCAGACGATTATATCAACAATATTACTGAGCGTTTAAATCTATATACCAAACTCAATCAAATTAAAACAGAAGAAGAATTAGCTACGTTTGAAACTGAAATCGTTGACCGTTTTGGCGAATTGCCAACCCAAGTTTCAGATTTATTAGACAGCGTGCGCCTCAAATGGATGGCTACTAAAATGGGTATCGAAAAACTAATAATGAAACAAGGTAAAATGATCGGTTATTTTATTCAAGATCAACAAAGTGGTTTTTATCAGAGTGATGGTTTTGCAAAGGTGCTAAAATTTGTACAAGCCAATGTTGGCAGATGCAAAATGAAAGAAAAACAAACTCGAAAAGGCTTACGATTGATACTTACTTTTGAAAATATAAAGTCTACACGACAAGCTTTGAATGCGCTTTCAGGTGTTTAGGTGTTAGGTGTTAGGTGTTAGGTGTTAGGTGTTAGGTGTTAGGTGTTAGGTGTTAGGTGTTAGGTGTTAGGTGTTAGGTGTTAAAAATCACGAATTTTTTTTGAAATTTTGAACTTAAAATTACACAGAGATTCACGGTGGTTTCACTGAGATACGTGGAGTGCTTATAAGATGTAATTTGAAGAAAAAGTAAATAAATCACTTTTCATTTATGAAAGAAAAAAGTCATTTAAATCATATTTTACTACTTACCGTTGCCACACTATTTATTAGTACATCTGGTGCTTTAGGAAAATTTATTGACTTACCTACTCCTGTGATTATTTGTTGGAGATCATTTTTAGCAGCACTGTTTTTACTCGTCTATTGTCTTTACAAAAAGATTGATCTTAAAATAAAAACACCTAAAGACCGTCGCACCTTTTTTATAGGAGCCGTTTTAATGGGAGCACATTGGGTAACGTACTTCCATGCTTTAAAACTGACTAATGTTGCCATTGGTATGTTATCCATGTTTACGTTTCCAGTGATGATTGCACTGTTAGAACCGCTTTTTTCAAAAACAAAATTCGATCCTATTCATATGCTACTGGGAGGCA
This sequence comes from Winogradskyella sp., assembly GCF_045105575.1. Classification (GTDB taxonomy): domain Bacteria; phylum Bacteroidota; class Bacteroidia; order Flavobacteriales; family Flavobacteriaceae; genus Winogradskyella. Next base: position 48,322 of record NZ_JBGCDQ010000006.1, on the reverse strand, counting down.
TGGTACTTCTCGGTATTTATATTTTAGCACCAGACTTTAATTTAGAAAGCGATCAACTTAAAGGTATTTTATTTGGCTTATGTTCAGCGCTCTGTTATGCTTTGCGCATTCTCATCCTTAAAGGAGAAGTTAAAAAGTATCATGGTACCATGCTCATGTTTTATCAAGTTGCTATCGTTTCGGTTTTGTTGATGCCATTTGTATTTACACTAGGAACCGCTAATATTACCACGCAATATCCATACGTTATAGTACTAGCTTTACTCACTACAGCGATTGGCCATACCATGTTTATAAACAGTTTAAAATATTTTAAAGCAAGTACTGCGAGTATTATTGGAAGTGCACAACCTGTTTTTGGAATTATAATTGCTTACTTTTTCTTGAATGAGATTCCCACATTACATACATTTGTTGGAGGTAGTTTAATTATAGGCACTGTGATTATAGAAAGTATACGATCAAAAAGGATTTGATAGCCTTATATTGGCTTAATTATTGAGATAAATCAGCAGTACAATACTATTTTATTATGAAAAAATTAGTGATCATATTCTGGGCATTACCATTATTAATAGTTGCTCAGACTGTAAAAGGAAGCTTCTCACCTGTTGAAGATTTTACATATGCATTTTTATACAAGGCCACTCCAGAAGGTGCTAATTATGTTAACAGAGGACAACTAGATAGTCTTGGTAATTTTGAAATACAACTAGATTCATCAGTCACTGCTGGTATCTATAAAATAGTATATGCGATTCCGCCTGAAGAAAATAATTTCGATTTTATCTACGATGGAAAAGAATCTGTTGCTTTTAATTTTAGCTATAAAGAAGGCGTCCACTTTACAACGTCTGAAGAAAATAAACTTTGGAATTCCTATCTTAAAAGTATTGATATGGTTAACCAAACCATCAGCAATTATTACGGTAAAGACAACAAAGACGAAAAAGGGTTTCAATCTATTTTTAAAACTTTAAAAGATACGCAAACGGGTTATGAAGAATTAGCAAACGGAAAGCTGGTCTCAAGTTTCATCAGAGCGAACCGACCTTATATTCCTGCACAATACGAGGATCTTTCTAGCTATTCTGAAAACCTTAAAGCACATTATTTAAATCAAATTGATTTTAGTGATTACCTGCTTCAAAGTTCATCTTTCTTAGTGGATCGCATTACCGCTTATGTCTTTAATATGGTAAAAGACCCAAGTGATGCGACTTATAAACAGCATGTAGATGACGTTGCAGCTGCTATTAATAGCAATGATTTAATTATTAAAACCAGTTTGTTAGAAATGCTCTGGCAGCATTTTGTAGATCAAGACAACCATGATGTTGCTAATTATATTACGACTAATTACTTACTCGAGTTAGCCACAGCCACAGACAATAACGTTTTAAAAGACATGGTGATTTCTTATAAAAATACATCCATAGGTTCTAAAGCTCCTAATTTTGATATCACTTCAAACGGAAAAAACACCAACTTACATCAGTTAGAAGGTGCTGAACAGTATTTACTTATTTTTTGGAGTAGTGCTTGCGGACATTGCCTTAGCGAATTGCCAAAAGTGAAAGCGATGGTTGCCAATCAACCCAATATAAAAGTTGTGGCCTTTGGCTTAGAAGAAGCTGACAATAATTGGGAGGCTGAAATTAAAAACTATCCCGATTTTGTGCACCAAATTGGTTTAGACAAATGGAAAAATCCAGTTGTAAAAACCTATGGTATTTCTGCAACACCAATGTATTTTCTTTTGAGTGCCGACAAAATTATTATGGCTAAGCCTTATGGCATTGAAGATTTGGAAGTTGTTTTGAAAGGGTTGTAAATTTTAAGAACTGTTATTAGAAGCGGTTGTTTACTCTTTAGATATATTTTATTTTAAAAAAAAAGAAAAACGCCCAGTAAAACAAGCGTTTTATCTGAGCGTTTTGAAACTAAATAACCAACCAAAATTTAGTTTCTTATGTTCTTGTATTTTCTCTAGTATTCTCTACTTTTTTTGTGCTTTGCTTACGCTTCTTAGGTTCATCTATTTCTGTACTAGATTTTCCTTCTGTGTTTGCATTTCTGTAATACTGAATGTAGCCTCTTCCTCTAAATTCATACACTGTACCAGAATTTGCGTGAAACAACTCTATTGTACTATCATTAATAACGTTGAGTTCAAAGAATTCATTGTTGAAGAAATCATAATCTAATGTTAATGTTTTTTGGTACATCGTACCTGGAACATTTCCTACTCCATAACGTCCTGTAAAATCCCAAAAGATGTTGTTCATATTTTGATCTTGCGAACTTCTAAATGTATCGTCATTTGCACCAGATAAGAACTGTAAAAAATTCTCACTGTCAAACTCATTTAAAGCTCCAAAATTACTAGTCGCTGTTTTTTCCCAAGCGTTATATTCTTGTAAGAAATAATGAATATTATCGTAAAAGATAAAATCATAATCGAAATTAGATCTTTGATAACCCTCTAAAAAATAAGACGTATCAGTAAATGGATTGTATAATTCAATGGTATTAAAATCTATTTGATACACATCAAAACTGTCAAAACCATCTATAATATGGTCAACATCTAAAATCATATCATAGGCATCGTAATTTCCTATTTGTACACCAAATCCATTGCCTTGGCTACCAAAACCAACTAAATTATTATTAGCAAATAAACGACCATTGTCAAAAGATAACGTAAATGCGATTTGCATAAATGGTGTGTCACCAAAACCTTGTGTAGCATTAATATCCACATACCATAATTCGTAAGAATTTAGTAACTGATTTAATGACACAGCTGGAGTATCGTTAATATAAAGTTCCTCTGTATAACATGAGGTGAATAATGTAGCACTGAGTGCAAATCCTAAGAGTAGTTTTAAAGTTTTCATAATCTAACGGTTTTAAGGTTATTACTATATATCTATTCAAAACGTATGCCAAAAAATGATTTTGATAGTTGGCTCTGCGCTATTTTTGGTGCAAAAACGCAGCGCTGCAAAGAGGAATTTGTAGCGCATTTTGTTTCTATAACGTTGTGCGGAATTCTTTTATCTCACGCAGAAAACTCATAATTATTACTACTTCTAAACTGAAATAAATTCAACGCAAGTAAGCTTAATGTAACATTCGTCTTTCATTAAAACTTTCCTTATTTTTGAAGGTATAAATTGATTTCAATCTTATGAGTAACACTACAAAATATGCCGTATTTGGTGCAGGAAGCTGGGCCACAGCCATTGTGAAAATGCTTTGTGAAAATTTAGATGAAGTCGGTTGGTATATGCGAAGCGTTTACGCTAAAGAACACATTTTAAAAGAGCAACACAATCCCAGTTATTTAAGTTCGGTAGAATTTAAAACCGAACAACTTAAACTAAGTAATGATATTAACGAAATTGCTGATTGGGCTGACGTGCTTATTTTTGTGATTCCTTCTGCGTTTATTCATGCTGAACTCGAAAAACTAACTATTGATATTAGTCATAAAACTGTGGTTTCTGCTGTAAAAGGCATTATGCCAGAAACAGGATTGTTAGTGGGAGAACATTTTCATGATGTTTATAAAATTCCGTTTGAAAACATTGCAGTTATTGCTGGTCCTTGCCACGCGGAAGAAGTTGCTTTAGAGCGTTTATCATATCTCACCATTTCTTGCTCAGATGCTGAAAAAGCACAAGCTATTGCAGATAATTTATCTAGTGATTACATAAAAACGAAAATAAGTGATGATATTATTGGTATCGAATACGCTGTAATGTTGAAAAATATTTATGCCATCGCAGCCGGAATTGCTCATGGATTAGGCTATGGTGACAATTTTCAGAGTGTGTTAATGAGTAACGGTATTCGTGAAATGAAACGTTTTATCAAAAAAATGCACAAGATGAAACGTAATATTAATAATTCAGCCTATTTGGGCGATTTATTAGTTACGGGTTATTCGGTGTTTTCTCGAAATCGCATGTTTGGCAACATGATTGGTAAAGGCTACACCGTAAAATCTGCACAAATGGAAATGAACATGGTTGCAGAAGGCTATTATGCCACAAAAAGTGCACACGAACTCAACAAAAAGAATAAAAAGAAAACACAACTACCAATTATAGAAGCGGTTTATGCCATTCTTTATGAAGGTAAGGATGCCAAGAAGGTGTTTAAGAAGTTGACGGATAAGCTGGATTAATTATTAGCTTTTGGCTATTAGCCTTTTGCTATTAGCGAACTGCCAAGAGCTAACAGCTATTTTACCAAAACACCTCGCAATTGCATCAAAGGAATCGTCTGCAAAGCCTTAGTATTTATCGTATTTTTTCTAAACAAATAGGTTTTATCAAACATTTGGTTGCCTTCAAAAAACGTGATTTTAAATTCATTGTTGAGTTCTAAGACTTTTTCTTGTAGGTATTCAATCTTAGCGTAACTTCTTGCTGGTAATTTTGTAATGGTATGTCGCATTACAGGTGTTATTTTTTTGTCTGTATACCCTTTAGTAACAATTAAAACGGTTTCTAAATCATTATCGCTATTGTTAATGATATAGGCATTCCAATCTTGTGTTTTGTATTCTTGATGCTGCTCTTGTACCACAGCGACGTATACGTCTTTTACTTTTGGGATTTTTATGTCTTTTTTCATTGATACTTCAACCTTTATAAAAAAGAAGCCTTTTTAGAATTGAGTTTCCCCTTCTGGGGAATTAAAGGGGCTTTTATAAAGCCGACTTAAACTGCTCCAAGAACCTAACATCATTCTCGCTCAACAATCTAATATCACTAATCTGATTCAAGAGCATCGCAATACGATCGATTCCCATGCCAAAAGCAAAACCAGAATATTGCTTAGAATCAATACCACAGTTATCTAAAACATTAGGATCTACCATTCCACAACCCATAATTTCTAACCAACCTGTACCTTTGGTGATTTTATAATCGGTTTCTGTTTCCAGTCCCCAATACACATCGACCTCAGCACTTGGTTCTGTAAATGGAAAGTACGATGGACGCAATCTAATCTTAGATTTCCCAAACATTTCTGTCGTAAAATATTGAAGCGTTTGCTTTAAATCTGCAAAACTCACATCCTTATCAATATACAAACCTTCTACCTGATGAAAGAAACAATGCGAACGTGCCGAAATGGCTTCGTTACGATACACGCGACCTGGTGAAATAGTACGGATTGGTGGTTGGTTATTTTCCATATAACGTACTTGCACAGAGCTCGTATGCGTACGCAGTAAAATATCGGGATCGGTTTGAATAAAAAAGGTGTCCTGCATATCTCTTGCTGGATGGTATTCTGGAAGATTCAACGCCGTAAAATTATGCCAATCATCTTCAATTTCTGGACCTTCACTTACGTTAAACCCTATACGCGAAAAGATATCAATAATATCATTTTTTACAATAGAAATAGGATGACGTGCTCCTAGAGCTATAGGCTCACTTGGACGTGATAAATCTCCATAAATTCCTTTATCCTCTTCTTCATTTTCGAGCGCTTCTTTTAAGGAATTGACTTTGGCTTCGGCTGTATTTTTAAGCTGGTTGATAATTTGTCCGAATTCACGTTTCTGATCGTTCGCTACATTTTTTAATTCGCCATAAAACGCTTTTAAATGGCCTTTTGAACCCAAATATTTAATTCTAAACGCTTCTACCTCTTCTTTAGATTGGGCTTTAAAGGCTTCGGCTTCGGCTATAAGTTCTTTTATCTTGTCTATCATGAGTTCTTTAGGCTGTTCCGATAGCAATCGGAATTATTTAAGTCACTTTTATTCAGTCGGTAAATTTATGATTTTTTTGGTTAAAGACCTCACAGTCCACAATAGCAATCAGGATTAAAAACCTGTGAGGTCTCCACAATAACTTAAATACTTAGTTTATTCAATATAATCCGTTTCTAAAAAATAATTAACAATAGCTTCTTTCATTAATACACTTTGCTCACCAGCTTTGAGATGCGGCAATTGTGCTAATACTTTATAATGCGGCCAACCATCATCATCAACATAATCGAATTCATAAAAACCATAAGGAGTTAACACCTTGCATATGGCTATGTGCATTAAATCGAGTTTATGATCTTTTTTATATTCGCGATGTATCTGTCCTAATTCTTGGACTCCAATGAGGTATATTATAGAATCAAGATCTAGTTTATCTCCATCTGCAAATTGATTAGAGAGTTTGTCTACCACCAAATCCCAGCGTTCTTTTAATTGTTCGTCTCTTGCCATTTTTTTGGTTCAAAGTTTAAAATTGAAGATTTCAAGTTGTTTTTCAACTTCAAATTCATCTTCTATTCCAGATTTCAAAGTTAATAAACTATAAGGTCTTGATTTACGTTATACTATTAAAATCAGAAAATTTATGTACGTTTCTTTCAGAGACAGAAATTTTTGTAAATAAACATTATAAAAACTTATGTCATAAAAGGAAACACGTCCTTAGTCCGAAAATTTTATTAAGTTGATTGATATAAATTTCAACTTAAAAAATTCATGTACTTTTGACTAAACCACCAGACGTATGAGTATTATTGATATTATTTTAGCAGCCCTTTTACTATTTGGGTTTATTCGTGGCTTATTTAAAGGCTTATTTGTCGAAGTCGCCTCTTTACTTGCCTTAGTTTTGGGTGTTTATGGTGCCATTCACTTTAGTGGTTTTGCTGCTAATTTTTTACAAGCAAAAGTCGATTGGAACGAAAAGAACATTAATATTGTGGCTTTTGCCATAACGTTTGTCGTCATTGTTTTAGCAATTGGTTTAGCAGGAAAAGCATTAACAAAACTCGCAGATTTTGCAGCTTTAGGCATTATTAATAAACTGGCAGGTGGTGTTTTTGGTGCTTTAAAATTTGGATTGATACTTAGTGTGGTCTTAACCTTGTTTCATAAAATGAACAACACACTCCCTTTTATGGAAAAAGAGGATTTAGAAAAAAGTATGCTCTACCATCCTGTAAAATCTTTAGCTCCAACAATTTTTCCTAGTATTATAAAAAGTGATGACGAAGAAACTGTTGATGATGGTAATACGGCTTAGTAATCGTCCGTCCAGCTAAAATAGGTTTTATAGACATTTTCTTTTTCTTTCCTCACGTAGTCTAAAAATGCCTCTGCTACAGGTGAAAGGGTTTTCTTTTTAAGCCAAATCAATTTCCAATTAGAATGTAATGGTAAGCCTTTTACAGGTACAATTTTTAGTTCGTTTTGTTCTAATTCATTTTTAATACTTAAAAGTGCAACAATAGAAACGCCAATATCAGCAATTAAAGCTTGTTTTATCGCTTCGTTAGACGTTAGTTCTAATTTTATTTTAGGTTCAATTTGTTCCTCTTTAAAAAATTGCTGCATGGTAAAACGTGTACCAGATCCTTCTTCTCTAAAAATTAAAGGAGTCGTTTTAAAGAATTGTTTTGATTTTATCTTATCGTCTACGGGATTATCCTTTGCTGCAACCAGTACTAACTTATTATCTACAATCGATTCTTCTTCAATATTTAAATGCCGCGGACTCACGGTTACTAGTGAAAAATCAACAATATTCTTCTCTAAATCTCGTATAACTTGTGTTTTGTTAGACACATCTAAAACCAACTCAACGCCTGGATGCATTCTTAAAAAGCCCTTTAGAAAAAATGGCATCACATAGTTTCCTGTTGAAACCACTGAGATTTTTAACTTGCCTGAAAGTAAACCTTTAAAAGCTTCCGTTTTATACTGAATGGTATTCACCTGTTCTAAAATACGTTCTGCTATTTGATAAATTTCTTTACCAAATTCGGTGACATAAAATTGCCGACCAATAACTTCAGATAAAGGAATATCAAACTGATCTTGAAAATTTCTTAATTGAATTGACGCTGCTGGTTGCGTCATATTGAGCTCATTAGCGGCTTTTGTAATGCTTTTATTTTGAACAATAACTGTAAATACCCTGAGTTGATGTAACGTAAAATTCATAAATACTATTTATACCTAGAATAACAAAATTAAATAAAAATTTATGAATAATTAGATTTACTTTTGCCGAGTTTTTAAAAACCCATAGTGTATGAATGTTGATGTTTTAATCAGTAATATTACTAATCCTGTTTTGTTATTCTTTTTACTAGGCATTATTGCGACGTTGGTAAAAAGTGATTTGAAAATTCCGGAATCTTCATCAAAATTTATTTCACTTTATCTTTTATTTGCTATTGGGTTTAAGGGTGGTCAAGAACTTTCTCATAGCGATTTTAATACAGAAATATCGAACTCAATCTTATTTGCAATAGTCTTATCAGCAGCCGTGCCTTTATATGTTTTTTATATCCTTAAGAAAAAAGTAGGAGTGCCAAACGCAGGAGCTATTGCAGCCGCTTATGGATCTGTTAGTGCTGTTACCTTTGTAACTGCAGTCTCTTTTTTAGAAATTCAAGGCATTGCATTCGGTGGACATATGGTGGCTATTATGGCTATTATGGAGTCACCTGCCATTATTGTTGGTGTTATTTTAATTATGTTGAATGACAAAATGAAGCCTAAAGAACGTTCTATGGGTTCTATTATAAAACATTCTCTAACAGGTGGAAGTGTACTGATGCTTATTGGTAGTTTGGTTATAGGTCTTATTGCAGATGCCACGCAAGCTAGAGGCATTGAGCCTTTTACAACCGATATTTTTAAAGGCTTCTTGGCGCTATTCCTTTTAGAAATGGGAATGGTAACTGCCAAGCGAATTAAAGGCTTTAAGCAACATGGAATTTCTCTATTTCTGTTTGCAATTTTAGTTCCATTAGTTAATGGATTGGTTGTGGCTTATCTTAGTGGATTCATCACGGAAAGTGAAGGCAACCGTTTGTTATTTGCTATTCTTGGCGCTGGAGCCTCTTATATTGCGGTACCTGCAACTATGAAACTGGCCGAACCTAGAGCAGATGCAGGTATTTATATACCAATGGCTTTAGGCATTACGTTCCCGTTTAATATCACCATAGGTATGCCTATTTATTATGCGTTTATTCAAATGACCTAATCGAGATCTAATCTAAAAACATCATTTAAATGTTCTGCGCTTTCCATTGAAACTTTTAAATCTTTGATAATTCCATCATGAAGGTCATATACCCAACCGTGTATTTGCAGTCCGGATTTATCCTTCCACTTTTGTTGAACGATAGATGTTTTAGCCAAATCGTAAACTTGAGCTTTTACATTTAATTCTACCAAACGATCAAAACGTTTCTTATCTGAATCTATTTTTTTTAGCTCCGTAAGATTGTCTTTATAAACTTCTTTAATATTTCTAACCCATTTATTAATGAGTCCTAAAGATTTGTTTTGCATGGCTGCTTGCACTCCTCCACAACCGTAATGGCCACAAACAATAACATGCTGTACCTCTAAATGATTAACAGCATAATCTAAAACACTCAACATATTCATATCTGTGTGCACTACCATGTTGGCGATATTACGATGTACAAATAATTCGCCAGGATGCGTACCTGTAATTTCATTAGCTGGCACTCTACTATCTGCGCAACCAATCCATAGTACTGGCGGTTTTTGACCTTTCGATAAATTTTCGAAATAATCTTTATCTTTAATGGTCATTTCTTCTACCCATTCTTTATTATTACTGAGTAGTTTTCTGTAGTATGTATTTGGCATGTGGTGTTTGTTTTAGTGTATGTCTTTAATATTTTGTTTTATCCATGTTAAACAATTTTTAAAGGATTTAAAAATATGTTCTTCTGGAACAAAATCTGGAATAATATCAATACGCTCCATCATGTAGCGTGGTTGTTTCAATAAATCTACGAATAATACTTCAACCTGTCGTGCTTTTAATTCTAACAACATATCTTCCATAGCATATAAACCCGACTGATCCATATATTGCATGCGTCCTAATCTAAGAATCACTGTAGATGCCGTATCTGGAATTTGAAGCGTTAATTGTTGAAAATCAGAAGTAGATCCAAAAAACAAGGGTCCTTTTAGGTGTTTAATAAACACTTCTTCCTTTAAATTTTGAGGAAAATTACCTTCATCTGGCCAAGCTTCTTCTTTTAGAGCGGTCACATCAGAGCGTTCGCCTGTTAAATCACCTATTTTTTTCATAAACATTAGCGATGCAATCACTAGTCCAATACCCACAGCATATATTAAATCCCAAAATGTAGATAAGACTAAAACAATAAGCATTATCAACACTTCTGAACTTAATTTTAAAGGCCCTAAATTGATATCTTTCGGCAAACTCGGAATGGCTTTTAAGCCTTTATAATCCATCACTCCAATTCCAACAGTAATTAAAATACCTGCTAACACCGCAGCTGGAATTTTTGATGCAACAGGTCCCAAGGCTATCATAATGATGAGTAACATCACTCCTGCAATCATTCCAGATAATTTTGTTTTTCCACCAGCATTAATGTTAACAACGGTTCTAATTGTTGCGCCAGCTCCTGGAATACCGCCAAATACAGCAGCAATACTATTACCAATACCTTGACCAATGAGTTCTTTATTTGGGTTATGTTTTGTTTTGGTCATATTATCGGCAACAACACTAGTTAATAAAGAATCTATGGCTCCTAACAATGATAAAGCCAAAGCTGTAAAAATGTAAGGAGTAATACTGGTTAAGCTAAAGTTGGTAAACATCTCTAATTTTGGCGTGGGAATACCTCCTGGAATCTCGGCAATAGGTCTGTATCCTAAATTAAATCCGTACGCAATACCAGACATAACTACAAGGGCAACTAAGGTACTTGGAATGACTTTAGTGATGCGCTTAAAACCATAAATAATGATAATAGTTCCTAAGGCTAGTAAAAGTTCTAACCAGTTAATTTGTTTCAAAGCTCTTGGTAATACTTTTAATGCACCAATAGTACCTGAGGCGTCTTTCGCTGCTAAAGTCTGCGATTCATTCAATATTTGATCTGATGTAATGAGATGCGCACGATTTATTGTTTCTTCAAAATTTTCAAGAACCAAAATACCTTCTCCTGCTTCTTCCTTTAGAATATTTTCAAGAATTAGCTCTTCAGCTTGCGGTTTAAATTTTTCAACATAAGCTTCGTCTTCTTTTGGATAATACCCTATAGACGGCAAAATTTGAGTGAGCAAAATAATAACTCCAATAGCCGTCATAAAACCAGAAACAACAGGATATGGAATATATCTAATATATTTACCTAAACCGATAAGGCCAAACCCAATCTGCATTAAACCAGCCAAAACAAAGACTGTTAATATCGCTGGCAACGCTTTTTCTACACTACCATCATTTGTAGCCACAATCCCAGCAATAATGACCATACTCACAGCCGTCATTGGTGCTGTTGGTCCTGAAATCTGTGTGGCTGTACCTCCAAAAAGTGCTGCAAAAAAGCTGATAAAAATCGCTCCATACAAGCCTGCTTCTGGACCTAAACCAGACGATACACCAAAAGCCAAAGCTAAAGGTAATGCCACAATACCAGCCGTAATTCCACCAAAGGCATCTCCCTTTATGTTAGCAAACAAATTCTTCATGTTCTAATTTGATCTAAGATATTGTAACCGACAAATAACAGTTGATTTGTTTCAAAATATCGCATCATTAGTTTCCGAAGTTAACCTAATTTTTAGAATAACTAAATATGGTGCTTACAACTTTACAATAGAACTTATATAAAACAACAAAAACCCTCATAAAATTCGTACGAATCTTCATGAAGGTTTTAGCCTTAGTTTAAAAAAATAGATGCTTCTTATTAAGCTTCTATAACTTGGTGCTCTTGTTTTAAAACATCTAAAGAAAATAGGGTTTCAAAATCGAAATGCTTACCAGTGGAAACTATAATTGTGGTCTTCTTATGATATTTTGAGACAAACTCAGTGATTTTATCACCAATAAAACTCAAAACTTTTGGTTTTCGACTACCCAAAATAATAACATCTGGTTGTACATTATTAATGTGGTTCTTAATTTCATTTTTAACATTACCAAACACGAAAGAGGTGTCTATAGCAATAGCTTCACCTTCTATTATTGGTGCTACCAGCTTCTCAATTTTCTTTTCAGTAATTACATATTCTTTATTAATACTTCGCATAGCAGACAATTGACTATCGGTACTTACAATATCCGTTGGTTTTTTAACATGGAAAAACTCAACATTAGCATCAATCGTTTTTGCTAATTGAACTGCATTTTTTAAGGCATTTTTTGTCGGTTCCTTTAAGTCTGATAAGACTAGTATTTTATACTTATTGTTCTGTTTCATATCATTTCCTTTTTAAAAATTATTAAAACGTACTCAGTTCTTCAAGTACAGGTGCTGTTTCCTTAATGCTGGATGCATTTGAATTATCACCACCTTCTATACTCCAATTGTAATTTTTCTTGTAGTTTTTAAATTGATTACCATCATTACTATCCATTACTTTTAAATAAATCCACTCATTATCTAACAACGTTTGTAGATGACTGTTTTGTTTTAAAATAGACTCTACACGATTTAAAGGTGCATTAATAATAACTGTTAACCGCAAAGGTTGGTGATACATCTCTGTATCTGAAGCTTTAAGCGATTGTAATGGTAATCCCATTTTTAGATCGCCTCCATTACCTTGAACTACACCAAATTGACCTGTAATATTGTGTGTGATTTTAGTACCTCCTCCAAATTTGTCATTATCGATAGTACTAAAATAATAGTGGTTATTAATCCATTGCGTCACTACCATTGGTCCTCCAATGATGCCTGCCAATGCAGCACCTTCAGGATCTGTTTTCCAATTGTAAGAATGTAAAAAACATCTGCCATCTAAATTCATGGAGGCTGTTAAGTCTCTAGACCCAACTATAAAGGCTGCGTTTTTTGCTAAACCCCATTCTGGTCTGGTTTCTCCCCAATTTAGAGATTTCTTTTGCGCCAATGCTACACTTCCAGAAGTGACCATAAGACGTTCGGCTGTTGCTGTTTCCTGTGCTTTTTCTAGATTTTTCTTTAAGTTGCCTAACTTTTGTTGATGCGTCTCTGGTACCAAAGCATCAAAGAGTACAATTTCGTCCGTAGTGGTATTATGCTCTGCACCTATAAAAATGGTGTCTTCAGGAATATTAATGTGATGTTCTGATTTTAAAACGGCTCTTACCGCTTTATCATTTGCTAATGTAGCTAAAAGTCTGGCATTATGTCTTCCAGGACTTGCCGCACAAGCACCACAATCTAAACTAGACCCAAATGGATTATTAGCGGTATGGCTTCCATGACCAGCAAATACAACTAAAGGTGCAAAATCATCCCAACCCATTAAATCGAATCCAGATTTTACGATGGCCACTTTTTCGTGAGTCACCACATCTTGCTGATGCTTATCACCTCCATTATATGAGATTATAGGATCGCAAAAAGACTCATAATTCCTTTTATTTCTATTTTTTATTTTGAAATACCAACGTGGTGCAAAAGACTGCGCTACTATAGACAAGCCATAAAAAGCACCTGCTCCTTCCACAAACCCAAAAGACGATGGTAACATATTCTTAAGACGTTTTAGAATGTGCGTTTTAGCTTTAGTCATTCTTTTTTCATCCTTAAAATCAGTCGCTTGTTGCGCTAATGCTTCATTCGGGTTTTCGGTAATCTTATAAGGAGATCCTACAATTGGAGGACAGGATTTAATGCTAATATCTTCCTGATAGTGTTGGTAATCTGCTGCAATTCCGAAAAAACCAGCATATCCATAAGTTTCATAGTTTCCTGCATTTTCGACATGTCGACGTATCATTTCAGACCTTGTATCGATACAAAACACCAATTGTGCCTCAGGTGATGCGTTCTTTGTTTCTGTACTGTTACTATTTTCTAAATCTGAAATCAATCGGTTTTGAAACGTTTTCTCCCAAGCTTTTAACCAAAGGTATTTCAACTTCATAGAAGTCTCATTATGGCTCGTTTCCGTTGAAATCTCTAAAGGCATTTTTAAGTGCTTAGCAATGGTTAATCGCACTGCTAAATAGTCTTCAATAGTAATAGGAAATTGTTGTTGCCAAACCGAATTGGTATCAATTCTATGTTTTATATAGCCTGTCCAACCAGAAAGTGCTGCAATGTGTGCACTAAATAGTTCATTATAGTTGACATCTTTATAACCATCTAAAACGAGGTTTAACGCTTCAATACTAGAATCTGGTAAATTCTTTAAGCGCGAACTTCCCATATCATTATCATAAATCACCAAAGATTTCCAAGCTTTATAAAACCCTTTTTCTTTATAAGGCATTTGCCATTCTGCTAAACCTTCGTCCATAAATTGCGCTAACCATTTAGACATCATAACATCTAATTTAGACGTTGTTTTAGTAATGGCAACAAGATCATCGCGCTCCATGAGGTTCAAATATGCCTCTGGAGATTCACGTAAATCATTTTCTATTAAAATTTCAGATAAGACCTTAGTATCAATATCGTTTTTATCAAAAGCTTGTTTATAAATTGCTGCTGTAGGATAAGCGTTAGACTTTAAAAAACGTCCAGCTTCTTGCACAGCCTCTTCAAAAGGTAATTTCTCGTAACCAGATAATGGGTTAGATGTTACAAACGAATATAAGGGCCAAGTGGTACCAATGCGTTGTGAGGCAGCTGCTATACTTAATGAAATTTGTTCTTGCTTAGTCATCCTTATTTTGATTTAAAAGACACAATTGATTTACTAGTAGGCTGCGAAATATTCATAAGCTTTACATAGAGCCAAGGTATTTTTCTATACACACCAGACAGCATTATATGGAAGCCGATTAAGAAAATAATACCAAATACAATATGCGTTGGTGTTAATACAATTGGCATATTCGCCATTGGCATATCGTGCATTAAAATGGTGACACCATTAAACACAAGGGCATAAATACCAATACCTGCAACAATCATTAATGGGGTGACCATCAGTTTTTGAGTAACTCCTAAACTGGCTTGATTAAGAATGTTATACACCACCTGACCGACGGTTATGGCTACAATAAACGTAAGGAAGAGTCCGCTGTCTAGGCTTAATCCTTTTCCTGTAATATATCCAAAAAGCAAACCTCCGAGAACTGCCGAAATCACAATAATAACCGTCTGTAAAGGCTTTACAACAATAGTATCTGGCTGTTTTGGTAATGAATTTTTAATTTCTTCACCTGCAGAAAGAAACAAAAAGGCTTTGTAAAATCCATGAAGTATAAGGTGCGTAATGGCAGCTGTAAAAAACCCAAGACCACATTGCATCACCATAAAACTCATTTGTGCAATAGTTGAACAGGCCAACTTTTGTTTTACATTAACTTGCATTAATTTGCTAAACTGCGCTACAATGGCTGTTAAACCTCCAATAATGAAGATTAATAAAAGCACATTAGCTGTAAATAATAAAGGTGCAAAAATGGTTAACAAAATACCAGATCCATTGACAAAACCTGCATGCATTAATGCAGATGCTGGAGTTGGAGACGTCATTGCCGATAACAACCATTTATGAAATGGAAAAATTGCAGATTGAATAATAGCTGCAACAATGATGCATAATGCTGAAACTGTGCTCATCCAACTTGGTACCATGTCTAAATTAGCAAGTATCTCATTTTTAGTATAAGTGCCAGTGCCATAAGCTAAAACACCAAGGGCAATCGCTAAAAAGAAGGCTCCGCCAACATAATTGAGTCTTGCAAATTTTGAAGCATGCTGCGCTTCTTTCCATTCTGAATCAATGCCAATTAATTTAGACATTATTAATCCCATTAATAGCCAGAAGGACATTAATAAAACAATGTGATTAGAAATAACAAACAGCATGACTGAAAATGAAAAAGCCAAGCAATACAATAGAAAGCTGTGTTTTCGTTTAAATCCTTTCATATAATTGGTGGCATACATTTGTACAATAGCACTAAAGAACGTTACTACTGCCCAAATCACCATGCTAAAGCCATTAATTTGAAAGAGTTCTCCAAACGTCCAACTCGGGAAATCAGAAAAATAATAAATCATAGTAGCTGCACTTCCTAAAAACATGCACCACGTAAACGGAATTAGAAACTGAGATAAAAGTGATTTTTTGTTTAAATTTTCTAGATGACTGGTTGTTGACATAACTATAAAATCTCTTGGTTTGGATTAATTGTTGGTGCAAATGTTAAAAAACTATTTCATTAATTTTTATTTATATATTAAATGGTATTGATAAATATTATTTATGTATTTATAATGAAACAAAAAAGAGTGCCTATAAGACACTCTTTAAATTTAAAATAAATACCTATTGACTTTAAAAATCCTTCAACAGTTTAATCTCTTTTAATGGAATCCAACCTATAGAATTATCAGATAATTGAATTTTTTGCCAATCCTCATAGGTTTCTAAAACCTGAATTTTAGTGCCTTCATGCAGTCGGAATAGCTCTTCTGAAGTTTTATTGGCCTCAGACATTACTCTACTTTCTTGAACATAGACTATGGCAGGATTATCCTTTTTCTCTAAATGGTCTTTTTGAAATGCCATAGCTATAGAAAAGCATGCCACTAAAAGTCCGACAATACTGGTTATAAATGCGATACGCTTTTTTGATGTTGCATAAGAAAAATGATACATTAAGAAGAGCAACACAAAGAGTAAGACACCAGCAATCGCCATTTTTGCCCACGTATCCGTATGAAATGTATTTACGATATTATTGATAATTCTCGAAAAGCCAACTTTAGGCACTTTCTGAATCGCATCAATCGTCATGTTTTGAGCAAAGGCTAAATTATTCTGAATATCTTTATCGTTAGGAGCTAACAATAGTGCTTTTTCAAAATAATAAATACTTGGTGCAATGTTATTGAGTTTGTAATTGGCATTCCCAAGATTGAAATATAATTCTGCCGAGTGTACATCACCTTCTAAAATGGAAGTATAGGCATCAATCGCTTCTTGATACTTTCCTTCGTTATACAAACCATTAGCCAACTCAAAAGTGCTACTATTTTGTGCAAAGCCAAAAATGCTTAAACTAAAAACAAGTAAAACTATAATTGTTCTCATATTATTTCAGTTGCTTATCAATTAATGAAATGGTTTGGGCAGCTTTATCGTAATCATTCTTCATGGTGACTTGTGTAATTGGCGTGTAACGTGCCAATTCACAATTTTCTAAAATTGAAATAAAATCTGAAACAACAGTCGCTTCAACATTGCGCTTTACCAAAAGTTCTTCAATTTTTTCTTTATTAAAATCACTCGTTTCAATGTTAAGTTTTGCCTTTAAATAGTTGTGAAGTGCTTTCTCTAAAGCCAAATAAAAAGTTTCTTTTTGCCCAAGTGCTTTTTTAGCTTCACCTAAATACTTTTTAGCCAAACGATCTGCTTTTCGGGTGCGATTTCCTTGTACATCGGCATTTCGTTCATCGGTTTTTCGTCGTATAACTATGGCTAAAGGAATGGCTAAAAATGGCAATAAAATCAACGACCAAAAGCCTTTGGATTTAAAAAATTGTGATGTATCTACAGACGTTAAATCCGTTGTTGTTTTTATAAAGGCAAAAGAGTTTGCATTTGTATTAACGCTCTGCTTTACGTTTGCTGTTGTATTTTCAGCGTTGTTAATCGCAGCGGTTGGTCCTTCAAGAACATCGATGACAATCTCATCTGAGCTCATTCGTTTGTAGCTTTCGGTTTTAGGATTGAAATACGAAAATGAAATACTTGGTATAGGGTATTTTCCTCTAAACTGTGGCACAATGGTATACGTATCTGAAATATTACCTTGCATTCCGCTTAAATTGGTTCGGACATTTTCTTGATGCTCTGGCTCGTACACCTCTAAAGAGGTTGGAACATTAAGTTTTGGTAATTCAAACAACTTCAAATTTCCTTTTCCCGCAACCTCTATTTTTGCTTGTAGCGATTCCGTGGCATTCAATTGGGTTTTGCTCGTCGTTACTTTAAAAGAAAAATCACCCACTGCACCTTTAAAATCGGACGGTTTTCCTTGTTCTGGTAAAGGTTTTACGTTGATTGTTCTGCTTCCTGCTGTGGCTATTTTAGGGACTTTGGTCATTAAGGGTCTTCCAAAAATATCGCGTCGTTTGGTTGGGACTTCTACACTCACGTCTAACACTAAAGGTTCTAGTTTTAAAGCTCCTGTTTTTTGTGGATAAAGCACTACTTTTTTAAGCACAACATAGCGATACTCCTTACCTTTAAATTCACCATTCTTTACATCAAACCCTTTTACTTCTATATTCTGACTCCAGAAATCGTTATACCTTGGATTGTCTTTTTCACGCCAGCCCGTAACTGTTGTTTCTAAAGACACGTATAATTTATAAACCACAGTAATGGCTTCATTTAAGTAAGGATCTGTATTACTGACTTCCGCAATTAAATGTACATTTTCTGAGGCAATTTCTGAAGCAGAAGCGTTGCCATTAGGCGCACTCACAGCCGCAGTAACATTGATAGTGATAGGAAAGGTTTTGTAGGTTTCACCATCTATTTCTATAGTGGCTTGCTTTATGGTAAATTTTCCACGTTTTTTAGGTGCTAAAAAATAAGAATAGGTCTTTGAATAGGAACGTACTCCATTTCTAGAATAATTACTTAAAGAGGTATTTGGTCCGCCAACCACGTCAAAATCAGCAAAACTTGGAGGTGAAAAATTATCTCCATCTTTATTCATTTTAAAATCAATCCGCAAGCGCTCATTGATACCCAATTTTTTCTTACTCACTGTTGCTTCAAATTTTACTTGTGCAGAAGCGATACTTGTAGCAAGTATTAAGAATAATAACGATATAGTTTTTATTGATTTCATTACCGAATACGGAATTATTATCAATTAACATTTATAATTAATTGGTTAGACTTGATAGTTCTAGTTACTTTACTTATTAAAGTTTCATTTCCTCTAATATCATCTCCTATCATAGGTATCTCAGCTTCTATTCCAAGTTTTAGTGCTGATATATTAAACTTACCTTTCTCTCTAGGAGATACTATTATTTTTTGGAGTATTACATATCTATAACTTTTACCATGAAACTTTCCATTATAAACTTCAAAATTATTTTTCTTGATAAATTGAGTTTTAAAAAATTTGAAATCTGGCACATCTATCAGTTTCCATTTTGAGACACCTATTTCAGGAGAAATATATAACTTATAAGTTATAATCAAAGAATCTTTAACCGATATTTTAGCCTCAGAGAGTTCTCCTACCAAGTGAACGCCTTTATTAAATTTAGATTCTATTGTTTCCTCTTCTTTTGGTAAATAAACATCTTCTTTTACGACTTCAATCTCTAAATTTTCAGATAAGTATAAATTTTTATTGTAAATCAAACGCGCTTTCTCAATTAAAAATTTTCCAGCAGTTTTTGGTACTAGTCTAAAATAAATAGTTTTTTTAAACTCGTTATTAATTGTTTTTAAAGAATCTTCAGAAACACTTTCCCAATTTCTCATTAACACAAAATCTTTGAAGTCTGGTGGTTCAAAATCTATAGAGTCTTTATTGATTATAAAAGAAATCACAAATGGCTCATTAAGACCTACTTTCTTCTTGCTAACTTTAGCTTCAAATTTTACTTGTGCAGAAGCGATACTTGTAGCAAGTATTAAGAATAAGAGTGATATATAATTTTTAATATTAATCTTCATAGGTATTCTTGTCGATTTCAGATTTAAGATTATCAAGTAGATAAATCATAATTCAACAATCGTAATTCGATTTACCAATCCTTTTCCGTTTTTACCTTAGCGCCTTTTTGCTTTTGCTCATTCATTTTTTCTTGAACTTTCTGCTCTTGGTTTTGCATGGCCTCTAAAATATTTTTCATTTGTTGAGGAGACATTTGTCCTGGTCGTGGCTTTGGTTTCTGGTTCTGATCTTTTTTATCTTTGTCACCTTTGCCATCATCGTTTTTATCGTCTTTTGGTTTTCCGTCTTCATCTTCATCCTTGTCACCATCTTTCTTATCCTTATCACCTTCGTCCTTTTTATCTTGGTCGTCCTTTTTATCTTTATCGTCTTTGTTTTCGTCTTCTTTCTTTTGCTCGTCTTCTTTATCTTTTTCTTCGTCCTTGTTTTCGTCTTCCTTATCATCTTCGCCACCACCATCTTGCTTTTGTTGCTCGGCACATTCTTTCGCTAAAGCCAAATTGTAACGTGTTTCTTCGTCAGATGGATTGTTTCTAAGTGCATTTTTAAAGGCTTCAACCGCTTCTTTACACTGTTCATTTTTCATTAAAATATTTCCGATGTTATGAAATACTCTATGCTTTTCATCTTTCGTTGTGGCATTTTTTGCTGCTTCTTGACTTCTGAACAACGCCTCATCTAAACTGCCATTTTTGTAATAAGAGTGTGATAAGTTGTATGCTCCAACAGCTTTACTTGGAGCTTCGGAAATTGCTTTTCTATATTCCATTTCAGCTTCTACATAATTAGACGCTTCTAATAATGTATTGGCTTTATAGACGTAATTAGTCGCATTTTTTTCTGCTTTCAGTTGCGCTTCAATATCTTGCGAAAATCCTAAGTTAACCACTAAAAGTGTTATAAATAATATGTATCCCTTCATAATGTGTTTATTATTGTAGCAAACTCTAAATTACTAAAGCCATGGCTTACTTAGCGTTAAAATAATTCTAAAAGTTTTAATTCTTTAGATTGAGGCTTCATTAAACAGGTTTAACTTCTTTAGCCAAGCTGTTTTTCGTTCTAAAAAGAAGATATCAATGAATACTAACAAAATTCCGAAAGCCAAAAACCATTGAAACTGATCTTTAAAATCTGCGATTTGTTTCGATTCAAATTCTTGCTTATCCATTTTATCTAATTCACCTTTAATAGCGTCTACAACATCGTTTGTATTTCTTCCATTAATATAAACTCCGTTCGCTTCTGCTGCAATTTCTTTTAATGTGGTTTCATCTAATCTCGTAATAACCGTTTCACCATTATTATCTTTTTTATAATTGAGAACAACACCATTTCGCTTTATAGGAATTGGCCCTCCTTTAATATCGCCAACACCAACGGTTAAAATTCTTATGCCTTGCTCATTGGCTTCTTCGGCTATATCAAGAGCTTCACCATCGTGATCTTCTCCATCTGAAATGATAATTAACACACGATTGGCTTGTTCTTCATTATCGTAATACGTTTTTGCTAACTGAATGGCTTCACTAATGGCTGTACCTTGAGACGATAGCATGTCAGTATTCATATTTTGTAAAAACATTTTAGCCGAAGCGTAATCTGTTGTAATTGGCAATTGCGGAAATGCTTTGCCTGCATAGGCGATAATACCAACACGATCACTCGCCAAACTATTAATAATTTGCGTGACTAGTTGTTTTGATTTTTCTAGTCGGTTAGGTGCAATATCTTCAGCGAGCATACTTTTAGACACATCGACAGCGAATACAATATCGACTCCTTGACTTCTAACCGTTTCTAATTTGGTGCCAATTTTAGGGTTGACTAAGGCCAATGAGAAACATGCAAACGCTCCACAAAGCACTAAAACTTTTAAAACACTTTTAAAAAGCGATTGGTTTGGACTTAAACGTTTTAATAACGCTGAATCTGCAAATTTTTTCTGCGCAGAACGCCTCCATATTTGAAGTAATATAAACAACAACACAATCACTGGGATTACCAGTAAGGTCCAAAACCATATTTTCTCGTCAATTCTAAACAAAGCTTCTAAATAGTGTATTTCTTAATATTAATTCTATCAATAATAACAGTCCTGCTAACAAAACTAGAGGTCTGTATTTTTCTTCGTAATTGTAATATTTCTTTTCTTCTACTTCCGTTTTTTCGAGCTTATTTATTTCCTTATAAATTTCTGCTAGCTTCTTATTATTTGTTGCTCTAAAATATTTACCACCTGTTTCTTCGGCAATCTCTTTTAATAATTGTTCGTCGATTTCTACTTGCATTCGACCGTATCTAAATGTTCCATTAGCATTAATGCCATTTGGTGATAATGCCATACCGTTTGTTCCTAAACCAATGGTATAGACTTTAATGCCAAATTCCACAGCCAATTCACTTGCAATTTTAGGATCTATAAATCCTGAATTATTAACACCATCCGTCAATAAAATAATGACTTTACTCTTTGCTCGACTATCTTTTAAACGGTTTACCGAAGTTGCTAATCCCATACCAATCGCAGTTCCGCCTTCTATAATGGTATTGTATTTAATATCTCTTAGAGAACGTTGTACTATGGATTTATCGCTTGTAATTGGTGTTTTGGTATACGCTTCACCTGCGTACTCCACCAAACCAATACGATCATTTGGACGACCGTTTATAAAATCTGATGCTACTTCCTTTAAAGCATCTAATCGGTTAGGACGCAAATCTTTTGCTAACATACTTGCCGAAACATCAATTGCCATAACGATATCGATACCACGTGTAGTTTTAGTTTTGGTAGAAACATCAACCGTTCTTGGTCTTGCAAGCGCAGTTATTAGTAGGCCTAAAGCAATTAAACGTAATGCAAAAAGAAAATATTTGAATTTAGACCAAAAACCAGATCCGCCTTTAAATCCTTGAATACTCGATATTTTTAATTCAGCCGTTTGTTGGCTATGCTTAAGGACATACCATATGATGGCTATTGGCAAAAGCAATAACAACCAAAATAATTCTTTATTTAAAAATTCTATACTCTCCAACATTATTCTTGCTCTTCTTCTAAGACCTCGTCTGGTTTTAACTCTATGGAATTTACAATGCGCTCTATAATATCATCCGCATAATTATCCTCTCCTCGCCACGTTAAAATAATTTGCTGTCTTACATTGTCTCCTCTAAATAAAAAGAGCTTGTAATTAGCTGGTCTTACATCATTGGCATCGAGAACGATATTTTTTGTTCCATATACTTTTAATCCTTCCGCACCATTTGGTGTGGAAAACTTCTCTCGTTTTACAGCAATATCTTTAGCTCCTTGAGACTCTAACAATTTTAGATAAGATTCTGTAGCACGCATTAAATCTGCTGCTTTTTCTTCATCTGTTAATGGTTTTGGTTGACCACCTTGACCACTAGGATCTGAAGCATTTGTAAACGTTGTTGTACTTACTTGAATATCTATGCCTGCTTTTTCCGAAAGATATCTAAATAACGTGGTGCTCAGTTTATCTTTATATTCCTCAGGAACTTCATAAGCTTCACGCTTTAACACTTGTGGTGTTTCAATATAAATTGGTGGAAATCCGTAAGCGCTTTCTACCCAATTACCTTCTAAAAGCGATTTACTTTCATGACCAATAATGGTATCCTTAACGTAGCCAAAACCATATTTCATTCCGAAACCGACAAACGTCGCAATTAATAAAAAGATTGAAATGGCCACTGTAATAAAAACTTTTCTGCGCTTCTTTTTACGTTCTTGTTCTTCTTTGTATTTCTGATCGAGTAACTTTTCTTCTTCCGAAGGCTCTGGCAAACTCACTTTAACGTTATCAATGGCTTTATCTATCGTTTTTTTATCCATCTCTGCAAGTGCCATATCTGGTGCAGATTTTGCAAACTTTACTAAATCGGCACGTTGCAAAATGCTTTCAATATGAAGAATTGTTTCTTGAGATAATGGAATTTGATTACCATCTTTTAATAGATTAAGACGGCTAATAAGTTCTGACGTGGTACTTTCTAAAGCACGATCATATACTTTTTCATCAAGATACTTTCTGATAATAAAGGTTAATTCTGAATAATATTCTTTGACCTCAGCACGAATTAAAAACTGACTCTCATCGAGTTTTTTCAAGGCTAATTTTGCACGATCGTAAGGCGGTAACAAGGCAATCTCTTCTTCTTCGGTCAATGGTTTTTTGCGCCAAATAAACCAATAGAGTAAAAAGGCTACTAAAGCTATCATTGCCAAAATGCCTAACAGCCATTTCCACCAATTGCCACCACTCTTCTCAACTTCTATAATAGGTTTTATATCGAAGAGCTTTTGTTTGGTAGTGTCAACTTCAACAGTGTTGACAGCAACTTTTAAAGAATCTGTAAAAAATGGTTTTTCGCCAATGATGATTTTTTGACGTGGAATGGTGTACACTCCTGAATCGAACTGTGTGAGTTTGTAAATTCTTGACAATAAAAATTTAGACGCTTTTTTTGTGGTATCAATTTTTAAAGCTTCAACAGCTTCTAAAGGCATAAAGGTTTGCCCTTCTGGAAATACAACCAATGCTAAAGAATCTGCTTCTACGTTAATTTTATAGGTGATTTGCTCTCCGATTCTGATTTTTGTGGTGTCGGCTTCGGATGTGACTTGTGCTGACGCAGTTAATGAGAAAAGAACATAGAACATAGAACATAGACCGAAGATGGAAGACCGAAGACGGTTCACCATTGCGTTTATATTTTTATATCTAAAATCGTAATTCATAAATCTAAAATCCACTTATCCTCTTCGTTTAAAATAACCCAACAACTTCTTTACATAACTTTCATCGACACGGCAATCAATAACTCCTGCTCCAGATTTTGTAAAGCTCTCTTTAAAATAATTCACCTTGTCGTTATAATATTGGCTGTAATTTTGTCTCACCGCTTTTGATGCTGTGTTGACTAACATCATTTCACCTGTTTCTTCATCTTCCATTTGCACCATACCAATATTTGGAATGGTTTCTTCGTGCTTATCGTAAATTCGAATGCCTGTGATATCGTGTCTGTTGGCTGCAATTTTTAAATTCTGTTTGTAATCGTCTGCCACAAAATCTGAAAGCACAAAAACAATCGCTTTCTTTTTCATGACGCTAGATAAAAACTTAAACGCTTCTGCAACGTTGGTTTTTTTACTTTTTGGCTTAAACTCTATTAATTCTCGTATAATCCTGAGGACATGAGAACGTCCTTTTTTTGGCGGAATGTAAAGTTCAATCTCGTCTGAAAACAAAATCAAACCGATTTTATCATTATTCTGAGTAGCTGAAAACGCTAAGGTTGCTGAAATTTCAGTTACAATTTCGTCTTTAAATTGATTCTGAGTTCCAAATAATTTACTTCCAGAGACATCAGCCATAAGCATCATGGTAAGCTCGCGTTCTTCTTCAAAAACTTTAATGTGTGGCTGATTGGTTCTTGCGGTAACGTTCCAATCTATATTTCTAACATCATCACCGAATTGGTATTGGCGCACTTCAGAAAAAGTCATACCACGACCTTTGAAAGTCGAGTGGTATTCGCCTCCAAATATATGATCAGACAAACGACGTGTCTTGATCTCTATTTTTCGTACTTTTTTTAGAAGTTCTTTAGTATCCATTTCTCAGTTAACAGTTGACAGTCTCAGTTTTCAGTAGGTAAATTCAGCATCTCGTACACAATTAACGGTGTACTGTAACTGAATACTGCGAACTATTTATGGCACTTCGATTTCGTTTACAATCTTATTTATAATATCTTCTGAAGTAACATTCTCAGCTTCGGCTTCGTAAGTGATGCCTATTCTATGACGTAGCACATCATGCACAACAGCACGCACATCTTCTGGAATAACATAACCTCTTCTTTTAATAAAAGCATAACATTTAGCAGATGTAGCTAAGTTGATACTTCCACGAGGCGATGCACCAAAAGAAATTAAAGGCTTTAAATCACCTAACCCGTATTTTTCAGGATAACGTGTGGCAAAAATGATATCTAGAATGTATTTTTCAATTTTTTCGTCCATATAAACTTCTCTAACAGCTTCTTGAGCGCTGAGAATTTGTTTAATGGAAACCACAGGATTTACTTTTTCGTAAGTCCCTTTTAAATTGGCTCTTACTATTTGCTGTTCGTCTACGATTGTCGGATAATCAATCACTGTTTTTAGCATAAAACGATCCACTTGCGCTTCTGGTAAGGCATAAGTTCCTTCTTGCTCAACAGGGTTCATCGTTGCCATGACTAAAAATGGTTTGTCTAAAACAAACGTCTCATCACCAATAGTCACTTGTTTTTCTTGCATGGCTTCAAGCAACGCAGATTGTACTTTGGCTGGTGCTCTGTTAATTTCATCTGCTAAAACAAAATTGGCAAAAATTGGTCCTTTTTTAATAGTGAAATCATTCTCTTTCATATTAAAAATCAGTGTACCCACGACATCAGCAGGTAATAAATCTGGTGTAAACTGAATTCTACTAAAACTAGCATCTATCGCCTTAGAAAGCGTATTAATAGCTAAGGTTTTTGCTAAACCAGGTACACCTTCTAATAAAATATGACCTTGACCTAATAAACCGATGAGTAAGCGCTCTACCATGTGTTTTTGCCCAACGATAACCTTGTTCATTTCAAAGGTTAATAAGTCTACAAATGCACTTTCTCTTTCTATCTTTTCGTTAATTGATTTGATATCAACTGTACTCGTTTCTTCCATTATTTAAGGGTTTAAGAATAAAACTTCTATTTAAAAATTTTAGACGATGCAAAGTGTTAATTTTTTTCGTGAGATGCTGTTAACAATTGGTTAAAAAAAAGAGCCATACCGAAGTATCGCTCTTTTTAAAGTTTGAACGCAGGTAAAGCGTTCTATTAATCGTGGATTAGGATAATTAATATTAAAATTTTCTAATTTGTGTGTATAATTTTGGGTTGAGAACGGTCATGTTTTCAGTAGCATTAAAATCTACAGATGCATCAATATCTAAATTAATAACTACCTGATAAATATGATTGCCTTCAAATGCCTTTTTTACGAAATTAGATGGTTTGGCATTTCCTATTTCTGTAACATCTAAATGCACTAACATATCATTAACATTGATAAAATTGTTATCACCAAGTACTAATCTAATTTCGTGAATGTAAGTTGGTTTAATTTCATAATGATTGACTAATAGTAATTCTGTATCACCTCTTAAATCAGAAACATTGTGTGAACCTGTATTTATTGTATTTAAACTCATCCATGCGCTCGACGCATTATCATCTTCAGTGATTTTAACCTGAATATCTTCAATATCTAAAAAAACGTTATTCAGTTCGCCCGAATCACTTTTTAGGCTCACCGTAATACCAGCAAAATCTTGGTCTCTACCTACTTCTTCTTTAGAACAACTGGTAAGACTGAAAAAAATAAGACAGATTAAAACGACTAGTTTCGTGACTTGTAAATGCTTCATGATTTGGGGTTTTGAATAATTACATATCAATAATACCCTATTGATAATGTTTTCAGTATTTTTATGCATGAATTGCAATAAAACCTATATAAACTGAAAATTAAGTGACATATTCTCGATTAATAGCAGGCACAATGACCTGGGGAAACTGGGGAAAACAGCTCTCAAAAAAAGATATGGAAGCTCTAATACACTTCTGTATTTCTAATAACATTACCACCTTTGACCATGCCGATATTTACGGATCTTATACGACAGAAGCCGCCTTTGGCGCTGCTTTTTCAAGTTCTGGAATACAACGTGAAGCCATTCAGCTGATTTCTAAATGTGGACTTCAACTTGAAGGTGACCCTAGGAACAATAAGGTAAAACATTACAATTACAGTAAAGACTATATTATAAATTCTGTTGAAGCATCCTTAAAACATCTTGAAACTGAATATTTAGACCTATTGTTACTTCATAGACCTAGTCCGTTGATGGTAGCAGAAGACATTGCCGAAGCCATTACCATTTTAAAAAAAGATGGAAAAATTAGAGATTTTGGTGTGTCTAATTTTACACCATCGCAAATGGATATGGTTGGTTTACGCATGGATATTGACGTCAACCAAATAGAATTTTCATTAACTGAACATAATGCCATGCATGACGGTACTTTAGATTATATGACGACTAATGGAATAATGCCTATGGCTTGGTCTCCTTTAGGACGTGTTTTTAAAACCGATAATGAACAAACCAGACGCATCCACAAGCAGCTTGGTGAATTGGTAGATAAATACAATGCAACTGAAGATCAGTTGTTATTGGCTTGGATACTAAAACATCCTTCAAACATTCATCCTGTGGTTGGTACAACAACGAAAGAACGTTTAAAATTAGCCGTTGAAGCGTCTAAAATTGAACTAGAATTAGAAGATTGGTTTTTGATTTTAGTGGCTGCTCAAGGTCATAAGGTGCCTTAAAAAAAAACAGCCCATCCCAACCCTTCCCAAGGGGAAGGGCTTTAGCTTGTTTATGGTATTCATTCTCAAGCTTCAATTAATTAAAGTTATTGGTTTTTCACGATAAAAATAGATCATATATGAGCGACAGTGTTCTTCCCCTTAAGGGAAATAAAAAGGAGCTTTTAACAGCGTTAATTACAGGAGCAACAAGTGGCATCGGACGAGCAACGGCTCAGGAATTTGCAAAACATGGTATCAATTTAGTATTATGTGGACGACGGCAAGAACGTTTGGATACTGTACAAAAAGACTTGTCTAAACATGTGAATGTACATACCCTAAATTTTGATGTACGTGATAAGGATGCTACTTTTAAGGCTATTGGCTCTTTACCAGAAGCATTTCAAACCATAGATATTTTAATTAATAATGCCGGAAATGCGCATGGTTTAGACCCAATACAAACGGGAAATTTAGACGATTGGGATGCCATGATGGATATTAATGTAAAGGGCTTACTCTACGTGAGTAAGGCGATTATTCCGAGTATGACCGAACGACAATCTGGCCATATCATTAACATTGGGTCTTCTGCAGGAAAAGAAGTCTATCCAAAAGGCAATGTGTATTGTGGTAGCAAACATGCCGTTTTAGCCATTACGGAAGGTATGCGTATTGATTTGAATCCTTTTGGCATAAAAGTCACAGCGATTAATCCTGGCTTGGTAGAAACTGAATTTTCTGAGGTAAGATATAAAGGTGCGGAAAATGCTAATAACACTTATAAAGGCTTCAAAGCATTGCAAGCGGAAGATGTTGCTGAAGCGATTTATTTTGCGGTATCTAGACCAGCTCATGTAAATATTGCAGATATTTTGATGTTTTGTACGGCACAAGCTAGTTCTACAATTGTTAAAAAGGATTTATGAATAAATGGCTAAAAGATTATTGGTATGATTTAGCTTCAGGTTATGCTGATGATGCCATAGTTGATTCTTTTTGGAAGGCTATTGAAACTAAATACAACACCAAAAAAAGACACTATCATAATCTGACACATCTTTATAATATGTTTCTTCAACTCGAAGATTTAAAAACAGCTATTGAAGATTTAAATAGTTTGAAATTTGCGATTTGGTATCACGATGTTATATACAAATCCACGAAAAAAGACAATGAAGTTCAAAGTGCGTTTTTTGCTGAAAAAGCTTTAAAAATTCTTAAATATGATGCTTTTAAAATAGAAAAAGTTAAAAACAACATCATTTCGACTAAAAGCCACGAATTAATTTCAACAGAAAACACCGATAATGCTTATCTTTTGGATTTAGACCTTTCTATTCTAGGTACAGATTGGAATACTTATAGTCAATACATTCAAAATATTAGAAAGGAATATAACATCTATCCAGATTTTTTGTACCAACCTGGTCGAAAGAAAGTGCTCAAACATTTTCTAGAACGAGACACCTTATATTTCACAGAAAGATTTAGAGCTCAATTTGAAGAACAAGCTAGAGAAAATCTACAAAAAGAAATTAAACTACTTTAAAAAGTCCCCTCTGGGGATTTAGGGGCTTTATGATAAACAAAAGGCTTTTAATTAAAAACTTACTTGCTCACAACGATGAGAACAGTTTCTATGACAAAAAGCGAAAGATTGATATTGGTTTTAAAGAAGGTAAAGCAAAATTCTTAAAGCACGTTTGTGCGCTGTCTAATAGCAATCCTAAAAACAATGCTTATATCGTTATTGGCGTTGACGATGAGGATAATAAAATTGTAGGTGTCGATTTTTTTGATGACAGCAAAATTCAGAATCTCATTAATGCCTATCTCAATAATCCGCCAATTGTGCAATACGAAAACATTCCGTTTCCGCATTTACCAGATGATAAGGTGGTTGGTTTGGTTACTATTAGACCCATTGACGAGATCACTTCCCTGAGAAAAAATATTTGGAAATATTATGGTGGTGCTGTCTTTTTTAGAGATGGTAGCATTAGTATGCCAAAGGTTTTTGATATTGAGGTTGTGGATGTCAATTCTAAAATTGTTGCTGCGATAGAAAATCATGCGCAAAACAATATAAAACTGACACTCGATGGTGTGTTTGATTTTATGAACAAACGCCAAGATTACAAACCGCAGTACAAAGTGTTTAAAGAGTACTTTGTATTGTGTTGGTCTGGCGATAAAAAACAAGTGAAAGATGAAACCTTTTTCTCTAGAGTTGATATTGAATTGGTAAACGAGCAGGTACGTATATTTTATTCCACTTTAGATGAAGTGTCTATTTCTTATTCCGAAGATGCCTTCAAAATAATAGAATATGTAAAACTTGGTTTACAAAAATCTTACAAGTATTATAAACTTGAAGAAAAAATCATTCATTTTCAACCTAATGCACATTATTCCATAGCCACTAATCTTATTTTTGAGCCACCTCAATTTGATAAAAAAGTATTACATCATATTTTTAATGCGAACAATTCAATTGTAGAAAAACTTCTAAATCATAGTAGATTAACTTCATCTGAAAACGAAGATTTAAAAAACTTAGCGGCAAGTTATTTAATCTGTTTTCTCAACGGTTTTGAAGACGCCTTATTGAAATTAGAAATCATAAAACCGTATATAAAAGACTACAATTCAGAACTCTATGCGTCTTACAAAGAGACGATGCGAATTTTAAGAAAAGTAAAATACAACTAGTTCGTCGGAAATAATAGATTTTTTAACCTTGATTTTTGCACCTTATCGGAAGTGCTTTAAAAATGCGACTGATTATACATTTTTTTTAACCATTCATCAAAAAAATTGTTGACCAAGAGGAATATTGCACATCTTTGTATTGCTATTAATCAATTATTAAACCTTGTTTCTTCTTGAGTTAACTCTCAAACCGAAACAAGGTTTTTTTTATGTCCTTATATAAAATTGAGGTTGTTCTGCTTTGTTGGAATAATACCTTCTGTAGAAACGTTCATCCAATTGGAAAGAATTGTAGCATAAATGGCTCTAAAATCCACACTATATTTTAAATCACCATTATCGTCTAAATCGCTTAAACTAGCCAAATCGTTATAGAAACCTGCTTTCTTTAGGTGCTTACCAATAATAAACACATTATTAGCAGAACCATGATCTGTACCGTTGGCTGCATTTTGTTTAACACGTCTTCCAAATTCTGAAAAGGTCAATATCAACGTATCGTTAAATGTTTCATTTCGTTTGAGATCTTTTACAAAGGCTGAAACGCTTTCTGCGTAGGTTTTTAGCAATCGTGTTTGTTTATTATTTTGATTGGCATGTGTATCAAATCCGCCTAACGAGGTATAAAATACTTTGGTGTCTAAACCAGAATTAATGAATTGACCTACATTTTTAAGTTGTCTTGCAAATCCGTTTTGAGGGTAACTTTCTTGTGATGATTTCACCTTGGTGTTTTCAAAAATATAGTTGGCAGAAGACTTTGCTTCGATCATAGTTTGGTACAAATAGCCCAGATTGTGTTCGCTTAGGTGTGCATCGTTGTAATGGTTGATCACATTTTTAAAATAAGGCTCTTTTGCAGTATTGTACAGTACTTTATAATCGTTAGTTGCAATGCCATTAAAATGGTTGCCTTTCATGGCTAAACTGAGTTGCTCATCCATTTCCATAGCGTTATATGGTTTTTTGCCATGCTGATCTAAATAACGACCCAACCAACCACTTTGCAAATATTCATCTGAGGCACTTGCCGTTTGCCAAATATCCATAGATCTGAAATGCGAACGTACCGGATTTGGATAACCAACATTATTTATTATCGATAGTTCACCATTATCAAACAGCGCTTGTAAAGGTGCTAAACTTGGATGAAATCCTAAATCGTCATTCAACTTTATAATGCCTTTTATAATAGCCAATCGAGGTCTGGCATTGTAGTATAAATCGTTGTAATATGGAATTATGGTATTTAAACCATCATTACCACCAGCGAGTTGAATAATCACCAAACGCTTGTAACCTAAACGTTCTGAAGCCAGAGACTCAAACGCTTTGACAAAATTAGGCACAAAAAACAGGCTACTTGCTAATGCAGAATTTTTTATAAATTTACGTCTGTCCATAATTTATAGTATTAACACATTTGATATTCTGGTAAGGACATCAGCTGAATGCAATAGGCTTGTTTAGACGATTTACTTAAACTTTTTAAGTAATCTAAAGTTCCTTTATTAATGTTTCCTTGAATAAGATACTCTTGAAGCTCTTCTGTTTTAGCGATTTCAAAATTATTTAAAAATGCCTTCCAATTGGGTTGCGTTTTAAAAGGGCGTTTTATTTTTTTACGCTCTGAGGACGTTTCAGATACATCACCTTCAGCTTTTAAAGAAATCGTACCATTATTCAATAAAACGGATGGCAATTTTAAACGTGCCATAATGGTATTGGCATCAATCCATGCTTTATCACCTTTCCAGCCGGCTACATTTGGTGGATCTAAGAGAATTTGCCCTAATAATTTCTGAATTTTTAAAAGGTCACGTTCTCTTTCAAAAATTAAAGGCACTGTGTTGGCCATACCGACTAAATAATCTATCGGTGATTTTATTTTCACTCCAATATTTTTGTCATCATAAAACCAATCTGCCATAAATACAAAGCGCATTAGATTCGTAATATTATAATCTTTGTAAAACACATCGGTCATAGCATCGATATGTGCTTTGTTAGGTTTCGGGTTTACAAAATAACGGTAGATTTTTTTTGAAATAAAATAGGCACAGCGTCTTTCTTTCAAAATGACATCGATAGCATCATCGCCATTAAATTTTCCGATGCTATTAAATACAATTTTAGTTTCGGTATCGTGTTGCTTTTCTCTTAGCTCAAAGTTGCCTTCAAAATCATGATTATATCCTGTGAATGCTCTTGCAATTTCTTTAATGTCTTTTTCAGAATACTGACCTTCACCTAAAGTAAAGAGTTCCATTAACTCGCGCGCAAAATTTTCATTAGGCCTGTTTTTTCTGTTCTGTTTGCCATTAAGATACCTGAGCATGGCTGGTTCTTTAGAAATGGCTTTTACAAATTCTCTAAAATCGCCTAAGGCAAAATACCGAAGGGTATTGTTAAATTGTTCGGCATAAAGCGGGTTTCGATCTCTACAGACAAAGTGATTGGCCCAAAATAAGGTCATCCGTTCTCTGAGTAATTCCTCAGGGTTAATTAGCCGTTTCACCCAAGCATAATTAAGCTCTAGTATTTTCTGTTGTCCTTTTTTTTGTATGTCTTTCTTTAAGGTTGGAAAATTTTTAACATCCTCAGGTGTTACACCATCTAAATAAGATAAGTCTATATGTAGTGAGGTTTTAAATTTAGAATTTTCAAAAAGGGCTTCAACAACACTAGCTCTGTCCTTATTTTTTGGACTTAGCGATTTAGGATTTAAACCAAATCCGGCACGCCAATACAAATGTTGCAATTCCTTTTGTTTCATTTTAGTGAGACTCTATAATTTATAATTGGTTTAAATATACGAAACAAAAAAAACCGTTTCAATTCTTATTGGTATAAGAAGAAACGGTTTTTTACTCATATTATTTTGAAGGCCTATTTCCCTCCATCAAGTTCATCTTGCCATTTTAAAAGTTCAGCCCATTTTCCTTCATAAGCCATTTTAGCTTGGTCTGGCCATGTTCTTGGCGTATGCACTTTAAAACGTTCTCCTCCGCTGTCTAAAACACTCTGACATTTATCTACACTACATTCTGATAATGCTTTCCATGTTTTAACATCGTGGTTATGGAACAATTCTTGAATTTTTGGACCAATACCTTCAACAACCGTTAAATCATCTTGTTTTATTTTCTTGCCAAAAACCGCTTTGGCAGCATCCGCATTAAACGGAAGTAGCGCAACAGCTGGTGCTGCAACTTTAGCACTTGCTGTCTGTGCAAGTTTTAAATCTGATTCTAATTGTAATCTCGCTTTTCTACAAGCTTCTAAATCCGCTTCTAGTTTTGCAACTCTATCATTGCAGTCGTCATGGTTACTTCCTCCAAGAAGTTTTCCTAATAAATAGCCTAATAGCGCACAAATGGCACCTACAAGTAATGGGATTAATATACACCAATTCATAATTTTATAATGTTTTAAGTTAGTTAGTTAATTGTAATTACGGTACGTCTGTTTGTGGTACGTCCTTCTTCTGTATTATTGTCTGCAACAGGTTGCGTTTGCCCTTTGGACATGGCTTCAATATTTTCACCCAAAATACCATTTCTTACCAAATAAGTTTTTGCAAAATCGGCACGACCTTGACCTAAAGCCATATTATTGTCTGCATTACCAGTATTATCCGTATGCCCAACCACTTGAACTTTTACACCAAGTTTATCGACACATTTTGAAATATCTGCAATTTTTTGACGTTGCTCAGCCGTTAAATTAATTTGTGCTTGACCAGTATTGAAATTCAATACCAACGGATTTTTTTTGATGGCATCACAAGCTGCTACCAAAGCGTCGTCTGTAGCTCCTTCTTCTAAGGTGATGATCCCGAATTTTAATGGTCCGAATAAGGTATTAGCATCATTAGGATTGATCCCATCGTTAAGTTGCCCTCTAGTATCAATTTGTTTTGAAGGAATACCTTGCGCTATCAAATAATTCTTAACCGCGTTTGCTCTTGCCAAACCTAAATTTGGATAGGCAGAATCGTTAGTTTCATCATTACGATAGTAACCCGTAATATCAATATCCTTTAAAGGATTCGCTAAAAGATAATCTTTCAATTTAGAAACACCAGATGTTACTTCCGTAGAAAGTGGTTCTAAAATGGAATAGTTGGACGTTTTAAAATTAAAATTGTCATTAATTTTAATGTTGAAGTCTCCGTCGGCATCAGAAATAGCAAAGGCATTTCTGGTTGCTGGAATCACTTCTGGTTCTAATACGACAGTATTAGTATCTTCGGTTGTAGCTTCTCCACTAGGAAAACAATGACAGTTGTCACAGAGATAGCAATAAAACAAAGTACCAATAATGATCGTAAGAAAAATACCAAAAAGGTAAGTTGTTTTTTTACTCATTAGTTAGTGTTTTAGTTAATTAGCCTTCAATATATTAAAAATTTAACATATCTAGCTATTAATCTGAAACACAATGCTTAAAAAAGTCACTAATAAAGCATCTAAACGGCTATTTAAACAAGGTAAATTTTAATCCAAAGCCTACATTATGGTATTGTATTTTATTAAAATTATCCTGAATTTCGGGAGCTGTTTCTATGCTGGAATTGTCGTTTCTGAAGGCGTAATTGACAAAAAAAGCGAAATGTTTAGCAAATTGATAACTTAGGTAAGCGCGATATAAACGGGAAGATGCTCCATCACGTTGCTGTCTTGTTCTACCTTCACTGATAAAATTACGATAACTCGCATAGCCTAATAGAGCGATACTTAAACCTAAGTCTATATTTTTATGAATTGGCAATTCGTAACCTACTTCTAAAGAAGCACTGAACACTCTACTTCTGCTGTAATCACCAACTAAATCGGCGTCGGTTACATCTAAAAAGAAATACCCACCAAAACCTCCGATAAAAAAGTTTTTGTATAGAAATACTTGCATTCCTAAATCGAAACCAGCTTGACCAGTTGTTCCCTGACCTATAAAACTATTTTCTGTAGTAAAAGGTTTGTAAAACCCAACAGTTAGTATGACCGCTTTCTCTTTGCTAGTGATATTTAAACTATCTACAGAATTCTCGTTTTGTACAAGATCACTTTGAGCATAACTTGCTGATGTTGCTATCAGCAACAAAAACAGCAGCCTAGTAACTAAAGTTAAATTCATTAGTTGTTTCATCAATAATTATAGTTTGTGACTCTTCTGGCTGGCCATTTGTGGAATATGTAAATACCACCTCAGAACCTAAAGGAGTTATAAAATTACCCATATCATTAGGGTTATCATTACTTAAAGATCTGCCTCTCGAGGTCATTTCGAAACAAAAGGTTTCATCTACATCAAGTTCATCGTTAGCATAAATTTCTACACACTGATTGAACTGGTAATGAAATGTATAAGTAAATGCAGTATTAGACACATTTTCTCTTACTATATTATAATCCATTATGGCATTGCGCCTTATGGGAACTGTACCAAGGTCAATTAGATAATTATCTGGCGTAAAGGTTAGGGTATTTGTACGATACTGGTATAAAGAATAATCAGTATTAACAGCAACTTCAATAGCAAAATTCTCGTCCAAAGGTAATAGCATTATGGTTGAAAAAGAGCCATCAGAAAGACTTTCTATTTCATTTAATAATGTTGTTGCGCTACCCGAAAGAAAGCTAACTCCTTCTCTTGCTAAAATTGAAATATTTGCGCCTGAAATCGGTTGGCTATTTTCATCGAGTACTTGGCCTTTAATTAACAATCTAGCATTGTCTTTATAAGGTACTTCGCAAGAAAAAAGCATGACTAAAAGGGTAAAACTTACAATGTTTCTAAAGTTCAATTTCATAAGTAAAAGCATGTCAACTAAAGATGCTAAAAGTAAGAAAAGGTTGCGCTACAATATGTTAAAAAACAAAAAGCCACATCTTTCGATATGGCTTAGTACTATTAATTTGAATTTAATACGGTCTACAAATCAAACTTAATGCCTTGCGCTAATGGCAATTCATCAGAATAATTAACTGTGTTGGTTTGTCTTCTCATATATACTTTCCAAGCATCAGAGCCAGACTCGCGTCCACCACCTGTTTCTTTTTCACCACCAAAAGCACCACCTATTTCTGCACCAGATGTTCCGATGTTGACGTTAGCGATTCCACAATCCGAACCTGCATAAGACAAGAATTTCTCAGCTTCTTTTAATTCATTGGTCATAATTGCTGATGACAAACCTTGCTTTACTCCGTTTTGTTGTGCAATAGCATTTTCAACATCACCAGAATATTTCATGATGTATAAAATTGGTGCAAATGTTTCGTGCTGTACAATTTCAAAATGATTTTCAGCTTCAATAATCGCTGGCTTCACGTAGCAACCACTTTCGTAACCTTCGCCTTTTAAAACTCCACCTTCAACCAATACGTTTCCACCTTCATCTTTTGCTTTTTCAATAGCAGCTAAATACGTATTTACAGAATCATGATCGATTAATGGTCCAATATGATTTTTTTCATCTAACGGGTTTCCAATTGTTAATTGTCCATAGGCACCAACAATAGCATCTCTTACTTTATCGTAAACTGATTCGTGAATAATAAGTCGTCTTGTTGATGTACAACGCTGTCCACAAGTACCAACAGCACCAAATACAGCACCTGGCACCACAACTTTTAAATCAGCCGTTGGTGTAATAATAATGGCATTGTTGCCTCCTAATTCTAGCAAAGATTTACCAAAACGTTCTGCAACTGTAGCACCAACTATTCTTCCCATACGTGTAGAACCTGTAGCAGATACTAAAGGAATTCTATGGTCTGTCGTCATCATTTCACCTACTTTATAATCTCCGTTGATGATACAAGAAATACCTTCTGGTAAATTATTTTCTTTTAAAATTTCAGCAATGATGTTTTGACATGCTATGGTACATAAAGGTGCTTTTTCAGACCCTTTCCACACACAAATATCACCACAAATCCAAGCTAAAGCCGTGTTCCAAGCCCAAACTGCTACAGGAAAATTAAATGCTGAAATAATCCCAACCACACCTATTGGATGCCATTGTTCTTTCATAACGTGGAATGGACGTTCTGAAGGAATGACTTGGCCATTTAATTGTCTAGATAATCCAACAGCAAAATCACAGATATCAATCATTTCTTGAACTTCACCATAACCTTCTTGCAAAGATTTACCCATTTCATAAGACACCAATTTACCTAGTGGCTCTTTTAAATCTCTTAGTTTATTACCAAACTGACGTACAATTTCTCCGCGCTGTGGTGCTGGCTTATCTCTCCAAGATAAAAATGCAGTAGTTGCTGCATCCATTACTTTATCGTAATCTGCTCTTGTTGTGGTTTTTACTTTACCAATTAATTTGCCATCTACTGGCGAATAAGATTCAATAATATCTCCATTAGAAAAATTATTTGAACCTGTTGATGTTCCGTCATTAATGTCTTTAACACCTAACTGTCTTAAAGCGTCTTTCATTTCGAAATCGGTAGCATTTGCTTCCATATATGCTTATTTTTTGTGAATTATTAAATTATCACGCGAAGTTACTAATAATTTGTCTGTTTTTGTTGAAATGCTTGCTCTAAAAATGTAACTTTAAAGCAGTTAAAAATCATGCCGAAAAGCTTTTCCCCAACCCTAAAGGGTGAATTTTCTTCGTTTGACTAAAAAAAGATAATTTATGGAAAAAGACGAACTTAAAAATGGTGGTATGCATAATAACGCTCCACCTGGTATATTTAAAAATGCCGCTCATTTAAGAAATACCATGACAGAAACTGAAAAGTTACTTTGGGAGCGACTAAGACTGAAACCTTCAGGCTTTAAATTTAGAAGACAGCATCCAATCAACCTATTTATTCTTGATTTCTATTGTTATAAACTAAAACTTTCTATTGAAATTGACGGAGGTTATCATTTGACGAAAGAACAACAAACTAAAGATAAAGAGCGTACCAAAATTTTAAACGAATTAGGAATTAAAGAAATGCGCTTTACAAATAAAGAAGTGATAAATAATATTGAAATTGTAATGTCTAAAATAAACGCAGAACTTAGCGCTGGCTCCCTTTAGGGATTTATGGCGAGCGCAAAGGCTTTATTTACACTATCTTTAAATCATATATCATTATTCAAATACCATGAAAAAAATCTTAACATTCATTCTAACAATTTTACTGTGTTTCTCTTGTAACCATTCTGAAAAATCTAACGACATCTCTAACACAGAAACTTCAAAAGAATCACTAACTAAAACGCCAGAATTCGCCATAGTCATTCATGGAGGAGCAGGTACGATTCTTAAAAAGAATATGACTCCTGAGAAAGAGGCCGCGTACCAAGCAAAATTAGAAAAAGCGATTAGAGTAGGTTACGAAATTCTGAAAAATGGAGGAAGCAGTTTAGATGCTGTTGAAAAAACCATTAACGTTATGGAAGATTCTCCGCTTTTTAATGCAGGAAAAGGAGCTGTTTTTACCAATGCTGAAACCAATGAACTAGATGCTTCAATAATGGATGGAAAAACATTAAATGCAGGAGCTTCCGCAGGTACCACGACAGTTAGAAATCCTATAAATCTGGCTAGAGCAGTGATGGATAAATCAGAACATGTAATGCTGTCTGGTGAAGGGGCAGAAACTTTTGCACAGGAACAAGGCTTAACCTTAGTTAAACCAAGTTATTTCTATACCGAAAACAGGTTTAATTCGTTAAAACGCGCCAAAGACAGAGAAAAGATAGAGCTAGATCACGATGGCAAAACCTCCTTTTACGATCCTTATATTAAAGACTCAAAATACGGAACCGTAGGTTGCGCTGCTCTAGATAAAAACGGCAATTTAGCCGCAGGAACTTCAACAGGTGGCATGACGAACAAACGCTACGGCAGAATTGGTGATGCACCAATAATAGGCTCAGGCACTTATGCTAATAATGCAACCTGTGCCGTTTCGAGCACTGGTTGGGGAGAATATTTTATACGAGCGCAGGTAGCACATGATATTTCTGCCCTTATGGAATACAAAGGTTTGTCATTGAAAGAAGCTTCAAAAGTTGTAATTCAAGATAAGCTCACTGATTTAGGTGGTACAGGTGGTATTATTGCTGTGGATAAAAATGGCAATATGGTTATGGAATTTAATACTGCTGGCATGTATCGTGCAACCATGAATGATAAGGGTGAATTAACCATTGGCATTTATGAGAAATAATATTTGTGAACAATTTAACAAAAACCCTAAGTCTAAACACTAAAATACCAGCGTACTTAATTAACAAGAAAGTACCTACTCTTCTTTTTAATCGAAGTATCACACTAAATCCATCAACAATTATGCACATCAAAAAGCACCTCCTCCTACTCCTTATTGTAACGCTTGTATTTTCGTGTAAAAAGAAGCCAGTAGAAACCGATAATATATTTAAGTATAGAGATTACATCAGTTATACTACATCTGGAGTCGTTTCAGTAACAGCTCCGATTACAATTAATTTAGCCGAAGAAGTTGAAGGCTGGGAGACAGAACAAGAGTTAGATGCTGGCTTAATTTCTACACAACCATACATTCAAGGCACACTAAAAGCACTCAATAAACACACGTTATTGTTTACACCAGACGAAGCCTTAGAACCAGCAACAGCATATGGAGTTACGGTAAAATTGGGAGATATTTATAAAACCATTCCTGCAGAATTTAAAAACTACACCTTTCAGTTTAAAACCATCACGCCAAGTTTTAGTATCAACACAAACAACCTACAATCTTACAGTAAAGAATGGCAATACGTATTGGGTCAACTGCGCTCTTCTGATGTCATTTCTTTAGAAGATGCAAAACAATTAGTATCTGCAAAGCAGAATAAAAAAGACCTGAATTTAGTTTGGTTAGAAATGCCAGAACAGTCTAAATATTTCGAATTCAGAATCGATAGCATCAAACGCCAAGTAGAAGATAGTAAAATTGATATCGCTTGGGATGGAAAAGCGATTAAAGCCGAAAATAAAGGTGAAAACTTTATCAATATTCCTGGGAAAAATAACTTCACCATTACTGAAACACAGGTGATTCAAAATCCAGAACAATACTTATCTATTAATTTTTCAGATCCTTTAAAAAAGCAACAAAACTTTGCAGGATTAGTCACCATTCAAAATGTAAAAAATCCGAAATATATCGTTGATGGCAATGTGCTAAAAGTCTATCCAGACACAAAATTAGTTGGCGCAATTAAAGTCGATGTGTTTACTGGCATCAAAAATACCGATGGTTTTAAACTTAAAACGGTCTTCACACAAACCTTAACTTTTGAAGAACTAAAACCTCAAGTCAGACTTATTAGTAATGGTTCAATCCTTCCGAATTCATCAGATTTAAAATTCAATTTTGAAGCTGTAAATCTTAGTAAAGTAGATGTCCGCATTATTAAAATATTTGAAGATAACGTCCTTCAATTTCTTCAAGAAAATAACATGAATAGCAACTATGAAAACGCCATAAAACAAGTCGGTCGTCGTATTGCTAAAGAAACGATTACACTTATTCAAGATAAAGACCAAAATACAGGTGAATGGAAAGCCTACAGTATCGATTTATCTAAATATATACAAGCAGATCCTGGTGCTATTTACAGAGTAGAAGTCGGTTTTAAGAAAGATTATTCCTTATACGATTGTACATCAAATTCAGAAACTACCGAAATCGATGAAGATGAATACTATGACGACTACTACGATGACTATTACGAAGAAGATTTCTATGCTTCCGAAGATATTACCGAAGAAGAACAAGAACTTCGTGAAGAACGCTATTGGGACAATTTAACTTACAGCTATAGAAACACCAATTACAGATATAGAGACCGAGATAACCCTTGTACAGATTCTTATTTTAACTTCGGAAATCGTACCGTCTCATTAAATTTAGTGAGTTCAGATCTTGGTGTCATTGCTAAGCAAGGAAATGATAACACCTATTTCTTTGCGGTGACAAATATCTTATCTACAGATCCTGAAGCGAATTCAAAAGTTACTTTATATAAT
The DNA here is from genome assembly GCF_045105575.1 of Winogradskyella sp. Classification (GTDB taxonomy): domain Bacteria; phylum Bacteroidota; class Bacteroidia; order Flavobacteriales; family Flavobacteriaceae; genus Winogradskyella. The sequence continues at coordinate 6,444 of NZ_JBGCDQ010000006.1, read as the reverse complement.
TACCAGCAACAAGAATTGGCAAGTGGTAACACCAATAAAGACGGTATTATTGAAATCGACGCTAAAAAACGTGCAGCTTTTGCTATTGTTACCAAGGGTAAAAGCGTCAGCTATGTGAAACTTTTTGATGGTAATTCTTTATCACTAAGTAAGTTTGATGTTTCTGGTAACAGATTACAACGCGGACTTAAAGGTTACATCTACGGAGAACGTGGAGTTTGGCGACCAGGAGACAGTTTATTTTTAACTTTTGTATTAAATGATAAAGCAAATAAACTACCTAAAAGTCATCCTGTAAAACTCGAAATCACAGATCCTGTTGGCAAATTGGTTTACAGAAAAGTATCCATAGATAACATCAATAATTTCTTTGATTTTACAGTACCAACATCACCAGATTACAAAACTGGAAACTATAATGCGAAAGTTTCGGTTGGTGGAGCGTCCTTTTCAAAAAGTTTAAAAATTGAAACCGTAAAACCTAACCGATTAAAGATTAAAATAGATTTTGAAGACGACGTTTTAACTGATACCAAACCGTTGCAAGGAGACTTAAACGTGGCTTGGCTACATGGTGCACCAGCAAAAAATTTAAAAGCTGAAATTAAAGCGAAATTTACAACCTCTTACGCAGGATTTAAAGGCTATAAAGGTTACGTTTTCAGTGACCCAACCAAAACCTTCAGTACGGAAGAAACTAATGTTTTTGAAGGCAATTTAGATGCAGACGGAAAAGCAAAAGTCAATTCAAAATTAAATATTGGAAAGAACGCTCCAGGCATGTTAACGGCTCAATTCTTAGTAAGAGCCTTTGAAAATGGTGGTGATTTTTCACTCGATGCCTTCACCATGCCTTACGCACCTTATGAAAGTTTCGTTGGTTTACAATCGCCAAAAGGCAACAACTATGGCTCGTTTTTTACTGACGAAAATCAAACCTTTAATATCGCAACAGTCACTGCGGATGGCAAACCAATTCAGCGTAAAAAACTAGAAGTAAAAGTTTATAAAATTGAATGGCGTTGGTGGTGGAATTCCTCTTACGATAATCTATCGAGCTATGTGTCTAGTAATTACCACAGACCTGTTCAGCAATATTTGGTCGATACTGATGCCAATGGAAAAGCAAGTTTTAAACTAAATATTCCTGAAAGTGATCGTGGACGTTATTTAATTAGAGTGGTTGATCCTGTTAGTGGTCATGCCACAGGACGAACCGCTTATTTCTATAAAAACTGGTGGTCTAATTCGGCTTCAGGAGATAAGGAAGCGGCGAAAATGTTGGTCTTCTCAACAGATAAAGACCAATATAATGTTGGTGATACTGCGAAACTCACCTTCCCTTCTGGAAGCGAAGGCAGAGCTTTAGTCAGTATAGAAAACGGCACTGAAATATTACAACACCAATGGGTAAAAACAAAGCCAGGCGAAACGACTATTGATATTTCGGTGACTGCAGAAATGGCTCCGAATGTGTTCATTAATATTTCATTATTGCAACCACATGCCATCACCTCAAATGATTTACCGATTCGTTTGTATGGTGTGATTCCGATGCTCGTAGAAAATCCGGAAACAAAGTTAGAACCTGTATTGAAGATGCCTGATGCCATTCAACCAGAACAATCATACGAGATAAAAGTCTCTGAAAAGAACAATAAAGCCATGACCTATACCATTGCTGTTGTTGAAGAAGGGCTTTTAGATTTAACCCGATTTAAAACACCAAATGCTTGGGATAGTTTTTATGCGCGTGAAGCCTTAGGAGTAAAAACTTGGGATATTTTTGATGATGTTATTGGAGCGTATTCTGGCAGTATCGATCAAGTCTTCGCCATTGGTGGAGATGGAGCTGCAGCCAAAGGCAAAAACAAAAAAGCAAATCGTTTTAAACCAGTCGTGACGTATTTAGGACCGTTTCTTTTAGATGCCGGACAAACAAAAACGCACCAATTAAAAATGCCAAATTATGTTGGCGCTGTGCGCACAATGGTCGTTGCAGGAAACAGTGCGACTGAAGCTTATGGTAGTGCAGAAAAATCAGTTCAAGTCAAAAAACCATTAATGGTGTTGGCCACCTTACCACGAAAATTAAGTCCTGGTGAAAAAGTAACATTACCTGTAACAGTTTTCGCCATGGAAAACAAAGTGAAAGACGTAACGCTTACCGTAAATGTAAGTGATGGCATTACTATAAAAGGTAACACATCACAATCGCTTAAATTCAGTAAACCAGATGAAAAAATGGTCTATTTTGAATTAGACGTCACCAAAGCAAAAGGCATCAACACCATAGAAGTTGTTGCTACAGGAAATGGCGAAAAATCAACCTACAAAGTAGAGATTGATGTTGAGAATCCTAATCCTTTTACATCACGTGTCATAGATAGTGAATTACAAGCGAATGCAAAACAAAGTCTAGACATTACAACCTTTGGAGTCACGGGAACTAATTCGGCAACCGTAGAATTTTCAACATTGCCTCCAATGGATTTTACAAAACGAATGGAGTATTTAATTCGTTATCCTCATGGTTGTGTTGAGCAAACCACATCAGGCGTATTTCCACAATTATTCTTAGCAGATATCTTTGACTTAACACCTCAAAAGAAACAGCAAGTACAGCGTAATATTGAAAACGGTATTAGACGTTTAGGAGGTTTTCAAAACGCAAGTGGTGGTTTAGGTTATTGGATGGGCGAAAATACAGCCAATGATTGGGGCACAAGTTATGCTGGTCATTTTATGATTGAGGCCGAAAAAAAAGGTTTCATATTGCCATTATCCTTTAAAAGTAATTGGATTGCCTACCAAAGACAAGCGGCTCGTAATTGGAGACCAAGCTATAAAAGTTACCACAGTGATTTTGCACAAGCGTATCGTTTATATACTTTGGCTTTGGCTGGCGCACCAGACTTAGCCAGCATGAACCGCTTAAGAGAATTCGGCGAAATTTCTAACGATGCCAAATGGAGATTAGCAGCAGCTTATGCTTTAGCAGGACAAAAAGAGGCGAGCGACGCCATTTCTAAAACAGCAAATATTAATTTTCAAGATGCTGAAGGAGATAATTACACCTACGGTTCGCTCTACAGAAATAGAGCTATGGCTTTAGAAACCATGTTGATTACCAATCATCCTAAGAAAACAGAATTGGCAAAATCCATTGCAAAATCTTTGGCTAGCGACCGTTGGATGAGTACACAAACGACAGCCTATAACTTATTAGCCATCGGTAAAATGATTACACAAAACGGTGGAAAAGAATTAAAACTGACTTACACGATTAATGGAAAAACAGAAACTATTGATACTAAAAACGGCATTGCACAACGCAACATTCCTATTAACGAAGGAGTAAATAAAATGTCAATCACGAACGGAAAAGATAATCTGGTTTATGTGCGTGTATTAAATTCGGGTAAGCTAAAACTTGGCGAAGAACTAGCAGAACAGCGTGGTTTCTCAATTTCAACAGTCTATAAAGATTTACAAGGCAACAAAATTGACGTCACTAAATTACAACAAGGTCAAGATTTTGTGGCAACGGTTAGTATTTCTAACCTTACGAGAGATTATGTCAATGATGTGGCATTAACACAAATTTTCCCTTCAGGTTGGGATATTTTAAACACACGTTTTACAGATTTTGGAGACACCACAGTAAGTAATGCGAGATATACAGATATAAGAGATGACCGTGTTAATTTCTATTTTGATATGAACAGAAATGGAAAATATGGTACAAAAAACTTTACTGTAATGCTAAATGCATCTTACTTAGGCACCTATTATTTACCAGGAGCACAAGCCGAAGCCATGTATGATAATGATGATTATTTGGTACGAAATAAAGGAGAATGGGTAACCGTTGAGAAGTAACTTGAAGAAGACCTACGAGGTTTTGAAGACCTTGTAGGTCTATTAAACCAGATAAACCAATACCTACAAGGTCGAAAAAAGACCTTGCAGGATAAGTAAGCATAACTAGATACTGAACCAAGTTCAGTATAAACTAAAACTTGTCGGTCGACAGACAAGAACTCTAAGAAAAACTAAACCGCTAAAATGTTTAACTTAAAAACAAGAAATTATGAATTTTTCAAAGAAAAATCACGAACACTTAAACAATAAAAGCGGCGTGAGTAACAGTTTAAAAATGATTTTAGCGATTGCATTGGTATTCAATATGGCAATAGCAACAGCACAAGAAGAAGCGTATGTAGCAGCAGAAAGTGGATTATCACTTAGAGATCAACCAGATGTTAGTGCAAAAATGCTAACGAAATTAGCCTATGGCGATGTTATTGGAATTTTAGAAGAAACAGATAAAAATTTGGTAGTACTAGATGGAGGAGAAAAAATCAGCGGAAAATGGGTAAAGGTAGAAACCAATAACCATATTGGTTATGTGTTTAATGGTTATTTATCACCAGACAAAATAGCGCGAACAATTAGAGTTACACTTAATAACTTAAATGTTGAAGTTAAGAATTTAGCTACTAGTGACTATAAAAGATCGCATCGATTGAAAGAAGATGAGTCTATTACCATTAATGTAGATAAAAGTGATTCACCTGAAGGGAAAAACATTGTCCTTATAGACAATGATTATAAGCAAGTGAGCCTATTTCAACGCTACGAAAACAGTTTCTCTTTTATAAGTGCAGATGCTAACTGTAATACAAACGAATGGAAAACATTTGACACCGATTGGAAGCCACTAAAGCAATTAAATTCTAATTCGTTTGAAACCTTAACTTATACTGAAAACGACTGGAAGCAGTTTATTGAAGCAGCAACAAATAACCTAAAAGATGATGTCATTGAGAAATGCGGTGAAGATTGGTTAGCTTATGTAAGTAACATTAAAAACATAAAGGACATTCCTGTTAGTGTAGCTACTAATCGTGTTTTTGTTAAATTTATCCTAACCGATTTTGAAGATAATATCACAGAAAAAATTATTGAATTTGAAATACCTAAAGGCTCTTGAACAATAAAAATGTCACCTTGAGCATTACTGAAATGAAAATATATTTTCATTGAAAGTACATTGCAACGCAATACGAAAGGTCTTTTGAAACTAAGAACTTCAAATAGGTTTCGACTGCGCTCAACCTGACATCATAGAAATAATATGAAGGAAAACTTTAAACCATACTTTGCTGTAATATTTACATCAACGCAAACAGAACATGCCGAAGGTTATGCCGAAATGGCTCACAAAATGGAGACTTTAGCCAAACAACAAAAAGGCTACATTAGTGTTGATAGTGCAAGAAATGACACTTCAATTCAACTCAGTTCAGGTGTAGGTATTACAGTAAGTTATTGGGAAAGTTTAGAAGCTATTAAAAATTGGAAAGCAAATTCAAAGCACTTATTCGCACAGCAAAAAGGACGTGAGCAATGGTACAATTGGTATAATGTAAGAATTTGTAAAGTAGAGCGTGAATATGAATTTAATGTTTAAACTATATAATTTATTACTTTAAAATTCTATCTAAATTAGACTTAATTATTTGAGTCCAAAGTTTATAGCCTTCCCTATTTAAGTGCAACTGATCTTCAACAAACAACTCTGGTCTTGGCTGTTGATTTTCATCCAAAAACTCTTGACTTGTAGAAATAAAATGAAGATTATCCTTCGTTTCACAATAGGTTTTCATTAAATCATTAGCCTTAGACGTTTTGCGCCAAATATTCCACCTACTTGGTGTTGCTGTAATTTCAATTAAAAAAATTGGCATCTCTGGAGCTATTTTTTCAACTTGTTTTGTGAAGTACCTAAATAAACGATTGACCTCTTTTGGTGTAACTTTAGTTTTAGGTTCGTCCCAAACACCTGTCAAATCATTCGCTACAAAACAGACAAGAGCTTTTGCTTTTTTATGAGGAGTAACTAAACGTTCTGTGAATTGTATTAAGTCATAAAAATGCGCACCACCATAGCCTCTTTTTACAGAATGATAAGGTGCCATATCTTTGTGAATAGAATCCCAAAGACGAATACTAGAACTCCCGATATAAAGAATATAATCTTCTGGGAAAGTTTCTGTTCTATCTCTTCTTTCAAGATCTCTAACCTGAGATTCAAACGTCTTAGCTGTACCAGTATATCTTTTTAAGGGAGAACATGATGTTGTAATAGCCAATAAACACCCTATTAAAGTGATTTTTTGAAATAAAATTTTCATGAACTTTTATGCACCTAACAACTATGATATAATAGTCTTAAAGTTATTAATAAGGATAGATTTCTTTAACGCTTTAAAGTAAAATGGGCTCTAAATTCTTTAGGTTCTGTGGTGCCTGGCTCGGTGTACTCTACTGTAAACCAGTAATCACTCGTTGGCATCATACTGCCATTAAAGGTACCATCCCAACCTGTTCCGGTGGGACTTAATTGCTTTAATAGCTTTCCGTAACGGTCAAATATAT
>NZ_JBGCDQ010000005.1:0-5661 GCF_045105575.1 Winogradskyella sp. | reverse complement strand
ATATCTAATGTTCGTCTAGAAACTAAAATTAACATCTATAACATTACAGGTGCTAAAGTAAAGTCTATTACAACTAACGATGATATGAATTTTGAATTTAACTCTGGTTTATACATCGCTACAGTAGCAACTTCTGAAGGTCAAAAATCAGTGAAGTTACTTGTGCAGTAATAGTTCGCTCTAATTATTTTTTTAGTAATTTAAGGAGAGGTGGCTTAAAAGTAATTTTTAGGCGACCTCTTTTTTTTTTTTTTGAATTTTTTCATATTCAGGTAAATATTCCGTAAAGTACGTCTTGTACATTCCTATAAGATGTTTTAGGTTGCTTGTATTTTAACGTCAGTTAGATATAAATGATTCAATTTATAGTTATAAGCCATCTGTCATAAACCTCGCTTTCAGTGTTTATTTTTGTTTTAGCTCATGCAGTTTTATTTTCTTAAATAGGAACTCGTGAATCTTCGATGTCTTTGCTTTCCTAAAGAATACTGAATCAAGTTCAGCACAGGCATCAACAAAAGAAAGGGAAATTTTAGTTCATGTCATTTATATTTTAAATCAAGGTGTTCATGTATACATGGCATTTCCAGAGGTATTTTTAGTTTTTCTTTTAGGAATAAACTAAAACCGCATGAATTTTTATAAATTTTTTAGTTCGTGAGTTTTCTATTTTAAATGTAAACTTTCTGTAAATTACGTATTGTATATCATAAAATCGATTTGTATTTTACATAATTGTAGATATAGGTATTTGTGAAATATTGACGGATAGTGATGTAGTTTTCTTTCATATTAGGATTGGTGTCTGATATTGCTTTAAGGAATAGAGCTTTGGATACAGCAGGTTTCGCGTTTTCCTTCAACAATTTTTGATTGTCTATAAAGTTTGCGACATTAAACCGCAATAGACCAGATTTCGGAGCATGTGTGTTAGGCGTAGACAATATAACTTAAATTCGTATGTTTCTAATCGTTTAGCAATTTCTGCGTTTGAGAGATTTACGTTAGCTTTCCATTCAAAGGCTTTTCTAACTAAATGTGCTTTATCGCTAAGAACAATTATCGGTGTGTGTTTTTCAAATGAAAAAAGGTCACTTTATTTTTTCTGAAAACATTTACTAAACACTAGAAATAAAACACCACATAACAGCCAGGCAGGAAGTGTTACAAATGACAGGAAAACATCAAATTGTATCGAAATATAATAAAACACCCCAAAACTAATAGCCCAAGCTAATAATACCGATTTATTAAATTTCATGTTAGCATGTTCTGCATAGTTTTTAATAACCCCAAATCTTTTATGGAAAAAATGTTCAAATACTATTACAGCTCCAAAGGGGGCTAAAATAAAACCGTATAACGCTACAAAGCCTAATAACTTCATCGCAAATGCGGGAAACAACCCAGCAATCGTGGCTATTGTTCCTGCTAAAACTGTAACTTTTGCTGTTGATAATTTAGGGAGTATGGCCTGAAAAGCTAAACCTGCTCTGTATATTGTCGGATTTGCAGTTGTCCAACCAGCTAAGACAACAGCTATTATTCCAAATACTCCAATGGCATTATAAGCTAATGGGCCTGGTGCAACAGGTGGCGCTTCACCATTAGATAAAAACGCTTGAGCTTCAGGTGATTTTAGATACACTGCGTATAATAATGCTGCTGCTATCCAAGCCATATAATGACCTACATACATACCTGCCGAAGTTGTCCATCCAGAACTTGCTTTTTTTGCAAATCTAAAAACTGATAAATCTGACATTCCAATATGCATGGCACCATTTGCAAACCAAGACCAAATAACAACATGCCAAAAGGTAAATTTAATTTGACCAGGAAAAGGATCTGAACCCTCTCCCCAAATGTTCCAAAAGTCTGAGAAACTAGAAACACCTAATTGACTTAAAGCGACAACTCCACAAGCTATAAAAGCGATTACTATAATAGGTGACATCCAGTTTGCAGCTTTTGATACCGTATCGTAGCCACGAGCTGCAATAATTGAAATTACAGCACCTATGAGTACAACTATAACAATCCAAGTTATTCCATTTGGCATGGTATCAGACAATTTAGGCATTGGCATATCAAACGGAATACCAACTGCTGTTGCAGAAACCGTAATCATTGACCCTGCTAAAAAGCAGAACAGAATTCCGTTTGCAAGATTGTAACCCGTTACGAGGTTTTTACCACATATTTTTTCGAGTTGAAAGTATAATGTTAAGCGGTTTTTTACAGCAATTTCGGCAGTTAAAAATCGCCAAGATAAAACAGCTAATAAATTTCCTATTAGCAAGCCAATAATTAAATCAAAAGCACTAACACCAGCAGTTAAAAATAAAGGGCCAATCATAAATTCTGTACCTGCAGCATGTTCGCCTGCGTACATGCCTAAAAAACTTTTCCAGCTTTTTAATTTAGATTTTGGTACAGGTGTTCTCTCAAATTCGCCACCTGCAATATTTTCAATCTCTTCAGCTTCTGTATTAATTTGGCTCATAGTAATTGATTTAGTATTAGTTAGTTTCTATTTTATTAAATGCTCTGCAAAATCCGTAGTTTTTTCGCAATTAAGTTGTTCCATTACTTGTTGCAATTCTGTTTTTAATAAAGATATTGTATGATTTCCACCATTTTTACCTAAAGCAGAAACACCATACATAAACGAGCGTCCCATAAATGTGAATTTAGCACCACTTGCCATGGCACGAGCTACATCTGGGCCAGATCGAATACCGCTATCCATCATCACTTCAATTTGATCTCCATATTTTTCTGCTAAGCGATGTAAAGGTTTTACTGTAGACTCACCTGCGTCTAATTGCCTGCCACCATGATTAGAAACTATTATACCATCTAAACCTAAGCGAATAGCTTCTTCTGTATCATATTCTGAAGCCACGCCTTTTAGAACCAGCTTTCCTTTCCATAGGTCTCTAATCGGTTTAATCTTTTCTTCATTTAATCTACCGCTAAACGTTTGATCCATAAATTTACCTAGTTGTTTTAAATCTAGACCTTTGGGCATGTAAGGTTTTAAAGTTTCAAAATTTGGTTGCCCATATTTTAAAGTTTGTGCTGCCCAATGTGGTCTGCCCAATACTTGAATAATATTTTTTAAAGACATTTTTGGTGGCATAGCCAATCCGTTTCTAATATCTCTTGGTCTAAAGCCAAATGTAGGCACATCACAAAGTATTACTAAAACAGGGCATTCTGCTGCTTCTGCACGTTTAATAATATCATCTCTTAATCTGTTTTCTGTTGGGTGGTATAATTGAAACCAAGCTTTGCCTTCTGTTAATTCGGCACTACGTTCTATACTTGTTGTGGTTACTGTACTAAGAATAAAAGGGATATTATGTTCACAAGCGGCTTTGGCTAAAATCTCTGGCGAATTAGGCCACATTAAGCCTTGTAAACCTACAGGCGAAACACCAAATGGCGCATCATATTCAACACCAAATAATTTTGTTTTTAATGAAGACCCATTGTGCTGCCTTAGATAATTTGGTTTTAATTGCACATCTCTTAACTCAGCAGTGTTTCTGTGCAGATTTACATCTTCATTACAACCACCATCTAAGTATTCAAAAGCAAATTTTGGTATTTTTTTTTGTGCTTTAGTTCTTAAATCATCAATAGATGGGTATCTGGTATCAATTTTTATAGCCATGATCTTATTTTATTATAAACGGTACATGTTTCTTTAAAGAGTAATTCTTTTTTAGAAATTTAGAATTTAATTTTTTATCAGAAATTGAAATCGCTGCACCTAATGCAGATCCTAAAGAAGAATCTGTAGTTCGTAATTTTTTTCCTCTAAAATGATGTGAAAGTAATTTTATATATAAATCATTATCACTAAAGCCTCCATCTACATATAAGTGTTTTATTTCATCTGTACCTATAACATCTTTAATACTTTTAATTTGAAGCAATACAAGTTCTGTCATTAATTGATGATAGGCATGCTCAAATTTATCATAAGAAATTGAGGTTTCAGAAGGCATTTCTGGCGTTTCTATACTTTCCCATTTAAACCTGTTTTCAAAATCTTTCATGATTTCAAAATAGGTATCGTAATCAAATTTTATATGACGATGTGTATCATCTGGTACGTTAAAATGCTTGTGTAACTTTTCAACTTGTATTTTATATTCATTACCTAAAAATAAACGGGTTGCTTTAACTGGTTTACCGTTAATTCTCATGTAATTAATAAAATCTTTATCGTCTCCTGCTTCGGCTATTGGGGTTTCTGTAAACGGATTAAGTGCAATGCTCCAAGTACCTGTAGATACTAAAACAAATTTTTTATTAATACTTCTTACATAAGGCAATAAGGCAGATGAACTATCATGTATACCTACTCCAATTTTTATACGTTTACCATTATAATTCATATTTATACTGGTTTCGGTAGACACAATTGTTGGTAGAATATTGTTTAATTCTTCTTTGTATACCCAGTCATGGTAATCTTTTTTGGTATAATCCCACAATGCTGTATGACAACCTATACTTGTGTATTCGCTTAAAGGAATACCTGTAAATATGTAGCTAAGATATTGTGGTAGATGCAGAGAATATTTTATTTTTTTAAAAATCTCTGGCTTTGTATGCTTTATCCAATAGAGCTGAAGTCCAGAATTTAAAAGACTTAAGTCAAAACATCCTGTTTTACTTAAAAAAGTATCAATAGGCCCATATTTTTCTATAAAAGATGTGATAACACTTTCGTCTATTTGTTTGGTGTAATTATAAAGTGGTGTGAGTACTTCACCATTTTTATCTAAATGCACAAAACTTGCACCATAGGTAGAAAAGTTAATAGCTGTTACATTAAACTCAGACGCCTCAAGAATTTTTTGAAAAACACTTTTTAACCAATTTTGAAGTTTTTCTAAGTTTTCTGTAGGGTGACCGTCTTCATCTTCTATTTCGTCAAACCTAATATATTCTTTATAAACCTCTTTAAAATCTTTATCAAATAAAAAGAATTTTTTATTTGTTTTTCCAATATCAAATATGGCTGTAACATTTGTCATAAAACTGATTATAATCCTGTTGCTATCGTATTTCTACCTCTTTCTTTTATGAGACTTTCTCTTACATTTAATGAACGGTATGCGTCAATTGGACTTATAGCACCACCTGCATCTAATCTTGCTTTTTGAATAAGAGGTCTTACATCTGTTCTGTATGCTTCTTGTAAAATTTCTTGGCATTTTACAACATCATTATTTAATTGCGCTGTTCTTAGTAAATCTTGATCTACTAATAATGCTTTTGCATATGCTTCTTGAATTGCTTCTAAAGATTGTATTAAATCTTCTAAAGGATCTTTTATATTATGACTTGCATCAATCATCCAAGCTAAATCAGGATTTTGAGGATTGTTTTGCATTCCATAAACCAATTCATTAAAGATTAAAAATAATGCGTATGGCTTAATACTTCCAACGGTTAAATCGTCATCTCCGTATTTACTATCATTAAAATGGAAACCACCTAATTTGCCTTTTAACATTAAAACCGATACAATTTGTTCGATATTACTGTTTGGCAAATGGTGTCCTAAATCTACTAATGAATAGGCTTTTTCTCCACAAGCATTGGCTAGCATAAATGAAGTACCCCAATCTTGAATAA
>NZ_JBGCDQ010000004.1:0-9808 GCF_045105575.1 Winogradskyella sp. | reverse complement strand
TTCATCTTCATCTTCATCTTCATCTTCATCTTCATCTTCATCTTCATCTTCATCTTCATCTTCATCTTCATCTTCATCTTCATCTTCATCTTCATCTTCATCTTCATCTTCATCTTCATCTTCATCTTCATCTTCAAATTCTGTTTTAATTTCAACATCAATACTGTATATTTGAACCAATGAATAAAGCGGTCAAAATCATAGAATGTCCTAGAGATGCCATGCAAGGCATTAAAGATTGGATACCTACAGAACAAAAGGTACAGTACATTCAGTCGTTACTTCGTGTCGGCTTCGATACGATTGATTTTGGAAGCTTTGTCTCACCAAAAGCGATTCCGCAAATGGTTGATACTGCTGAAGTTTTAGCACAATTAGATTTAAGTAAAACTAAAAGTAAACTACTCGCTATTATTGCCAATACAAGAGGCGCAGCAGATGCTTCTAAACATTCTGAAATTGATTATTTAGGCTTTCCGTTTTCTATTTCCGAGAATTTTCAAATGCGAAATACGCACAAAACCATTGCACAATCTGTGGTAACACTTTCAGAAATCTTAGAAATTGCCAATACGACCAATAAGGAAGTGGTGGTTTATATTTCAATGGGTTTCGGTAATCCGTATGGTGATCCTTGGAATGTGGATATTGTAGGCGAGTGGACTGAGCGTTTATCAAAAATGGGTGTGAAAATTTTATCCTTAAGCGATACCATAGGAAGTTCAGATCCTGAAAATATAGAATACTTATTCTCTAATTTAATTCCATCGTATTCAAATATTGAATTCGGTGCGCACTTACACACCACACCAACCACATGGTTTGAAAAAATCGATGCAGCATACTCCGCGGGTTGCCGTCGTTTTGATGGTGCCATTCAAGGGTTTGGTGGTTGCCCAATGGCAAAAGATGTGTTAACAGGTAATATGCCTACCGAAAAAATGCTATCCTATTTCACACAGAAAAAAGCACACGATTTAAATGCGATGTGTTTTGAGAGTTCTTACAACGAAGCGACTAAAATTTTTAGTGCTTTTCATTAATCTTTAAATCATTCTTTTTTTTTAGAATTTGGTCTTATTTGGTATCTAACATTCTGAAAATAAATCACTTATTTGTTGTTATTTTTAAGGAAACTCTTTTTTTGTTTTATTATTTTGCGTTTATAATATGCTGAATTACAGAGTTTTAATAGTTTATTTAAAATAAGTCTAAATAAACTTTGTAGAATTAACTTACAGTATTATTTTTGCAGAAATTATTTATAACAAGTCTTAATAAGAATAGTTAAACGATTTAAAAATGATTAAAATGAAGAGTAAATTAGTCTTAAGTTTATTTATGGCAGGAGCCTTATTTACATCATGTAATGACGATGATGAAAACACTCCAACAACACCCACATTAAACATTCCTACTGGATATATTTCGGTTGATTTTGATGCGAATGTCACTGCGGAAAATACTGTAATTAATGAGCTCTCAGCAGTTACTACTGCTGTAAACGATGCAGAATCTAACGCGCAATCTGTAACGGTAGATCCTATTGCTTATCCTACAACATTATCAGCGGTAACGTTACCAAATTATAGAACCTTAGTCACCGAGTGGTTGGTACAATTGGTAAATTCGGCAAATTCGGCCGATGGTTTCCAAAATCCAGGATTTGATAATATGCCAGCAATGGGACAAGAAGGAGGTCTTTTGGGCTCGCGTTTATTAGATGAGTACGGTTTAGAATTAGAGCAAATGATAGAGAAGGGTTCTTTTGGAGCTGCTTTATATAATCACGCATTAACGGTTATTAATGGTGACTTAACAGATTCTGTTGCTATTGATAAGTTAGTAGAGATTCATGGTGCAGACATCACGTTTAATCCGTCTGAAACTACGGCAGCAGCAACTTATTCTAGAAGACGTTCAAATCTTACAGAACAAACAGGTTTCTTCTTCGACATCAAAGCCAATTTAATTACAGCTAAAGCAGCCATAGAAGCTGGTAACTCATTCGATGCGGTTAGAGATGAAGCACTCGCAGATTATTTAAGAAATTGGGAGATGTCTAACTTTGCAACTGTAATCTACTATTGCAACGCTACAAAGGATCAATTGAGTGCAGCATTTGATTTGCCTGATGGGCCTGATAAAGACGCTGCCCTTGGAAATGCGATGCATGCTTATGCTGAAGGTGTGGCATTTGCACATGGTTTTAAAGGTTTGCCAAACAAGATGATTACAGATGCGGAAATTGATAGCATTTTAGGAAATTTCTTAGCTGTAGAAGGTCAAAATCCAGGGAGTCATAGATTTTTAAATGAAGTGAGTTTATTTTCAAATTTAGATGCTGTTATTGCCGATTTAAAAAACATTTACGGTTTTACAGATGCAGAGGTGACGAGCTTTTATGTTAACAACAACCCATAATTAGTACTATAATTAAAACAGAAAATCGCTCTAAGGCGATTTTCTGTTGCTATAAAAAAGAAAACCTATGAAATCTTTAAAACTTATTTTTCCATTTATAATCTTATGTTGTGTGGCAATTTACAGTTGTAGCGACGACGATTCGGTAAATAGTAACAATGCAGATAGTTTTGATAGACAAGTGATGTTAGCCAATTGGGCAGATAATATTATTATTCCTGCATATCAAGATTTTAATACAAAAGTGACAGCGTTAAAAACAGCTTCAGATACGTTTGAAGCTAATCCAAATGACGCTAATTTGAATGCATTACGTCAAACTTGGGAAACCGCTTATATATCTTGGCAAAATGTTGAAATGTTTACCATTGGACCAGCTGAAACTAAATTTTTCAGAAATTTCATTAATATTTATCCAACAAATGCTGCCAATATTGATGCTAATATTAGTTCTGGAAATTATGCCTTACAAGACATCAATAGAAATGACGAACAAGGCTTTCCTGCTTTAGATTATTTACTATTTGGTTTGGCAGATACAGATGCAGACCTTCTTCAGTTTTATACAACACATAGCAATGCAAATAATTATTTGACGTATTTAACAGATGTTGTTAATCGTATCGAAATGTTAACGAATGAAGTTGTTTCGGAATGGGTAGCAGATTACAGAACGACGTTTGTAAACAATAGTGGTAATGCCTCAAACAGTTCTAGTAATATTTTAGTGAATAAGTATTTAGAATATTACGAGGTGTTTTTTAGAAATGGAAAGATTGGTATTCCATCTGGAGTTGGTTCTGGAGGACTATTACAACCTTCAAAGGTAGAAGCATTTTATAAAAAAGATCTTTCAAAAACATTATGTTTAGAAGGATTAAATGCATTTCAGGCATTTTTTCGTGGAGACCATTTTAATTCAACTGCTAAAGGCGAAAGTTTAGAAAGTTATCTCGATTTTTTAAATACCATGAAAGATGGAGATGACTTGTCACTCCTAATTAATAATCAATTTGATGCATCAAGAGATTTCATTTCTAGTTTAGACGCTAATTTTTATCAGCAAATTAATACCAATAATACTCAGATGTTAGAAGCTTTTGAAGCGCTTCAAGATAATGTGGTGTTTCTAAAATCGGATATGATGTCAGCATTAAATATTAACATCGCTTTTGAAAGTAACGACGGAGATTAAGTTTTGTTAAAAACCCTAACCACATATTTAAAACATTCTGTAAAGGCCGCTCCACTTGCGGTCTTTCGGATTATATTTGGGTGTCTCATGCTGTTTTCTACGTTGCGGTTTTTATCGCAAAACTGGGTAGAAACGTATTACGTCAATCCCACATTTCATTTTAAATATTTTGGTTTTGAGTTTGTCACAGATTTTGGTGAATATACTTGTATACTTTATGTTATAACCTTATTAGCATCATTGGGCATTGTATTAGGTTACAAATACAGATTAAGTGCCATTCTGTTTTTCCTAAGCTTTACGTATTGTGAGCTTATGGATAAAACCTACTATCTCAACCATTACTATTTTGTGAGTATCATTGGCTTTCTACTTATCTTTTTACCTGCACATCGTTATTTTTCAATAGACGCGAAGCGAAATTCTAAAATCGCGTTTACACACATTCCGCGTTATAACATTTTGGTGATTCAGTTGATGTTGTTTATTGTGTATTTCTATGCAGGTTTAGCCAAGTTAAATTCAGACTGGTTACTAAGAGCCATGCCTTTACAAATCTGGCTGCCCTCACTTTATGATTTACCATTACTTGGAGACATGTTTCAAAAGCAATGGATGCATTATCTCATGAGTTGGAGCGGTATGTTGTATGATTTGTCCATTCCATTTCTTCTCTTTTATAAAAGAACACGTGTATTCGCCTTTGTTTTGGTCGTGGTGTTTCATGTATTAACACGCATACTTTTCCCAATCGGTATTTTTCCTTACGTGATGATTTTATCCACCTTAATCTTTTTTGATGCTGCTTTTCATGAAAAAATCATTTCAGTTTTAAGACGATTATTCAGAATTAAAGATCGACCGAAAACAATGATTTTAGAATGGATGCCGAATATGAAAAACAGAATCATTACAGGTTTGTTAGTGGTATTTTTCGCGTTTCAATTTCTATTTCCTTTCAGATATTTAGTGTATCCTGATGAGTTGTTTTGGACGGAAGAAGGCTATCGTTTTTCGTGGCGTGTGATGCTTATGGAAAAAGGCGGTTATGTGCAGTACAAAATTGTAAATCCTGAAACTAAAAACTGGTTTTATGTCGATCATTCCGAATTTTTAACTCCATACCAAGAAAAGCAATTGCGCACACAAGCCGATTTTATTTTACAATTCGCAACGTTCTTAGAAGGCCATTTTAGAACCAAAGGGATTAAAAATCCTGAAGTGTATGTCAACAGTTACATCGCATTAAATGGACGCTTAAGCCAGCGATTTATAGACCCAAATATAGATTTAACCAAAATAAAAGACAGTTGGAAACACAAAGATTGGATTCTGCCTTTCAACGATAAAATTTATGGATTTTAGAAAACTAGTGATATATCTATGTTGTGTTTTAGGCTTTGTAGCCAATGCACAATTTAAGCTTTCAGGTACTGTTTTAGATGCCACATCTCAAACAGCGATTCCCTATATTAAAGTATTCGATACTTCATCAGGTAAAGAAACTACTACGGATGCTAATGGGTATTTTCAGTTAGAAATTTTAAAAGCTGGAGCGCGCACTATAGTATTTTATAATGATGATTATGCTTGGTCTGAAAAAACATTTATTATTAATGCAGATAAAGTTGTTTCTGTTAAAGTTGAAAAATACAACCAGCTTTCCGAAGTTGTAATACAAGCTAAACGTCGTGCCATTTTCGATTTAAAACGTGCCAAGGATGCTGAAGGTACTAGTATTTATGCAGGCAAAAAAAATGAGGTGGTATTAGTCAGTCAGATGGTTGGTAATAAAAGCAACAGCAATGCACGTCAAGTATTTTCGCAAGTGGTTGGACTTAATATTTACGAAAGCACCAATAGCGGTTTACAACTCTCAATTGGTGGTCGTGGCTTAGACCCAAACCGAACAGCCAACTTTAATACCAGACAAAATGGTTATGATATAAGTGCCGATGTTTTAGGCTATCCAGAAAGTTATTACACACCACCAGCCGAAGCTTTAGAAGAAATTGAAGTACTGCGTGGTGCGGCATCTTTACAATACGGAACGCAGTTTGGTGGTTTACTCAATTTCAAACTAAGATCACCTTCAGAAAAACCCTTAGAAATTGTAACGCGCCAAAGTTGGGATACCAATTCAGGGTTCTCAACATTCAACAGTTTTAGTGGTACTAATGGTAAGTTTAGCCATTATTCTTATGTGTCTTATAAAAACAATTTAGACCAAGCACCACGAGCAAATATGAGCTTAGAAGCCTTTAATGCGTTCACAGATTTGAATTATCAACTATCTGAGAAAACGAGTATTGGCTTAGAATACACACATTTAAGTTACACAGCCCAACAACCAGGCGGATTAACAGATGCGCAGTTCTATCAAGACCCAACGGTTAGTAATAGAACTCGGAATTGGTTTAAAGTGAATTGGAATTTACTCACCGCAAAATTCAATCATAAATTTTCAGAAGATGAAGAGTTTAATGCCATTTTATTTGGAATGAATTCCTCTCGAAGTGCTATTGGCTTCAGAACCAATCGTGTCTCTCAGGTTGATGATTTAGACGAACCACGTGATTTGCAAGTCGGGAATTTTAGAAATTGGGGAGCAGAATTACGGTATCTGAAAAACTATAATATCGGCTCTAAAAAATCGATTTTATTAGTCGGAAGTAAATATTACCAAGCTTTCAATGAAGAACGACAAGGACCTGGAACCAATGGTAATGATGCTAATTTTAATTTTATTGATTATGAGGTTCAGGATTTGCCTAGCGAATTACGACAGTCCGATTTTGACTTCCCGAATCTAAATGCCGCCTTTTTTGCTGAAAATATTTTTTACCTGTCCGATAAATTATCGGTAACACCAGGCGTTCGTTTCGAATATATAAAAACCGAAAGCGAAGGGACTTTCAGAGCTGTAAATAGAGATTTAGCAGGCAATCCATTATTAGATTCAACATTTGATGACAACCGAACGCGCGAACGTAACATTCTACTTTTAGGTTTAGGAGTAGGCTATAAGCCTAATGAAAATTTAGAAGTCTATGGTAATTTTTCACAGAACTATAGATCGGTAACGTTTAGTGATATTCGAATTATAAATCCTGCATTGCAAGTCGATCCTAATATTCAAGATGAAAGTGGTTTTACGGCAGATTTAGGAATTAGAGGGCGTTACAAAAATGTACTGTCTTATGATGTGAATGTATTTGGTTTACTTTACAGAGATCGCATAGATGAAGTATTGCGCACATCCACCAGAATAGATGCTTTTGGCAACGAAGTTGAGAATGGGCGTATTGTACGTTTTAGAGGTAACATTGGTACGGCTTTAACTTATGGATTTGAAGGTTTAATAGACTGGAATTTAAGAGAAACGTTTTTCGAAAATAAAGACGAATATCGCCTTAACTATTATATCAATTTAGCTGCAATTCAATCTGAATTTATTGCATCTGAAGTGCCAGGAGTCGAAGGCAACGAATTGCCATTTGTGCCCAACCTTAACCTAAGGACAGGTTTTAAAATGGGTTATAAGAATTTTTTAGCCGATTTTCAATATTCCTATTTGTCATCGCAATTTACGGACGCTTCAAACGCACCTCAAGATTTGGGCGATAATGTCAGTGGTATCATTGGATCGATACCAGCATATTCGGTTTTTGATTTATCGCTATCCTATCGTTACAGAAAATGGACTTTAGAAACGGGAGTTAATAATTTTTTGAACGAACAATATTTTACACAACGTGCCACAGGATATCCTGGTCCAGGGATCATTCCGGCTTTGCCTAGAAGTTATTATATGACTTTAGAATTTAAAATTTAGAGTATTCTATTTTTAGAAGTAGTGAGGTAATTAATTAGCACCTGTCTGGTTGAGCGCAGTCGAAACCTACAAGAAGTAGATCAATAGTTCTCGACTGCGCTCGAATGGACAATTATCAATAATTCAAATAGCATAGGATTAATTAATTATGATTAATTTTTGGTGCGTATGCAACTACTGACTTCTTATAAATTATTTAGCATTTCATATTAAATTATAATGCAGAAAAAAACCTTATCTTCGCATGCAATTATATCTTAATTGCCATGACTGCACACGAAAATAAAATTTTAGGAGAAGGTCTTACTTATGATGACGTACTCTTAGTTCCTGCTTTTTCCGAAGTTCTTCCACGCGAAGTTAATATTCAAACAAAATTTACCAGAAATATTACTATCAACATTCCTGTAGTTTCTGCAGCTATGGATACGGTTACTGAAAGTAAAATGGCTATTGCCATGGCACAAGAAGGAGGTATTGGTGTGTTGCATAAAAACATGACGATTGCAGATCAAGCCGCAAAAGTAAGACGTGTAAAACGTGCCGAAAGCGGAATGATTATCGATCCTGTAACCTTACCATTATCGGCTACAGTTGCTGATGCCAATAGAAGTATGGCAGAGCACAGCATTGGAGGAATTCCTATTGTTGATGAAAATGGAACGCTTAAAGGTATTGTTACCAATCGCGATTTAAGATTTGAGCACAAAAGTGAGCGACCTATTGTAGAAGTGATGACTAGTGAAAACTTAGTAACGGCTTCTGTTGGCACTTCTTTAAAAGATGCTGAGAAAATTCTACAAAAGCATAAAATTGAAAAGCTACTGATTGTAGATGAAAATTATAAACTTGGCGGTTTAATTACCTTTAGAGATATCACCAAGGTGACGCAAAAGCCAATTGCCAACAAAGATACTTACGGCAGATTAAGAGTTGCTGCAGCGATTGGTGTTACTGGTGATGCTGTTGATAGAGCAGAAGCCCTTGTTAATGCTGGAGTCGATGCTGTAGTTATTGATACAGCACATGGTCATACCGTTGGTGTGGTCACGATTTTAAAAGCGATAAAGCAACAGTTTCCAGATTTAGATGTTATCGTTGGAAATATAGCGACAGGCGAAGCTGCTAAATATTTAGTAGAAGCTGGAGCTGATGCTGTAAAAGTAGGGATTGGACCAGGTTCAATTTGTACCACACGTGTTGTTGCAGGTGTTGGTTTTCCGCAATTTTCTGCTGTTTTAGAAGTGGCAGCCGCCATAAAAGGTTCTGGTGTGCCAGTGATTGCAGATGGAGGCATTCGTTATACAGGAGATATTCCTAAAGCGATTGCAGCTGGTGCAGATACGGTAATGTTAGGGTCGCTTTTAGCAGGAACAAAAGAAAGTCCAGGTGAAACGATTATATACGAAGGTCGAAAGTTTAAATCTTACAGAGGTATGGGTTCTGTTGAAGCCATGAAACAAGGGAGTAAAGACCGTTATTTCCAAGATGTAGAAGATGATATTAAAAAGTTAGTACCAGAAGGTATTGTGGGTCGTGTGCCTTATAAAGGGGATTTATTTGAAAGTATTCATCAATTTATTGGTGGACTTAGAGCCGGAATGGGTTATTGTGGTGCAAAAGATATTGAAACGTTAAAAGAGAATGGTCGTTTTGTAAAAATCACGGCAAGTGGTATTAACGAAAGTCATCCACATGACGTCACCATCACCAAAGAAGCACCAAATTACTCGAGATAACTATGAAATTCAATAAGCTGAAAGCCACTGCTGCTACATTTGTAATTGCAGGTTCTGTTGTATTCTTTGTAAATGACATGAATTATTCAGGCACTGTGCTTACATTAAAAGTCATTGGAGCTTGTGTTTTTCTATATGCTATTCGTAAGGATTTGAAATTGAAGAAAGGGTAGAAGTAAACGATTTTCAAATGTCCATTTTTTTTGAATTTGACTTATTGAAATAGTACATATCTCGGTGGAACGATGCCATTGAGTCAGGTTATATGTAGTGAATTTTTAGCGAAGCTTAGAGATTCTGGTGATGCCTTAAAATTATACTTTTTTTCAGGCATCAATATTAATTTGGAATTTCTGAATTGACTCAGAAACTCAGAAATT
Organism: Winogradskyella sp.; assembly: GCF_045105575.1. Lineage (GTDB taxonomy): Bacteria > Bacteroidota > Bacteroidia > Flavobacteriales > Flavobacteriaceae > Winogradskyella. Next base: position 235 of record NZ_JBGCDQ010000004.1, on the reverse strand, counting down.
TACTATTTATGTTCAGTTTTAATACTTGCAAATACAACAAGGCTTGCAGAGATCTTTATGAGAGAATAGTAGCCCAAGTAAAGAGTAAAAACTAGCGTTAATTGCAGTGTGTAATAAGTTGCTAAAACAAGCTTTTGCAATAGCTAAATCAGGGTTGATTTATGATGGTGAATATAAAAGTACTTTAGTGAAAAATTAATGAGATTTTACTTGTTTTTTACCACAGTACTTTGTT
>NZ_JBGCDQ010000003.1:0-87223 GCF_045105575.1 Winogradskyella sp. | reverse complement strand
ATAACATCCCAGTTCACGAAAAAGTAATGCAAGGTGTTTATGGTAGCTATGCAGAGGCTTTACAAGAGATTAGGGCTAAAGATATAGACATCCAAAAGAATTTTGCAGAGCGTTATGGTATAGACATGAAAGAAATGTTTGAGGATTATTACAATGCCGAGAATACAACACCTTCTGGAGATGGAGATAATGCTCCAACACCAAAAAAAGAAGACTCTAGCAACGACGATTTATTAGGATAAATTGGCACTTCGAGTGATTTCGGTTTATATCGAAATTGTATCTATAAGTTGGGCGTTGCCTACTTTTGCTATTAAAGGCAAAAGTAGGTCAGGCTTTCACTACTCGCTCTCTGCGAGGAGCTCAAACAGACCGTTCAATCGCTAACGCGGACAGACCTCAAAGGTTTTGGAGACTCTGCAAAGTCGAAGTCAAAACTTTTGAGGTCTTAGCTTCAATCGTAAATCAAAAATCGTATATCGTAAATCAATATGTCTAACACTATTTATATAGGTTACAATTTTAAAGTCAATCCATTACAACCAGCAACCGAAATTTTAATTGCTGAGCTCGGTTATGCAGGTTTTGAAAGTTTTGTAGAAACAGAAGAAGGAGTGACGGCTTACATTCAAAAAGACGAATGGAACGCTCAGATTTTAGACGACATTCATATCTTAAGTTCTGATGAGTTTGAAATCAAGTTCGACTTCAATGCCATAGAACAAACCAATTGGAACGAAGAATGGGAAAAGAACTTTAATCCTATCATTGTTGACGATTTGGTTTCGGTACGTGCGCCATTTCATGAAAAGCCAGACACAAAATACGATTTAATCATAGAACCCAAAATGAGTTTTGGCACAGGGCATCATGAAACAACGCATATGATGATTCAACATATTCTAAAAAATGATTTTAAAGGAAAATCTGTTTTAGATATGGGTTGTGGTACTGGTGTTTTGGCCATTTTAGCGGAAAAAGTTGGTGCTTCTAAATTAGATGCCATAGACATTGATAATTGGTGTTACCTCAATAGTTTAGAAAATGTAGAACGGAATCAATGTGAACATATTTCGGTATTTGAAGGCGATGTAAAACGATTAGAAGGAAAAAAGTACGACACTATTATTGCTAATATTAATAGAAACATATTACTCGCAGATATTGCTGTTTATGCACAATGTTTAAACAAAAACGGCAGTCTTTTTCTAAGTGGTTTTTATGAAGCTGATATTCCAATTATTGAAGCAGAATGCGCTAAGCACATGTTAAAATTGACCGAAACTATACAAAAAGGGCTGTGGGTTTCGCTAAAATTCATAATTTAGTAGTGTTAAATTTTAGGAAATTGTTACACTGAGTCTTTCGACTATGCTCAAAATAACCCAAAGTCGAAGTGTCTTAGTAACGTAGAACTCTCAAATCGGTTAACGCCATGACAAAAGAAAAATATTCAGAAGAACTTCTAGTTGAAGAACAAGAATTAAAGCAAAATGAAATCGTTTTATTTAATGACGAAGTCAATACATTCGATCATGTTATTGATACACTCATTTACGCATGCGATCACATGCCAGAACAAGCGGAACAATGTGCCTTACTTGTGCATTACAAAGGCAAGTGTACGGTAAAGACTGGCTCTTATGACGATCTAGAACCACGATGTTCCAAACTCTTAGAAGCAGGCCTTAGTGCTGAAATAGTTTAATAAAAAATCCCACGCTTTGTGGGACTTTTGGTTTTTGAAATATTTTTTAATACTTTCAATTTCCTATTGTTTTAGCAACTGTAGAAGGTTTACAGTTTTTATAATATAGTATTAACCTTTAAACTTTCTCAGCTTTGGTAAAAATTATAAAGTCGATGGACAAACAAAATCCGTCGTCTTTAAATCGGTATTTTTTATAGCACCAAAGCCACCAGCAACATCAATCAACTTATCAAAACCTCTTGCTTTTAATATGGAAGCTGCAATTACAGAACGGTAACCACCAGCGCAATGCACATAGTAGGTTTTATCTTTACTGACCTCATTCATCTTTTCATTAATAAAATCTAAAGATAAATGCTGTGCGGTTTCAAGATGCGACGATTGGTATTCGCCATCCTTCCGAACATCCAATATATTAATGTCATCTGCTTTTGCGCGTTGTGCAAATTCTTCAGCCGAAATTGAATCTAAAGTCTCAATATCCTTTCCTGCATTTTGCCAGGCTTCTATACCACCTTCTAGATAACCTAAGGTGTTATCATAACCCACACGAGATAATCTGGTAACTGCTTCTTTAGATTTTCCTTCTGGTACCACTAAAACAATTGGTTGTTTAATATCTTTTATTAAAGCACCCACCCAAGGAGCAAATCCACCGTTTAATCCAATAAATACGGAATTTGGAATATGACCTTTAATATAATCAGATTGTGGTCTTACATCTAAAACCAAAGCTGCTTCATGATTTGCCATTGCTTCAAATTCTTTTGGATTCAGTGCAACATCACCAGTCTTTAAAACCGTATCAAACGCGTCGTAACCCATTTTGTTCATCATGGCATTTTTTGCAAAATACTGTGGAGGTGGAGCTATACCATCAAGCACTTCTTTTACAAATTCAGCTTTAGTCATATCAGCACGTAGAGCGTAATTGGTTTTTTTCTGTTCCCCTAAAATACCAACAGTTTCTTTACTTAAGTTTTTTCCGCAAGCAGAACCTGCACCATGCGCAGGATACACAATAACGTCATCGGCTAATGGCATAATTTTATTTCTGAGCGAATCGAATAACATTTCTGCTAAGTCTTCTTTCGTTAAATCAGATTTAATGGCTAAATCTGGTCTGCCAACATCGCCTAAAAATAAAGTGTCGCCAGAGAAAATAGCATGATCTTTTCCGTATTCATCTCTTAATAAATAGGTTGCAGATTCTAAAGTATGTCCTGGAGTATGTAAAACCTTAATGGTTACGTTTCCAATTTTTAATTCTTCACCATCTTTTGCCGAATGTATGTCATATTCCGTTGTCGCTCCTGGACCGAAAACAATAGTTGCTCCAGTTTTTTTGGCTAAATCGACATGACCAGAAACAAAATCGGCATGAAAATGAGTTTCTAGAATATATTTTATTTTCGAGTTATTAGCTTTTGCCTTGTCAATATATTGCTGAATTTCTCTAAGAGGGTCAATGATAGCCACTTCACCTTCAGATTCAATATAATAAGCACCTTGTGCTAAACATCCTGTATATAATTGTTCAATTTTCATGTGTCATAATTTAATAAAGTACAAATTTACAAAACTTCGATTTTCGGAATGTGACTTTTGTCACAAAGTGTCTTAAAAAAGTTCTTTGTAAACAATATAGATGGCCATAATTAATGTAAAATATCCGAAGCCTTTTTTTAGTTTTTTACCACTTATAAATTTTGAGATATACATACCTAACAGAATGCCTAAAACGGAAATTGCCGTAAAGCTTAACAGAAAAGGCCAATCAATTGCTGTATTTGAAACATCTCCTAGAAAACCGATTAGAGAATTTACCGCAATGATAAAAAGTGAGGTGCCAACAGCTGTTTTCATGGGTAATTTTGCAAGTAATACTAGAGCTGGAATAATGAGAAAGCCACCACCTGCACCAACAAGACCAGATAATAAGCCAATAATTGCAGCTTGTAATGCTATTAATGGGTAATTATAGGTGATATCTTCAATAGCGATAGGACTTGTATTTTTTCGACCTTTAATCATTGAGTAACTGGCGAGTAACATAATGATAGCAAAGAATACCATGATGAATATACTATTGGTAACCGCAAAGCCATTTACTGTAAAGACAACTTCTGGAATTGTTGGTACAATAAAGCGTCTGGTTAAATAAACCACAATAAAAGCGGGAATGGCAAAAACAATGGCTGTTTTTAAGTCGACACAGCCTTTTTTGTAATTTTTAAATGCTCCAAAAATGGATGTTGTACCAACAACAAAGAGCGAATATCCTGTAGCGATTATAGGATTAAGACCTATAAGATAGACCATTATAGGAACGGTTAAAATAGAACCTCCACCACCAATTAAGCCTAAAACTAAGCCAACTAATAGAGCGCCACAAAAGCCTAAAATTTCAGTTAATTCCATTTAATGCGGAAGTTTGTTTTTTAATAAGCCGTAAGTATAAGTGCCTAAAATCGCAGCTGCAATAACAATGATTATAGAAAAAGCTCCTGTGCCTAAAAGCATATACATTGGTCCAGGACACGCTCCGCATAAAGCCCAACCTAATCCAAAAACGGTACCTCCAATAATGTATCTTGTAAAGCCTTGTTCTTTTAATGGTACTTTTAAAAGGCTACCTTCTGTCGTTTTAATCTTACCCATTTTAGAGAGTAATAACAAAATAATACCTGTGCCAACGGCAGAACCAATTATACCATACATATGAAAGGATTGAAATTTAAACATTTCGAAAATACGGTACCAAGACACAGCCTCTGACTTTACAAGTACAATTCCGAAAATAATACCAACGATAAAGAATTTTATATATTTTCCCATAATTAAAAGAGTATTGGATAAATAAGATGAATCATTATTAAACCTCCGATAAAGAAACCGACTACCGCTATTAATGATGGCAATTGTAAACTACTTAATCCGGTAATGGCATGTCCGGAGGTACAACCACCAGCATAGCGTGTTCCGAACCCAACAAGAAATCCACCAATAATAAGTATTAAAATACCTTTAAGACTAAAAACGCTATCCCAACTAAATAATTCTGGTGGTAATAAGCTTTGTCCAACATTGCTAAAACCAAGGGCATTTAAATCTTTAACAGTGGCTTCACTGAGGTTTATGTTGATGGGATTTGATAATATATAATGTGCAATAAAAGCTCCGATGATGGTTCCGAGTACAACGACCAGATTCCAACGTTGACTTTTCCAATCAAAATTAAAAAATGCGACACGTTTTCCTGCACCACCAATAGCACAAAGTGTTCTAAGGTTAGAGGACATGCCAAAAGTTCTACCAAAATAGAGTAGTAGAAACATAATGATGGCAATAGCTGGACCAGAAATATACCAAGGCCAAGGTTGTAAAATGTATTCCATAGATATTATTTTGACGTAAAAATAGCTTTCTAATTATTAAGGTTATGTGACAAAGGTTACTAAAAGTCTAAAATTGAAATTTTGTTCCTGCCGAGTTCAATTCGGTTTTCACGTTCAAGCTGTTTTAAAAGTCTTGAGATAACGACTCTAGACGTGTGTAGATCTTCTGCTATTTCTTGATGTGTAATTTCCAATAGCGTCGAAGCTGAAAGTTTTACCTTATCTGTTAGGTATTTAAACAAGCGCTCATCCATTTTCATAAAGGCAAGGGTATCGATGGTTTCTAGCATTTCATCAAAACGAATTTGATAACTTTGAAGGATAAAGTTCCTCCAACTTTCGTTAGAGTGAAACCATAATTTCATATGTACAATAGGAATCATTATTACAGTGACATCTTCATCTGCTACAGCTCTAATTTTACTTACCGCTTTTGCCATGCAGCAGGTTAATGACATGGCACAAGTATCTCCAGACTCTAATACATAAAGTAAGAGTTCGTCACCATTTTCATCTTCTCGTAATACTTTAATATTTCCTTCAATAAGTAAAGGAACAAAATTTAAATCTTGACCAATATCTATAATAATATCACTTTTTTTAAATGTCTTTAGAAAGGCGACATTAGTGATGTTGTCTATTATTTCAGAATCGAATAAGTAATTAAAAGGTAGAAGTACTGCTTTTGAAATCATGCTTCAAAAATAAGAATTAGAATTTTGAAAAAATAGTTTGGTTGGTTTTTAATAAATATGTTATATTTGCACCCACTAAAAAAGGCCTCGTGGCGCAACTGAATAGCGCACTTGATTACGGCTCAAGAGGTTACTGGTTTGAATCCAGTCGAGGTCACGAATAAATAGTTTCAAAAGAAAAAACGCCAAGTTTACTTGAGCGTTTTTTTGTTGAAACTATTTTCAAAGCGGAGCTTAATGGATGCGCAGCAATCCTTTAAGCTCTGTTTTGTTGAGAAATTGAATTAATAGTCAAGTTTACTTAGCGTTTTTTGGTTTTAGGAGATTACTAGTTACGATAGTAAATAGAAAAAATTTCTTGGACACGAATCAAGCTTATAAGTTTTAGTTTGTTAAATGGGTGCGAGAATAACCGTTGCCAAAGCAATAGCTTAACTCTTCTTGAAAAAACCTAAAACTGTAGGTGTTCAATTTACTCATATAATATGAGTCAGTGACAAATAGATCTATCAAGTCGCTTACATTATGAATAAGATCATTTATAGTGTATGGCAACGTGTCTTTTTATATTTCATATTAAATGCTTTGCATTGTAGAAGAAAAGGTTGTTAAAGAATAGCATTGTTAGAGGCTATTCGCAAAGCGATAATTGTTTAGATTTAATGGTGAATTTAACACTGCATAAAATTAATCCTACCCAAGCGAGTGCTTAGTCACATAAACACGCCAACCGATTATAGCCAGCTGAAATTTACTCGCTTTACTAAGGTCTAATCGTTTTTTAGAATAACTAGGAAGCATCGCTTTGTTAACTTTGGCGATGAGTTTAAAGATGGAGGTCTTCATGGTTTTGGTTTATAACACAAGTCTCTTTTTAAACTTTTGTTAAATGAGAGTCAGGTTCAAAAATAGTAAAACTTATTCTAGAACTAAGTTCTACTTTTCAGCCTGTTGGTGGTCAGTTTGGTTGTGGTTTAGATTATAGCTAAAATAAGCTCGATAATCAATTTGGCTAGTGTCATCATAATTTTTTGGTTTTAGAGGTTAATAAAATACATTGTTTGTTTGATTGAGTTTTCAATATATAATCTTAAGGCTATGTTCTCCAAACGTTTTTATAAAAATCGATGAATTTGAATTCGAATTTGTAAGATAAAAAACAAAATATGTTTCGTAAATATGTGACTTACCTACAATAAGATTATAATATGTAACTTTAAAATTTATTTATGGTTTCGTATTGTTACTTTTTAAGGGTATTTTTTGACTAGTTTTTCTAATCGTAGTGGCATTTGGTTATCAAACTATCAGATTTTCAGTAATTCATCTTTTTTCGAATTTAATTTTCTGACATATATCATCTTTTATTTGAACTATTTTTTGTAATTATTTAAGTCCTAATCGTCATACTTAATAATAAAAGTATCTTTGTAAAAAATTAAGAAATGAAAAAAATTGCTTTAATACTTGTAATGCTGTTTTCTGGATTCACTTGGTCGCAAGTTTTAGTTATCAACGAATTAGAGGCAGATAATCCAAGTATAGATTCTAAAGAGTTTATTGAGTTAAAATCACAAACACCTAATTTTTCTACCGATGGTTACATTTTGGTATTTTTTAATGGCTCTAATAGTGGTGGTGATTCTAGCTACTTTGTGTACGATTTAAATGGGTTTACAACGGATATTAACGGTCTGTTAGTGGTTGGTAGTGCTAATGTTTCGCCATTTCCACAAGCTTTAATGGCAGAAAATGTCATTCAGAATGGAGCAGATGCAGTGGCAATTTATCAAGCTTCGGTAAATGATTTTCCTGAAGAGACTGTGGCCACTCAAACCAATTTAATTGATGCCATGGTTTATGGTACTAACGATTCTGACGATACAGGTTTATTAGCCTTATTAGGTCAAACGATTCAGCATAACGATAATGGTACCAATGCCAATCCTAAATCTATTCAACGTTTTGTGGATGCTATGGGTAATGTAACGTTTTCGGCAGCGCCAGCAACTCCAAGACGCGAAAATGATGGTTCAGGTATTACTATCAATCCAATTGCTATTTCTGTAGCAGCTACAGAATATAGTGAAGGTGACGTTTTTGATATCACTTTAACTTCTGAAGTAACCATGACATCAGACGTTAACTTTAATATTAGTTTAAGTAATAACGGATTTAATACGGCTGATTTTTCAGGAAATACCAGTCTTACCATTCTTAGTGGTGAAAATGTAACGACGACGACTATTACTCTGGTCGATGATGCTGATAATGAAGGTGATGAGGTTATTAAAATTAGACTTTTAGATTTGGTAGAACCGATCATACCTTCAAACGGAGCGGTTGAAATTAGAGTGGTTGATAATGATTTTACTACAGCAGCTTGGGGAACACCATTAAATCCAACATACGGAGCTGTTGCGAGTACACAGCCAAGCGGTTATTACGATAGTTTGGACGGTTTAGCTGATGTTGCTTTGCGCCAAGCCATGCAAAATATTATTGCAGATCCACCAACGGTTAGAGCACACACCTATACCGATGTTATTGATATATTAAGAGAAGCAGACGAAAATCCTGAAAATAGTAACGAAGTCTGGTTGGTTTATACCGAACAAGGAAGATCAAAATTAGATTACCAAACCACTTCTGTGAATACGGGTAAATGGAATCGAGAGCATACCTTCCCACGATCGCGTGGTGGATTTTTTAGCATTGAAGAAGATGAAATTGCCGATGGTATCGATGTATTTTGGGAAACGGAAGCCGATTCATTAAGACATGGAAATTCTGATGCACACGCTTTACGCGCGGCAGATGGTCCAGAAAATAGTAGTAGAGGTAATCAGTTTTATGGAGAGTACAACGGTCCAACAGCTACCTCAGATAGTTTTAAAGGTGACGTTGCAAGAGGTATTTTCTATATGGCTGTGCGTTATAATGGATTGGAAGTTGTCAACGGGTTTCCTGATGGTATTGTTGGACAATTTGGTGATTTAGCCACCTTATTAGATTGGCATAGAAATGATCCACCAGATGATTTTGAAATGAATAGAAATAATGTCATTTATAACTGGCAGAAAAATAGAAATCCGTTTATAGATCAGCCTGATATGATTGAATATATCTGGGGAGATAACGTTGGCGATATTTGGATGCAATCATTAAGTCTAGAAGAGCAGTCTCAATTACAACTGAGCGTATATCCTAATCCTACTCAAGGAAGGGTTACGATAAAAGGTAGCCATACCGCTGTTGAGGTGACTGTTTTTTCTATTGATGGAAAGCGTTTAAAGCATTTTGAAGGAGTAGAGGATACCATTGATTTAGATGTAGCGTCTGGTTTATACCTTTTGCAATTAACAAGTCAGAATCAATCCGTAGTTCAAAAGATTATTGTAGATTAAATAGAAACGTTTTAGTTATAAAAGTAAAAGCCAAACTGAATTTTTAGTTTGGCTTTTTTTTGTTTGATTGAGGCTGAGACTATTTTGTTCTCGCTATTAACGAGCCTTCTGATTTGCCATATTCAATATTCGGAATACCACTATTAGATTTCCAATTGGCAATGCTCTGAGATCCAGTGTCTGTCCTTAGACTTATTTTAATACTTGTTATTTCTCCTTTGCGATTGCGTTTTAATTTGGAGTACTTTACAGTGATTCCAATTTTTGCGAGATTCAATTTATGATTTTCTAATACTTTATCCGTAGAATATTTTGAAATGTAGGCTAAACTCGCATTTTTAGATTCATCGTCGTCAGTAAATGATATGGACGATATTTCAGCTTTTAGCGTTTCAATTTGTTCAGTTTCTAATGCAATATTGCGTGCTTCACCATTTTTCATTGTAATCTTAATCACTCCATTTTTTCCTTTTTCTCCATAAGTTTTTACTGCATCTTCTCCTCTTAACACACTCATACCTTTAATTTGTTTAGGGTTTATAGTGTGCATAGCCGCTTTGCTTATTTCTTTTCCGTCAACAAGAATCAAGAATTTTTTATTAGGTTCTGTAAAATAAGGTAAATCTTTATTTTGTTTTAACGCTCCAATTGTTATAAGTACATCATCATTTGAAGAGATTTTAGTTTTATTAGATTTTGTATGTTCAGTATGTTTTGTTTTGGATTCTTCGTCAAGTTCCTCATCAGTTTTAGAGGTAATAATTATTACACCATTTTTACCTTTTTCTCCATATTTGTCTGTGGCAGACTTTCCTTTTAAAACGTTCACTGTTTTTATCGTTTCTGCATTCATTCCTATAAAGGAAGCGTCGTTTTCTGAAATTATTTTGTTGTTAACAATATATAAAGGTTTTTCTTTTTTTGAGATGACTAAAAGCTTGCTTTTTTTACCATTCCCAGCATTATCCGTATGAATGTTATAGGTAATATTGCTGTCTTTGATTAGTGTCTGTATCAACTTCTATTTTTAGATCATCTCCATTGTTATGTAGATGTATAGTTCCGATATTAGTGTTTTCGCCAGTTGTATTGATTTCATCTTCAATAACTTCTGTCACATCTTTTATGGCACTTACTCCAAAACGGCCATCGCTGTTCATTTCAAAGTAAAACGATTTAATACCCTTAGTGTTTTTTACGTTATAGTTTGTAGAACCATGTTCGGTTTCAAAATCAATATTTATTTGTGAAATGTCACCATTGTTATTTCGTTTTATGCGGTTTACGGTCATGGTGACATCCTTTGCTTTTAAGTAAGATTTCATTTCGTCTAAACGACCGTCTGTCATGTTTTTAGTAAATGTGACTTTAACGCTTTCCTCCATAACGAATGAAAAAGGGTTTAATTGATCTGATAAATTATATTTTGAAAGTAACGCGTTAACTCTAGTGATAAATGCTGCTTTAGTGTCACTAAGTTCTGGTTCTCCAATAATCTGATCTAAGTGTAGTGCTCCGTTTTCTTCTCTGCCTATAAAACTGCCATTTTCTTCAAAAAACTCTTTGTAAATTAAAAACGTTTTAATAGCTGTATCGCTATGAGATTCATAAGTAGAACCAGATAACTTTAAATTAATATGCGTAATCTCATTTTGCTTATTGCGCTCTAAATTAAGAACACTAAGTGTCGCATTTTTTTCTTCAAATTCTTTGATTATAGCCTCAAATTCTGAATCTTTTGTGTCTTTGGTGATAATAGAAATCACCTTATCTTGATTTGATGAAGTTCCATTGACAGTCTCTGTTTCAACGTAAACTTCCTCCGTATTCATACTTATTAATAAGACGGCTACGAGCGGAAGAATGAAAAGGTATTTCAATTGTTTTGTGTTGTGTGATCTGGATTTGTTCATCATAAGAATTCGTTTTTTGATGGATGAATTATAAAAATGATTTGATAAGGACAGATCGTGATTTGATACACTTGTTTTTAGTAATAAGTGCTGATATGCTTTTTTAGATGCGGTTGCAATTTGGGTTTCAGAGTCTGCGATGTATTCTAAATTTTGGCGCACTTCTTTTCTGTAAAGCCAAATTAACGGATTAAACCAAAAGAGTACACAGGCTAATTGTGTGAATATAATATCTATGGAATGCCATTGATTGACGTGTACTTTTTCGTGTGTAAGAATCAGTTCTAGTTCATCGTCTTCATAAAGTTTTGGATTATAAACAATCCATTTAAAAAATGAAAATGGTGACATGTCGTTTTTAATAATCACATAGGTGAATTGTTCGTCTCTAAGTTTCGGGTTTTTGAGAAGCAATAAAGCTAAGGACCCAAATTGTAATATAAATTGAATAAGAAATAAGACGCAGCCAATACCATAGATAATAGGAATGAGACGTGTCCAATCAAAATTAGTTTCAGATTGTGCCACAACAACATCTGAAGCTAAAGTTGGAATAAAGTCGGTATTTTGAATAGCAACGGTTTCCATGGGTATATAAACAGGAATCACTATTAATGGAAAAATAAGTGCCACGACTAAACCAGCCAATAGAAACCATCGATTGTGCTGAAAAAAGGTTTCCTTCTTTAGTAACAAGAAAAAACACAAATAGAATAGTGCTATGACGACAGAAGCTTTTAAAAGATATTCCATAATTATTTTTTTTCTTCTATAAGCTTAATGATCTCTTTTAATTCGGCCACGCTAATTTTTTCTTCTTTAGCAAAAAAGGAAACTACATTTTTGTAAGAGCTGTTAAAATAGTTTTCAATAGCTGTACTCATAAATTTAGTTTTGTAAGCTTCTTTCGATACTATTGGGAAATACTGATGCGTTTTTCCGTAAGCTTTATAACTAACATAGCCTTTTTCTTCCAGATTTCTTATAATGGTAGATAGCGTATTGTAATGCGGTTTATCTACTTTAATTTCGGCTAATACATCTTTTACAAAAGCGTTTTCTAGCGTCCATAAGATGTGCATTATTTCTTCCTCTTTATTGGTGAGTTTTTGCATAATTTTAGTGTTGTTTTCAAATATAACTGTTTTTTTAGTTATATAACTAAAATAATAGTTAATTAACGAAAAATATAGTTTTGGTTTCTGTAGAAATGAAATGTTATCTTTGCGCCTTTAATAAATGATATCATATAAAATGAGTGTAATTCTTGTTATAGCTGGTTTAGCATTGTTGGTCGTTGGTGGTGATTTTTTGGTACGTGCTTCGGTAGGACTTTCATTTAAACTAAAGTTGTCGAAGTTGGTGATAGGTATGACAGTAGTTTCCTTTGCAACCTCTGCGCCAGAATTATTGGTGAGTTTACAAGCGGCTTTAGACGGAGTTTCAGATATTGCTTTAGGGAATGTCATTGGTTCTAATATTGCTAATATCGGATTGGTTTTGGGTATCACAGCCATTATTTCACCACTTGCAGTAGATAAAGATTTTTATAAACTGAATTGGCCAATGATGATGTTAGCCTCTTTTGTATTATACTATTTTTTGTGGAATGATAACCTTTTATCTGCGATCGAAGGAGCGATTCTTTTTATAGCGCTCATCGTCTTCCTAGTGGTTTTAATTAGAAGTTCTCGTAAATCCACTAAAGCGAATTTAGGCGATGTGGACGATTCGCTTGCTGTGGTTTCTAATTTTAAAATCATCACTTGGCTATTAATTGGTGCGGCAGGTTTGTATTTTGGATCCGACTGGCTGGTAGAAGGCGCAAAGCAATTAGCAAAATCCGTTGGTATTAGTGATTACGCCATTTCAGTAACCGTTATTGCCATTGGTACTAGTGTGCCAGAACTCGCAGCTTCCGTTATTGCGGCTTTAAAAAAGGAGAAAGCCTTATCTTTAGGTAATCTTATTGGTTCTAATATTTTTAATATTGCTTCTGTTTTAGGTTTAACAGCAATTATAAAACCTATTGAGGTAAACCCAGCAACACCAGAAATTTTAGGAACTAATATTTGGTGGATGATTGCTTTTGCGGCCATTTTAATTCCTTTTATCATCATCCCTAAACGTTTTGAAATTGGACGCTTAAAGGGAGTGGTGCTTTTTGGAGCTTACTTAGTTTTTATTTATATCACCTTAAAATAATTTGAATACAATTTACAGGTTGAATTGTTTTTAGTTGAGTTACTTTCAGTACCATCAAAAAGCATTTAAAATTTTATAATAAAGCACAAAAAAAAGGCTTACAGTAATTTAACTGTAAGCCTCTTTAGATTTAATTTATAATATTTACTTAAGACGTAATATTAGCACTTTTTACAGTTTTTATAATTCTACCAGCAATTTTATAAGGGTCAGCATTGGAAGCTGGTCTTCTATCTTCTAACCAACCTTTCCAGCCTTTTTCGACTACGATAATTGGAATACGAATTGAGGCACCTCTATCAGAAACTCCCCAAGAGAAATCGGTAATAGCAGCAGTTTCGTGATCTCCTGTTAATCGTTGGTCATTAAATTCACCATAAACGGCGATGTGCTCTTTTACAACGGGTCTAAAAGCTTCACAAATTTTTGCATATGTTTCTTTATCTCCGCAGGTTCTTAAAACTTCGTTTGAGAAGTTAGCGTGCATACCAGAGCCATTCCAATCCATATCCTTACCTAATGGTTTTGGGTGGTATTCAATATAATAGCCGTATTTCTCAGTGAGTCGGTCTAATAAATATCTCGCTATCCAAATTTCATCACCAGCTTTTTTAGCGCCTTTTGCAAACAGTTGAAATTCCCATTGTCCTGATGCGACCTCTTGGTTAATACCTTCAAAGTTTAAACCAGCTTTGATACATAAATCGGCATGCTCTTCAACTAAGCCTCTACCATGAGTGTTTTTTCCACCAACTGAGCAATAATACATACCTTGTGGTGCAGGATATCCACCAATAGGGAATCCTAATGGTAATTGCGTTTTGGTATCCATAATGAAGTACTCTTGCTCAAAACCAAACCAAAAATCATTGTCATCATCATCAATAGTAGCTCTACCATTTGAAACGTGAGGAGTTCCATCTGCATTTAAAACTTCTGTCATTACCAAATATCCATTAATTCTGTCTGGATCCGGATAAATTGCTACAGGTTTCAATAAACAATCAGAAGATCCACCTACCGCTTGTCTTGTAGATGATCCGTCAAAAGACCACATTCCTAATTCTTCAATTGTGCCTTTAAAGTTTTCATGCTCTTCGACTTTGGTTTTACTTCTCAAATTTTGAGTTGGAAAATAACCATCTAACCAAATGTATTCTAATTTAATTTTTGCCATAATAAAAAATGTTCTTTGAATCTTAAAATATAGATACAAATATTGCGATTTTTTTTTATTGGTCAAAAAAAATAGGGCATTTTAGACGAAATGTTATGAATTATTGTTGATAACCCTATTTTTAGGTGGGCTTCGATCTAATTTTTAAATATTTTGTATTTTTGTCTCAAAATATTACTGATATGTCAACATTGAGATTTCATGCTGTAAAAGCGGCTTTAAAGCGAAAGCCAATAAATATTAAAATAAAGAAACGTCGTTCCGAAATTTTTGGATCTAATGTGTTCAATGAGGTCGCTATGCGTCAATATTTAACCAAAACGGCATTAGATAGTGTTTTAGAAGCTATAGAAAAAGGCACAAAGATAGATCGTCTTGTTGCAGATCATATTTCCACAGGAATGAAAGAATGGGCTATTACTAAAGGCGCAACACATTACACCCATTGGTTCCAGCCTTTAACAGGCGCAACGGCCGAAAAACATGATGCCTTTTTTGAAACTATTGGTGGTGGTTTGGCTATTGAAAAATTTGGTGGTAATCAATTAGTACAGCAAGAACCTGATGCTTCTAGTTTTCCTAATGGAGGTATTAGAAATACATTTGAAGCTAGAGGTTACACAGCTTGGGATCCAACATCTCCTGCTTTTATATACGATTCAACGTTATGTATACCTACAGTATTCGTATCTTATACAGGTGAAGCCTTAGATTATAAAACTCCTCTTTTACGAGCTTTACAAGTTGTAGATAGTGCTGCTGTGGCAGTTTGTAAATATTTCGATAAAAATGTAAAAAAAGTAAATGCATCGCTAGGATGGGAGCAAGAGTATTTTTTAATTGATAGTGCTCTCGCCACATCTCGACCAGATATTTTATTAACTGGACGAACCGTGTTTGGACATTCGCCAGCAAAAGGACAACAGCTCGATGATCATTACTTCGGATCTATACCTGGCAGAGCGATGGCTTATATGCGCGACTTAGAACACCAATGCATGCTGTTAGGAATTCCTGTTAAAACAAGACACAATGAAGTAGCACCAAACCAGTTTGAATTGGCTCCTATATATGAAGAAGCAAATTTAGCTGTAGATCATAATGCCTTATTAATGGATATTATGCAAAAAATTGCGAAGCGTCATAATTTTACAGTGCTCATGCACGAAAAGCCTTTTGCTGGTGTCAACGGTTCAGGAAAGCACAATAATTGGAGTTTAAGCACCAATACAGGAGTTAATTTATTGTCGCCAGGAAAAACACCAATGAGTAACCTTCAGTTTTTAACCTTCTTTATTAATACCATTAAAGCAGTACAAACTTATGAAGAGTTGCTGAGAGCTGCCATAGCATCTGCAAGTAACGACCATCGTTTAGGAGCAAATGAGGCACCACCTGCTATAATTTCAGTTTTTATAGGAGAGCAATTAACTAAGGTGCTAAAAGAATTAGAAACAGTTACGAAAGGTAAGTTGTCTCCTCAAGAAAAAACCGATTTAAAGTTAAATGTGGTAGGTAAAATTCCGGAAGTGATATTAGACAATACGGACAGAAATAGAACGTCTCCTTTTGCCTTTACGGGTAATAAGTTTGAATTTAGAGCGGTTGGTTCTTCAGCAAACTGCGCCAGTCCTATGACGGTTTTAAATACTATTGTGGCCAAGCAATTAATCGATTTTAAAATTGAAGTAGATGCTTTGATTGATGAAAAGTCAATGAAGAAAGATGATGCTATTTTTAATGTGTTAAGAGAATACATTAA
The DNA here is from genome assembly GCF_045105575.1 of Winogradskyella sp. Taxonomy (GTDB): domain Bacteria; phylum Bacteroidota; class Bacteroidia; order Flavobacteriales; family Flavobacteriaceae; genus Winogradskyella. The sequence goes on along the minus strand of NZ_JBGCDQ010000003.1, from coordinate 70,955 downwards.
AACGTCTAAAGCGATTCTTTTTGAGGGTAATGGTTATAGCGAAGCTTGGGAAAAGGAAGCTAAAAAACGAGGTCTAAGTAATAATAAAACAACACCTGAAGCTTTAAAAATTAAAAAAGCAAAATCCACTATTGCACTTTTTGATAGTTTGGGTGTTATGAATAAAGTAGAGTCCGAAGCACGTTACGAAATTGAAATGGAAGAATACAGCCTTCATATTCAAATTGAGAGTCGTGTTATTGGTGATATTGCAAGGAATCATGTGGTGCCAACAGCAGTGCGCTATCAAAATATTTTAATCGAAAATGTCACAGGACTTAAAACCATTTATGGAGAGCGTTTTAAGGATTTAGCTAAGGAGCAATTGTCACTCATTCAGGAAATTTCGCATCATATCGAAGCTATTAATTCTTTAGTAACGCAGATGACAGATGCGCGTAAAAAGAATAATAAACAAACTGATATTGAAAAGAAAGCTAGTGGGTATTGTAATGAGGTAAAACCCTTGTTTGAAAAGATCAGATACCATTGCGATAAATTAGAGTTAATGATCGATGATGAGCTATGGCCATTAACCAAATATCGCGAGCTTTTATTTACTAAATGATGATATTTCAGCGGTTTACTGTAGGTTTTTTGTTTTGACGTACGTAGTTCTACGTATAAAATTGTAGAAAAAAAATGTAAATTGTGTCGTTTGTCGATGACTTCAAACTAGTTGTCGAAAAGGTACTAATATCACAATAAATAATTGAAAATAGTCATTTTTGAAAAAGGTTTAAGTTGTATTTTTGTCCTGCTATTAATCAATACTTGTAAAAATGAAAAAGTTACTACTTAGTGTAGCTATTCTTGTTGGCGCAACCTTAATTCTTTCTCAGGATAAAACTGAAGACTTAAATAAAGTAACAAAAGAATCAGTGGTGAATGTGCAAGCAAAGCTTCAAGCAGAATCTTAAAAATTAGACTTTTATTAGTCGTTAAGATAAAGGATAAAATCGATGTTTCGGTTTCATCCTTTTTTTGTTTTAAGAATCGTTAAGTGTTATCTTGTTATTGTTTTATAGTGCCGCCCTTTTTAAAATCTTCTATGGAATAAACTTACCTTTTAATAAAAGGTATATGATTCCAAAATTCAGTATTATTTTATATGCTCTAGTTATTGCTTTTGCTTTTTCTAATTTTGGGTTTTCTCAAAATGATGATGAACAAAGTGAAAAATCTATTAATCGTAGATATGCCTTTTTTAATTTTCGAGGATCTCATGCGGTAGACTTGGGCGCAGGTACAGCAATAGTAGGTGCCGATTATGAGGATCCTCAGTTTGAAGCTTATTTTAGAATAGGTTACAAACATCATCTTACAAGTCACTTAAATCTTAATGTTACGTTTAATAAATACAATGTTGCAATAAAGGACATATCTAATGAAGGTTTTATGTCTTTCGATTTAAATTTTGAATTTCTATTCAGTCCTTATACCAAGTTTTCTCCCTACATATTTGCCGGAGGTGGTTATAATTCTTCTAACGATTTTGAAAGTACTGCTACAAAAGCTCAAGGTGGCTTAGGTTTGGAGTTAATTATTACTGAAGGTGTAGGTTTAAAATTATTTGGAGAATATAATTATATGTTTACGGATGAGCTCGATGGACTGGTAGCAGGAGATTTTAATGATGTGCTACTAAGAGCAGGTTTAGGACTCAATATTTACTTCGGTGGCAACAAGAAAAAAGAAGCGCTACGAAGAAAAATGAAAACCGTAATTAATTCCAACCTAATCATTCCTTATAATTAAACGCAATTCTTACTTTTGCAGCAACAATATTAATCACATAGTGTTATGAGTAATTCGGTGAGTAAAAGATATGCGCAAAGAGGTGTTTCTGCATCCAAAGAAGATGTTCACAACGCTATAAAACATATTGATAAAGGTCTATTTCCGCAGGCATTCTGTAAAATAGTGCCAGATTATCTTACAAACGATGCTGATTTTTGCTTAATAATGCATGCTGATGGTGCTGGTACAAAATCCTCATTAGCTTATATGTATTGGAAAGAAACTGGAGACCTTTCGGTTTGGAAAGGCATTGCACAAGATGCTTTAATTATGAATATTGACGATTTACTTTGCGTCGGTGCAACGGACAATATTATGCTGTCCTCAACTATTGGCAGAAATAAGAACTTAATTCCAGGCGAAGTCATTTCTGCCATTATTAACGGAACAGAAGAATTAATTGAAGATCTGAAATCATTTGGTGTTACCATTCATTCCACAGGAGGTGAAACTGCCGATGTTGGTGATTTGGTTAGAACAATTATCGTAGACTCTACAGTTACAGCACGTATAAAGCGAAGTGATGTCATCGATAATGCCAATATTAAAGCCGGAGACGTGATTGTTGGTTTAGAATCTTTTGGACAATCTACTTACGAAACCGAATACAATGGTGGCATGGGAAGTAATGGATTAACATCAGCAAGACATGATGTGTTTTCTAAATACTTAGCCGAAAAATATCCAGAAAGTTTTGATGCCAGTGTGCCAGAAGATTTGGTTTACTCTGGTCAAATGAAACTTACAGATGCCGTTGAAAACGCACCTATAGATGCTGGTAAATTGGTTTTATCGCCAACACGTACTTACGCACCAATTATAAAAGCCATTTTAAATACCTATAATAGTGATGCTATTCATGGTATGGTGCATTGCAGTGGTGGAGCACAAACTAAAATACTTCATTTTATAGAAAATCTTCATATTGTAAAGGATAATATGTTTGCAGTACCTCCGTTATTCAAATTGATACAAGAACAATCTAAAACCGATTGGAAAGAAATGTATCAAGTATTTAATTGTGGGCATCGCATGGAATTATATGTAACACCAGAAGTTGCCAATGAAATTATTAAAATTTCAAAGTCCTTTAATGTTGATGCTAAAATAATTGGTAGGGTAGAAACGTCAAATACTAAAAGATTAACGATAAAAAGTGACTATGGAACTTTTGAATACAGCTAAGGAGAATGAAAGTTTCCCCAAAAAAAGAAACTTTAACTTCACTCCTTTTCTTATTATTACGATTGTATTAATAGCTCTTAATATCGCAGCCGGATTTTTGTTTGAGATGCAAGGCTTAAGAGTGGTTAGGATTGCAACAACGCTTATATTTTTTATTGGGTTTTTATCTCTGAGATTAAAGCATAAAAGGCTTTTTAGTATAATTCTTGCGCTAATTCTTTTATCAGATGTTGGTCTATTTAATTATGAAAACAAATGGTTTTGTTTTCTGAGATTTGTTACCTATATCATTATGAATTTGTTATTAAGCTATCATCTTTTTAATAAATCATTCTTTAAAAAGTTGAAGCCTTTTGCTTTGGCTGTAATTTTTGTCATCTTTTTATCCTGTGTGTTTTTAATTGAAAATTTAGCACAATTAATTGATTTTACCGTTTTTGGCAGATTTCATGAGTTTCTTTATTACTTTTATACGCTAACCACGTTTTTATTAGTATTTCTCACTGTCGTTTATAATCTTAATGAGTATTCTAAAAAAATGGATGTTTTTTTAGCAACAGTCGTCGCATTTTTAGCTTCCGATATTTTGTTAATGATAGGTTATTATGAAGATTTATACATTGTGATCCAAATAGAACGATTTTTTCAAATAATGGCTATTGCATTATTAATTTATTATGTGGTATTATTTGATGAGAGTAAAAGGTTGAAAATAGAAAATTAAGTAATACAATTGAAGAAGGGATTTTTGAATACAAGCAGCAACGGGTTAAGTAAAAATAGGGAAGGAGTGAATCTTTCTTATTTTATTATTGGAGTAAGTTTATTAATTCTAATTAATGTGGTTTTGGCACAATCTTTTGATTTGCAAGAATGGCGAATTACAAGAAGTATTACTACAGTTATTATTTTTGGTTGGTTTTTATCATTTAAAGTTAAAAAAAAGCTATTTTTTTCTTTAATTTTTGCGCTACTACTGATTGCAGATTTAGCTCTGTTAGACTATGAAGCAAAGTGGTTTTGTTTTTTAAGATTCATAACGTTTATAATTATTAATGCGCTTTTATGTGTTCATTTATCTAAAAAAATATCAGTAAAGCAACTCACACCTTTTGTATTAGTTACTATTTTTATTTTATTTGTGTCTTGCATATTCTTGGCAATTCAGCTATCCGAGCTTATAGATTTTACAATTTTTGGACTATTCCATGAGGTATTGTTTTACACCTATGCATTGTCAACATTTTTACTCGTGCTGTTTACAGTATTAACCAGTTTAAATGATTACTCCAAAAAAAATGATATTTTCTTAGGAGCCATAATTGCTTTTTTTCTGTCAGATGTCTTATTAATGATAGGCTATTACGAACAATTTTATTTAGCGTTTCAAATTGATTGCTTCTTTCATATTCTAGCAATGGCATTACTTATATACTATGTAGTGTTGTGTAATGACAATACTGCAGAGGCCGACAGTGGATTCATAAATTGAAAAGACATACGCTATCAATTTAAAACTTAGATCTGTTTAAGTACATGTTTAGAATTAATAACTTTTTATGGATCACCTTTGGTTTATGCCTCATTTGTCCTGTAACATTGTTTGCGCAGCCAGATTCATTGTATTTTCAGAATAAGACAAAAAAGAAAGCCGCTAAATTAGGTTGGACCACCAAAAAAGAAGTGGGTTTCGATCTAAATCAAGTGTCGTTTACCAATTGGAATTCTGGTGGTACCAATTCAATTTCAGGTATTCTTACAGGAAGAGCGACTGCCAGATATAAACAAGAAAGATGGTTTTGGAATTCTGACTTCAATGTCCGCTATGGTCTTAATAAGCAGGAAGATGCTAACATCAGAAAAACGGACGATGTTATCGAGGTGATTTCAAATGTAGGTTTAGAAAAAAATCCAGAAAGTAATTGGTTCTACTCCGCCAGGTTTAGTTTTAATACGCAGTTGGCTAATGGATTTAATTACCCGAATAGAGACGAGCCTATATCGCGCCTAATGGCACCAGGTTATATGTTTTTTGGATTAGGAATGGAGTACGGTCGCTTTATTGAGCGTTTATCATTCTATGCTTCACCCTTTACACTAAAAACAACGTTTGTTTTAGATGACGATTTAGCCAACAGAGGTGCTTTTGGTGTTGATCCTGCCATCTACGATTTAGAAGGTAATCTTATAAGGGAGGGAAAAAAGGTACGACAAGAACTAGGAATCCTATTAACCAACCAATACCAACAAGAAGTTTTTGAAAATATAAATGTGAGAAGTCTATTGCGCTTATATACGGACTACCTTAATAATTTCGGTAACATAGATATTGAATGGGAAGTCAATTTTGATATGAAAGTCAATAAATATGTCAGAGCCACATTTGGTTCACATCTAAGATATGATAATGATATTAAAGTAGAGGTGGAAACCAACGAAATTACAAATGAAGAAACGGTCCTTGTTGGTGCAAAATTACAATGGAAACAGATTTTAGGAGTCGGAGTGGTAGTGGATTTAGATAATATTATGAAGACGTCTACTGATCCATAATTACAGACTGCCATCGCTTAGATACCTGTAATCTTCCAGCTCATTCAATTTACCAATGCGTTTTGTAGTCCCATTTTTAAGCAAATAAATAGTATCAGACGCTTCAATAATGTGCTGGTACATATGATCTGAAATAATAATCGCTTTTTCTTTTTTTTCTTCAGCAATCATGTCTTTTACACTTTCAATATGTAAAGGTGATAAGTGCGAAAAAGGTTCATCTAAAAACACAATTTTACTTTTTGATTTCAGAATAACATACGTTTCAATAATGCGTCTTTCGCCACCAGATAAGGCTTTAAATTTTAAGTTTTCATAAATTGAAAAAGCCTTAAAATGTGATGTAAAATTAGTCCAATCTAAATTATAGAGTTTAAAAACAAAGCTCAGTTTCATATCATCAGGAATAAAATGATACTGTGGTAAATACTTAGCAATACCTGTGTTGTATAAAGGTTTTAGAAGTGGTTTGTTGTCTATTCTAACCAACTTATATTTCGGTTTTAAGTTCCCAAAAGCAATATTGAGCAAACTACTTTTTCCACAGCCATTACTGCCTAAAATGGCTGTTACTTTTCCAGTTTCCGCTTTTAGGTAAATACCGTTTAAAATACGTTCGTTTTTAAAGTAGAGTTCTACATTGTCGAGTTCAAATATCAATTTTAAAACTTGTGTTTAGATGAATTCCTTAAAAATAAGAAGAAAACTAACGGTTAAAATACAATCGACAATAAACATGGTAGAAAATAGCTTTAGAGACGATATACCTATGTTTTTATAAAACGTTAATTTACGTCTATTAGGTGTTTCATTGATGTAATACCATGCAAAAACCGTAAGACATAGTTTGGTGGCAATTGCAGGTCCGATATGCGGATTAAAAAACGCAATAATGGTATTTGCAATAAAAGACCAAACCACAAATGTTTTGTAAAAAGCGAGTATAGCTAGGAAACGATGCATCGTTCTAGGCTAACGTTATTTAAGTGCGATTTATTTTCTGTAAAAAAATGAATTTCAATTAATTTAGAGAAAAGAGAAAAATACATTTAATCTTTAATTGGTTAAATAAAATCACAAATTATAATCAGTGAGTTACAATTAAATCTTTGTTCTATAATCTAAAAGCGTAGCGGTCTATGTTCTTTTTTTTTAAAAAGTGAAGCGGTCTAATTTCTTATTTTTATCGTATTTTTGAAATTCAATTTTTGAACATAGATGTTAGAGAAAATACAGATTATAAAGCAACGTTTTGATGAGATCAATGACCTGATTATTCAGCCAGATATTATATCAGATCAGCAGCGCTATGCCAAGCTGATGAAAGAATACAAGGATTTTAAATTAATCATTGATAAAGGCGAAATTTATAAAGAAGCCTTAGATAATTTGGCTGAAGCTGAAGAGATTATTGCTGATGGTTCTGATGCCGAAATGGTAGAAATGGCCAAGATGCAACTCGATGAAGCTAAGGTATCTATTGACAAGATGGAAGAAGAGATTCGTTTTATGCTCATTCCTAAAGATCCAGATGATGCTAAAAATGTAGTGGTTGAAGTCAGAGCAGGAACAGGTGGAGATGAAGCGAGTATTTTTGCAGGTGATTTATACAGAATGTATTCTAAATACTGTAGCGATAAAGGCTGGAGAGTTGATGTGGTAAGCACAAGCGACGGAACCTCTGGTGGATTTAAAGAAATTATTTTTGAGGTGTCTGGTGAAGATGTTTACGGAACTTTAAAATTTGAAGCTGGTGTGCATCGTGTACAACGTGTACCACAAACAGAAACTCAAGGACGTGTGCACACAAGTGCTGCAACAGTAATGGTGTTACCAGAAGCAGAAGAGTTTGATTACGAATTAGATATGACTGAAGTACGTATTGAACGTACCACATCAACAGGTCCTGGTGGTCAATCCGTAAATACAACGTATTCAGCAATTAAGTTGCATCACGAGCCAACAGGTATGATTGTGAGTTGTCAAGATCAGAAATCATCACATAAAAATTTAGAGAAAGCTCTTAAGGTATTACGTTCTCGATTGTACGATTTAGAATTGGCGAAACAACAAGCCGCAGATTCAGAAAAACGAAAAAGTATGGTAAGTTCTGGTGATAGAAGTGCTAAAATTAGAACCTACAATTATCCGCAAGGACGTGTTACAGACCATAGAGTTCCTGGATTAACACTTTACGATTTATCAAATATCATTAATGGTGATATTCAAAAAATAATAGACGAATTAATGTTAGCTGAAAACACGGAGTTGTTGAAAGCTAATGATAATGTGATTTAAAATTCCTGCGAAAGCAGGAATCTTATGAATCAGTAATATATTTTGAATTTTAATATCTCACTGCTAGCGCTCGTTTGTAACGAGTGCTCATGTAAAATCCGAAAGCGACTAAAATAGAGCGTTGTTTTTAAAACGACCCATTGATATGAAACCATACACTCATTATATTTTTCTGCTAGTGTTGATGCTTTGTAATTTGAAAGGTGCCGCTCAAAATGAGACAAGAAAAGAGACCTTAGAAAACGAATGTATTTTCGATCAAGCAACACAAACAGATGCATTTCTAAAGGGTATTAAAGAATTAGAAGGCTATAAATGGGATGCTGATTCTAAGACTGCCGAAATTAGTTTAAACGATGATTGGTATTTATCCTTAAAAAGAGGGGGTTGTGATAGTTTTGAGTTATCCGCATCTTTCATTTACGATCGATTGTTAGATTTTGAAACAGATAAGCAATTAATTTTTGATCAAGTGATTTGGATTACCAATTTAATTGAGGGTTTTGACGACGAAGGCATTAAGAGTGCACTAAATAATAATCGAATTAGTACAGAAGTCTTAGATGAAAAGGTTTCTATTCGTTTTACGGATGATATGCTCAGCGATTTTTATTATATGATCTTTCAAACTGAGGATGATCATTCTTTTATTACTTTTTCATTTTATATGGATTAATCAATGACAACACAACAACTAACAACCCAAATCAAAAAAAAGCAATCCTTCCTCTGCATAGGCTTAGACGTCGATTTAAATAAAATCCCAAAGCACTTATTAAAAGAAGAAGATCCTATTTTTGATTTTAATAAAGCCATTATCGATGCCACGCATCACCTCTGTGTGGCTTATAAACCCAACACAGCATTTTACGAAGCCTACGGCATAAAAGGTTGGCAAGCTTTAGAGAAAACGATTAATTACCTAAACGAAAATTACCCTGAAATTTATACGATTGCAGATGCCAAACGAGGCGATATTGGTAATACAAGTACCATGTATGCCAAAGCTTTTTTTGAAGACTTAGGCTTCGATAGTGTTACGGTTGCGCCATATATGGGAAAAGATTCGGTAGAACCGTTCTTGGCTTTTAAGGATAAACACACCATTCTTTTGGCATTAACTTCTAACCAAGGTGCATTCGATTTTCAAACTAAAACTGTAGATGGCGTTGAGTTGTACAAACACGTTTTAGAAACCTCTAAATCTTGGAAAAATTCAGAAAACTTGATGTATGTGGTTGGTGCTACTAAGGCAGAATTCTTAGCGGATATTCGCAACATTATTCCAGAAAGTTTTTTGTTAGTGCCAGGTGTTGGAGCCCAAGGTGGAAACCTACAAGAGGTTTGTAAATATGGTATGAATGACGCTGTAGGCCTATTAATTAATTCTTCAAGAGGTATTATTTATGCGTCTCAAGATGAAGATTTTGCAGAAGCTGCTGCAAAAAAAGCGGAAGAGTTGCAATTGCAGATGACTCTTGAACTGAGTCGTCATTAATTAAAAAATTGAATACGTAGAATGTCCCCTTGAGGGGACTTTAGGGGTGTTTTTGTGATTATAATTCTTTTTAGTTTAGTAATTTCAACTGGTTTTTACAATATCTATGACGCATACTGACCAACTTAATCGTACTATTCAACTACAAAAAGTACCAAAGCGAATCGTTTCGTTAGTGCCTTCGCAAACGGAACTGTTAGTCGATTTAGGTTTAGAAGCGTCCATAGTTGGAGTTACAAAATTTTGTGTGCATCCAAAGCATTTAAGATTGTTTAAGAACGTTGTTGGTGGTACAAAACAAATTCATATTGAAAAAATAAAAGCGCTTAGGCCAGACATTGTGCTTTGCAATAAAGAGGAAAATACCAAAGCCATCGTAGAGCAACTAGATGGTGTTGCGCCAATTCATATCAGTGATATTTATAATCTTGAGGATTGTTTTGAATTGATTAAAATGTATGGTGAACTATTTCAAGTTGAAGAAAAAGCGTCAGAATTAATTGGACATATTCAAAAGGAACGCGAAGCTTTCCGAAGTCGTATTAAAACAAAAACACCATTAAAAGTAGCCTATTTTATTTGGAAAAAACCTTGGATGGTGGCTGCCTCAGATAATTTTATTGATGTGATGCTATTAGAAGCTGGTTTTGTAAATGTGTTTAAGGATGAAAAACGCTATCCTGAAATCGATTTAAGCCATTCCAAATTGCAAGAAGCAGACTTAATTTTTTTGTCGAGTGAACCTTTTCCGTTTAAAGAAACACATGTTTTAGAATTACAATCTCAATTCCTCAGCAAGACAGTTAAAGTTGTAGATGGAGAACTGTTTTCTTGGTATGGTAGCCGTTTGTTAAAGTCTTATCGCTATTTTGAATCGCTTTATGATTAAGCATTAAAAAAAGTCGATATTTTAAGGATACCGACGTTTTAATTCACTGTTGTGACAAGCGCTGAAATTTACACGACAAAGCTATTTTTCGTTTGTAGGATAACTATTCGTTGTCAGACCAATATGTTAATCCTGCAAAGCAAACACCTTCTTCAATAAATCTGTACTACGAGAAGACGCTTTACTTCTAATTTCTTTTTCCTCAACAGCAATCATGGTGTAAACACCTTTTAACGCTTCATTGGTAACATAGTCTGTTAAATCGGTACTGACGTTATTTGTAAAAGGAATGTTATTATATTTTGTGATAAGATTATCCCAAATTTTATCAGCACCAACTTTACTAAAAGAAGCACTAATGACTGGTTTAAATTTATCGTAAAGTTGCGTTTGTGTTTTAGAGGTTAAATAATTTGTAGCAGCATTACTTTCTCCCAAAAGGATGGTTTTAGCATCATCAAAAGTGATATCCTTTACAGCATTTACAAAAATAGGAGTCGCTTCTTTAACAGCATCTTCAGCTGCTCTGTTTAAAACTTTTAAGCCTTCATCAGCCAAATTTCCTAAACCAATTTTTCGTAAACCGTCGTCCACTTTTTGTAATTCCGCAGGCAAGACTATTTTAACCAAGTCGTTTTTAAAGAAACCATCCTCAGATGTTAACTTAGTCACTTGTTTATCGATCCCTAAATCTAGAGCTTGTCTTAATCCGGCTGCAATATCCGCATTGCCAAGCACACTGCTAGTGCCTTCTGGCAAAGAATCCACCACTTGTTGTAATTCTGCACAAGCCGTTAGGTTAAAAATTATAAGTACGGCAAATATTCTTTTCATCATGAGTTAAGGTTTTATATCTTTAGCAAAGATAAATTATACAATTGAAATCAGTCCAAATATTAATCTTAATCTTATGTATTTCTGCATTTAGTTGCACGTCGTCGATTGCTGAAAAAAATCTAAATCCGTATAAGCAGTATATTACAGTTCTTGGTATTGCACAAGATGCTGGATATCCTCAAATTAATTGCGAAAAAGAATGTTGTGCCGCTTACTATAAGTCGGAAGAATCAAAGAAACTCGTATCATGTTTAGGCTTGATTGATTTAGAGGCGAAACAAAAATGGCTTTTCGATGCTACACCAAACATTGGAGAACAAACCGAAATATTAAAAAAAGACCATTTAGATAATGGTTACATCATAGATGGTGTGTTTTTAACACATGCGCATATTGGGCATTATACAGGTTTAATGTATTTAGGTTTAGAAGCTTTGGGCAGTGATAAGATTCCTGTTTATGTAATGCCGAGAATGAAAAATTACTTAGAAACAAACGGACCATGGAGCCAATTGGTTAATAAGAACAATATTGAATTACAACGCTTAAAAAATGACTCAACTATTAATTTGAATAATAGGCTTGAAGTAAAACCCATCCTTGTGCCACATCGTGATGAATATTCAGAAACCGTCGGTTATAAAATTATTGGTAAAAATAAAACGGCTTTATTTATTCCAGATATTGATAAATGGGAAAAATGGGAGAGAAATATTATTGAAGAAGTCAAAAAAGTGGATTATGCATTTCTCGATGCTTCCTTTTTTAGAGATGGTGAATTAAATAGAGATATGAGTGAAATTCCACATCCTTTTACTACTGAGACTACGACCTTATTTCAGGATGAAGATTTAGTAACAAAAAATAAAATTTATTTTATTCATTTCAATCACACCAATCCTACTATAAGGGATAAAAATGCTTTAAAGGATAGTATTCAGAGTCTCGGTTTCAAATTTGCTAAAGAAGGTGATAATTTTCAGCTTTAAAATACGTTGAAACATTAACTATATCAATAATTGTTTATTTTTAGCATAGTATTTGATTAGTCATTGATAAATTGTATAATATATTATGAGTTGTTTTATGAAAAAACGCTTTACATTAATTATAATTTGTGTCCTAACAGCAACTTATTCTTTTGGTCAAATTAAAGTTTCAGAATTTTTACAGGAATCTACAATTGCATCAGCAGATGGCAATAAACTCTATTTTGTAGATTTTTGGGCTACGTGGTGTGGTCCTTGTATTACCGCAAAAGAACACTTGGGAGTGTTGCAAAAGCAATTTCCAAGCGATTTTTATGTGGTATCCTTAACAAGCGAAAACCCATTAATTGTTGAGAAATTTTTGAAGAAAAAACCGAATGGTCTAGCAGTCGCTATTGATTATAATAAAGAAACCTTTAAAAAGTATAACGTTTCTGTACTGCCAGAAGGTGTTTTGTTTAATGCCGAAGGAAAAGTATTATGGAAAGGTGGTGCGCCAGATTTAAAGAAGGACATCGTTGCTAAATATTTAAGACAACAAAAAACAACCACGTCCTTAAAAACCTTTTTTAACGTGGTTTCTTTAGAAGAAGAAAGCATCGCTGAGTACATGCCAATCGAGGATTTAGAAATAAAATTTATTAATAGTAATGACGAGGATTTAATGGTCATTACTAATGATGATTATTTGAAATTGTCAGGGTCGTTAAAACAGATTGTAGGTTACTTAGCTAAAATTTATAAGAATCAAATTGTATTAGAGGAAGGTTTAAATACCAATTATGAAATTTATTTTAAAAAGCCATTCAACACTGGCGAGAATTTGGCATTTAAGCTTATTACTAAAATGGAGCTTGGTGTTGAGAGAAAATATAATGAAGGCGAAGGCATCAGTTTTGTGATCGACACACCTAAGTTTTGGGATACCGACCAAATTGATTGGGGAAAAAATAACTCTCAATATTTAGTTGGCGATTCTCAGATTAAAGCAGATAACGTATCTCTAAAAGATATGGCATATCAATTAGCACATGTATTAGACATGCCAGTAATTGTGCCAGACGATAGTGAATTAAGCTTAGGACTTCACGACTGGGATTTTCATTACAAATTCTTTCAACTCATGCAATCTGATCTTGAAGACAATTACGGCATTAAAGCCGAGAAAAAAGTGGTGTCTTACCCTGTTTATCACATACAAAAACGAGTAAAGTAATTAGTGATGTCTGTTTTAGTGAGAATTAAATAAATTTACAGAGGTGAGTAGTTAAATACGCACTAAGAATTAATCATAATTAATTTTTTGATATTTGAATTATTAATAATTGTCCGTTCGAGCGCAGGCGAGAACTATTGATGTGCTTCTTGTAGGTCTCGACTGCGCTCAACCAGACCGTAGCTAATTAATTATCAATTCCCATAAGTAGCTATCTACAGTTCTCTATAAATTTAAAATTAGGCTACTTTTTTTGGAAAACAGTAATTTAAAACTGTGTATTTCTAATAGCTTAAGTCGTTATTTAGAATTTAAGTAAATCCAATTATGACATTTCCAATTGACTAAAAATATATCAGCGAAACGCAGTATGAATGAAAGGTGGAATTTCCAATGGACTTCAAAACCCGAATGATGGCACCTAATGGTGGCGAAATAGATTCAGATGAATTCTTTTTTTAGCTTCATCCTTTTTTCGATACATCTGATAAAAAATGAATAAGCCGAACCTGCAACTATATTGCGCTTGAAACAAAAAACGCAAGAAAATAGAAAGGATTTCCAGAAAACAGCATTGTCATTGGAAATGAGGATTCAGGCGATGTGATTTTTTTAAAACATATTGTTAATGGCTTACTATCTGAAGCAATTTATTCATAGGCTCATGGCAACATTGAAAAAATACCGGAATCAATTAAAGCATTAGACGAATAAAAAATGATGTGTGATTATTGTGTCTATCTCTAAGGTCTTGTAAAACTTCAACGCTAATAATCGACACATAATTTTCAGATGTAAAAGTACTATAAGTCATATCATAACAGTGTAAATACAAAAAGAGCCCCGAATTGGAGCTCTTTTTTATATGTAAACGCTAAACGTTTATTTAGTCTTAAGTATTAGTTACTTAAAACTCTAAACTCAGTACGTCTGTTTCTTTGGTGTTGTGTTTCAGAACAATCAGCACCGTTAGAACATCTGTTTGTTAAACGTGTTTCACCAAAACCTCTTGCAGTTAATCTGCTTCGAGAGATTCCTTTAGATACTAAATAGTTAACTACAGAATTAGCTCTTTGTTGAGATAAAGATTGGTTAAAATCGTCATTTCCTCTAGAATCTGTATGAGACATGATTTCGATGCTTACTGCAGAACCAGATAAGATTGGTAATAAAGTATCATCAATAGTCTTTTTAGATGCAGGAGTTAATCTTGCGCTACCTAATTCATAAAAAACAGGTAATACGTTTGGATCTAATAACTCACAATCAACTTCTTCCCAAGTAGTAATACCACCTTTCTTGTCTAAAACAGTTCTTGTAACCGTTTGGTATTGAGCAGCAATAGTGTTAGTCGTTGTTGATGCAGGTGTATCAATAACACGTCTTTTAATCGTTTTGTATTCAGCAGGAATTTCAATTTCATCCATTCTTGCAGGTGTTTTAACCACACGTTTTGTGTACGTTGTTGTTTGCTCTGGCACAGGAATAGAGTTTGTACTTGCGTCTGAAGATAATGTTGTAAATCCAACATCTCTCGATTGTGCAGGATATTCAACGAAACAAGCTGCAACACAGTCATCTTTGTTTACAGAAGGACAATCTTCTAAAATCTTATATTCCCATCCAGATGTTTTTGGATAAACTTCAAAAGTTCTAGAGTCATTTCCAAAAGAAGCAGGGACAACTTTTAAATCATTACGGCTCGCTTGTTTAACGTAAGGGACGTCAACGTTTTCGTAAGTAGCAGGCACATAGACAAACTTTTTAGAAGCTTCTTTTATTAAAACACGTTCTTCAACAGTTTTGTAAGTTGCAGGTATTACTTTTAATGTGGTGTAAGCCGGATACGTTTGTATCGTCTCTTCAATTTCTTTAAAGGTATCCTTTGTAATACATTTTACATAGCATTTACCTGGTTCAGGGTTGGTTGGTAAGCCTTGGGCTTGAGAAAATCCGATGCCAGCAATAAAGCAGACAAATAATAATAGTTTTGTTTTCATGGATAAAAATTAATTAGTTAATGGATTACATTTTTTTAGAGACATAGGTCTCTTACATCTTATTAGACGCAAATAAATCACAAGGGTCACAATTAACTTTTAGTTAGGATACGAGTTAATATTAAGTATGCAGTAGATTCGAGGGATGTTTATTGTTTTCAACAAACGGGTCGGCAATTTATAAAAAAAAATTAAAAAATTAACATAATTTTTGTGAATAAATTTTTAATAACTTTTCTTAAAACAGGAATATCCTTGTTAATTACTGAGGTTTTTTATGAAAATATCACCGTTTTATTATCATAAACCATTACTTTTCTATTGGCGTGAAGTTTAATAGCATTAGATAATACGATTTTTTCTAAATCACGGCCTTTCGCAATTAAGTCTTTAATAGAATGAGAGTGAGATACATGCGTTACGTCTTGTTCTATAATCGGTCCTGCATCAAGCTCTTCAGTAATGTAATGACTTGTGGCTCCTATAATTTTAACACCACGTTTGTAAGCTGAATGATAAGGTTTCGCGCCAACAAAAGCAGGTAAAAATGAATGGTGAATATTTATAATTCTATTCGGATATTTATGAATTAAAGTGCCTGAAACAATTTGCATATATCGTGCTAAAACGATAAAATCGATTTGATGTAATTCTAAGAGTCTTAATTGTTCTTGTTCAGCTTCAATTTTTGTTGTTTTGCTGATAGGAACATGATAAAATGGAATTTTAAAGCTGTCAGCAATTGGTTTTAAGTCGCTGTGATTACTTAGAATAAATGGAATTTCTAAATGTAATTCTCCAGAGTTGTAGCGTCCTAAAATATCATACAAACAATGGTCATATTTAGAGACAAATAATGCCATTTTTGGTTTTTTGTCTGCTTCAAATATGTTCCATTTAAGTTGAAAGGTATCTGCCAAAGTAGTGCTAAATAATTGTTTGAATTTTTCAATAGAAAAGGAAGCAGAATTAAATTCACATTCCAAACGCATAAAAAAGATATTCTGTTCTCTATCTACATGCTGATCTATGTATATGATGTTGCCTTCTCTATTAGAGATGAAATTAGTAACTAAGGCAATTATATTTGGTTGGTCTTCACAATGAATAAGAAGTGTAATCTGATGCATCATAGTAATCTGAAATTAAGTGTTAAAAGTAATTAAAATTGCCAGTGTCACTTACTTTTTATAAGTTTTAGATATTTGTTGATTATTGCTTTAATTTTTTGAATATTCCGTAAATTTGTGGCTCTAAATTCAACATTTATTAAGAATGATACAAGTGCCACCATACAAGCCAAAATATAAAATAAGAATTGTAACTGCTGCCTCTTTATTTGATGGGCACGATGCTGCCATCAATATAATGCGTCGCATCATTCAATCTACAGGAGTCGAAGTAATTCATTTAGGTCACGATAGAAGTGTAGAAGAAGTCGTAAATACAGCAATTCAAGAAGATGCAAATGCTATTGCAATGACCTCTTACCAAGGCGGACACAATGAGTACTTTAAATATATGTACGATTTGCTTAAAGAAAAAGGAGCAGAACATATTAAAATCTTCGGTGGAGGAGGTGGAGTTATTCTTCCAGAAGAAATCAAAGAATTGATGGATTATGGCATCACCAGAATCTATTCTCCAGATGACGGAAGAGAATTAGGGCTTCAAGGTATGATAAATGATTTGGTGCAACAATCGGAAGCCCCTTCTAGCTTTCCCAAAGGGGAAGAACCTAGAGTGTGTAACCAAGATGCTTCAGAACTCAGTAAGATGTCTAATGCTGAATTGATAAATTCCGTAAAGAATAAAGACGTAAAAACTATAGCACGTTTGATATCATTAGCAGAAAACAGGCATGATAAATTTGAAGAACTATTTTCAAAGCTGAGTGAGAGTTCTTCCCCTCAGGGGAAGCTAGAAGGGGTTTCTTGTCCTGTTCTTGGGATTACAGGAACAGGTGGAGCAGGTAAATCCTCTTTAGTAGATGAGTTGGTAAGACGTTTTCTTATTGATTTTCCTGAGAAGACAATTGGTTTAATTTCTGTAGATCCTTCTAAACGAAAAACAGGTGGAGCATTGTTAGGTGATCGTATTCGTATGAATGCGATTAACTCACCACGCGTTTATATGCGTAGTTTAGCAACACGTCAATCTAACTTAGCATTATCTAAATATGTCAATGAAGCTATTCAGGTTTTAAAGGCTGCAGAATACGATTTAATTATTCTTGAAACTTCGGGTATTGGGCAATCTGATACTGAGATTATGGAGCACAGTGATGTGGCTTTATACGTTATGACACCAGAATTTGGTGCAGCAACACAGCTCGAAAAAATCGATATGCTAGATTTTGCAGATTTAGTAGCCATCAATAAATTTGATAAACGTGGTTCTCTTGATGCTTTGCGCGATGTGAAGAAACAATACATGCGTAACAATAATCTTTGGGATGTTCATCAAGACGATTTACCTGTTTACGGAACCATAGCCTCTCAGTTTAACGATCCAGGAATGAATACGCTTTACAAAGCTATTATGGATAAATTGGTTGAAAAGGCAGATGCAGATTTAAAATCGACTTTTCATATTTCGGATGAAATGAGTGAGAAGATTTTTGTGATTCCGCCTTCACGTACACGTTACTTATCTGAAATTGCAGAAAGCAACAGAGCTTACGACAAAACAGCTAACGACCAAGTGGAAGTTGCTCAGAAATTATATGGAATATATAAAACAATCTGTTCTGTCGGTAATGTCACCTTGAGCGCAGTCGAAAGGTCTTTTATTGGAAAATTAGGCTTAAATGAAGATGAAATCCTTAATCAAGTTCAGGATGACACAACGAGAGATTTTATAAAATTATTAATCGCCGAATTTGACCGTGTAAAACTAAATCTAGATCCATACAACTGGGAAGTTATTACAGGATGGGACGAAAAAGTAAACAAATACAAAAACCCAATCTATTCTTTTAAAGTAAGAGATAAAGAGATAAAAATTGAAACACATACAGAGTCATTGTCACATACACAAATACCAAAAGTAGCTTTACCAAAGTATCAAGCTTGGGGAGATATTTTAAGATGGTGTTTACAAGAAAATGTACCCGGAGAATTTCCATATACGTCAGGATTATATCCTTTTAAAAGAACAGGTGAAGATCCAGCGCGTATGTTTGCAGGAGAAGGTGGTCCAGAACGTACCAACAAACGTTTTCATTATGTAAGTATGGGCTTACCTGCAAAACGTTTATCGACGGCTTTTGATAGTGTAACACTTTACGGAAATGATCCAGATTTACGTCCAGATATTTATGGTAAAATCGGGAATGCAGGTGTCTCTATTTGTTGCTTAGATGATGCTAAAAAATTATATTCTGGTTTTAATCTAGCAGATGTAATGACGTCGGTGAGTATGACGATTAACGGGCCAGCACCTATGTTGCTTGGTTTTTTTATGAATGCAGCCATCGATCAGCAATGTGAAATCTACATTAAAGAAAACGGCTTAGAAAAGGAAGTTGAAGCAAAAATTGCGAAGCTATACAAAGGCAAAGAACGTCCAAGGTACAATGGTGAATTACCAGAAGGAAACAATGGTTTAGGCCTAATGCTTTTGGGTCTTACAGGAGATCAAGTATTACCAGCAGATGTGTACTTAGATATTAAAACAAAAACAATTGCCCAGGTTAGAGGAACTGTACAAGCCGATATTTTAAAAGAAGATCAGGCTCAAAATACGTGTATTTTCTCTACGGAATTTGCCATTCGTTTAATGGGAGATGTGCAAGAGTATTTTATAGAAAATAATGTTCGTAATTTTTATTCGGTGTCAATTTCGGGTTATCATATTGCAGAAGCTGGTGCGAACCCAATTACGCAATTAGCGTTGACCTTATCTAACGGATTTACTTATGTAGAATATTACTTAAGTAGAGGAATGGATATCAATAAGTTTGGACCAAATTTATCATTCTTCTTTTCAAACGGAATCGATCCAGAATATGCGGTTATTGGTCGTGTAGCTCGTAAGATTTGGGCTAAAGCCATGAAAAATAAATACGGAGCCAACTCTAGAGCTCAGATGTTGAAGTATCATATTCAGACTTCGGGTCGTAGTTTGCACGCTCAAGAAATTGACTTTAACGACATACGTACAACGCTTCAAGCTTTGTATGCTATTTATGATAATTGTAATTCATTACATACCAATGCGTATGACGAAGCAATTACAACTCCGACGGAAGAGTCTGTAAGACGTGCCATGGCCATTCAATTGATTATCAACAAAGAATTAGGTTTAGCTAAGAATGAAAATCCAATTCAAGGGTCTTTCATTATTGAAGAATTAACCGATTTGGTTGAAGAAGCTGTTTTATTAGAATTCGATCGCATTACAGAACGTGGAGGCGTTTTAGGTGCTATGGAAACCATGTACCAACGTTCTAAAATACAAGAAGAAAGTTTGTATTATGAAACCTTGAAGCATAATGGTGAATTCCCAATTATTGGTGTCAATACTTTTTTAAGTAGTAAAGGGTCGCCAACGGTTGTGCCGAAGGAAGTGATTAGAGCGACGGAAGAAGAAAAACAATATCAAATTGAAATATTAAAGCATCTTCATGAAGCACATGATACTGATGAATTATTAAGAGACCTTCAAGAAAGAGCCATTAGCAATCAGAATATTTTTGAAGCATTGATGGAAGTTTGTAAAGTATGCTCTTTAGGCCAAATCACGTCAGCATTGTTCGAGGTTGGAGGGCAGTATCGTCGTAATATGTAATTCCGTAGGGACAAGTCGCGACTTGTCCGTACCGATGTTTTGTGAAAGAATTTGCAATGATTCCGCAATCCGTAGGGACAAGTGGCGACTTGTCCGTACAGCATATTGGATATAAAATTGCAATGGGCAAAAAAAATATAATCATTTCAAAGAATAAAAATATATGAGAAATCGCAAGCATAATCGTATGAAAGGATATGATTATTCGCGCGATAATTTATATTTCATAACCATTTGTGTGGATGGTATGCGGTATTGTTTGGGTGATGTGGTTGATGGGAATGCCGATTTGAATGATAATTTCGATTTGAATGCGAATGCTGATTTGAATGATAATGCCGTAGGGACAAGTCGCGACTTGTCCGTACATAAAGGCGATGTGCAAAAATCATCCCAAAAAATCATGAAATTGAATTCATTTGGTGAAATTGTAAAAGCCCAATTAAATTGGTTAGAAAATCAATATCAATATGTTGTAATGCATTCCGAAGTTGTAATGCCAAATCATATGCATGCGATATTAGAAATAGATCGCAGTTTAGTTTCAGAAAAAGGAGTGAAAATAAAATCATTATCAGAATTAGTTGGAGCTTTTAAAACCACATCATCAAAATTAATTCGTAGGTCAGGTTTTTTAGAATTTAAATGGAAGCGTTCCTTTCACGATCATATTATCAGGAACACTAAAGCTTACCAACATATTTCAGATTATATTCAAAATAATCCCTCAAAATGGGATCACGATGTATTCAATAAAACATGCTAGAAAAAGAATTCAAAGTAAAAACAAGTTGGTCGTCTAAACATAAAAAAGCCGATTCCGATTTGTTTTCAAACTCTAAAACGCATCAGGTTTATATAAAAGATAAAGCACCTTTTATTGTTTCGGCTGCAAAAGAATTTAAAGGAGATCAAACCAAACATAATCCTGAAGATTTATTTTTATCAGCACTTTCATCGTGCCACATGATGTCTTATAAGTATTTGTGTGATAAGAATGGGATTACTTTAATTGATTATACAGATGACACTTCAGGCAAATTAAAAGTTAAGCCAGATGGAAGCGGAGCATTTGTTTCCATAGTATTATCGCCTATTGTGACTATTTTAGAGAAAAATAAAATAGATTTGGCAATTCGTCTTCATACAGAAGCAAATCGCCTTTGTTTTATTGCCAACTCTTGCAGTGTACCAATAACACATAAGCCACAAATACAAATCGTTAAATAACATTATGTCTTTCAAAAAATTACATCCTTTATTAAAAGAATCATTAGAACATGTGGGTTTTGAAACCGCTAATGCACTTCAGAAAAAAGTGTTGCCTACGTTAAAAGGAGGTTCTAGTGCTTATGTAATTGCTCCTAAAGGAAGTGGTAAAACAACAGCATTGATTATTGCTATTATTCATAAATTAAAAGCAGAAGCTTATGAAGATTCACCAAGAGCAATTGTTGTGGTAAACGATAAAGAGCATGCCTTGGCTCTAAAAACTGAATTTGAAAGGTTCACCAAGAATACAGATTTAAGAATCTATGCGCTTTATGATGAATATGATATCGATAAGCAAAAAACAGAGGTGTATTACGGTCAAGATATCGTCATTGCAACTCCTGCACGTTTGAGTAAACTTTATTTTTTAAATGGGATTCACTTAGGGGAAATTCAAATTTTTGCACTAGAAGATGCCGATTATTTAGCTAGAAATAATGGATATAACCATATTTTACGATTGTCGGAAAGTATTAATAAATGCCAATTTATAATTACTGCGGATACGATGAATTCTAAAATTCAGAACTATCAGAATGGGTTTATGAGTAATGCGCATTTGATAGTTTCAAAGTAAATACTCACAACGTCAGCATCCAGTTGCGTTGTAGTTTTCTGAATTTCCGTAACTCTCCTCTTAGAATTGGTAAAAAATCTTTGCCGTTACTTTTAGAATGTTCCAAACGTTTACAATTATTGTAAAGACGATGTGTTAAGCGGTCTAAAGTTTCGAGATGTTGGTGTTTTTTATCAGAGTAGCGTTCGCGTTCTGCATTGATAATTTCAGGAGCCAAGTTAGTCGATTGCTGAATAATATCTCCCGTAAAATAAATATACGCATCCTCAGAACCATCTGTATTTAAATACACCAAATCCTGATTGAGATAGGTCGAAATACTGCGTGATAACACAATAATATCCATGGCCTTTTGGTATACAGGCAAATCCTTTAAATGAGACGGTAGGTTGTAGTTCATAATTTCAATAGCAGTCGATACGAAATTAAGCTCTAAAATTGATATTAAACTTTTGTATTTAAAGTAAATTTGTATATTTACTTTAATAATGATGTTATTATAGTTAAAAATCTTTAAATGAGTATAGATAATTTGAATTGGAAGATTTTGAAGTGTTTGCAGCAAAATGCACGTATCTCTAATGCCGAAATTGGAAGACAAGTAGGTATCACGTCTCCAGCAGTTTCAGAACGTATTAAAAAAATGGAAGATGCTGAAATAATTCAAGGCTACACCACTTTTATATCACCTTTTGAAGCTGGTTATCAGCTGAAGGCTTTAATTACATTACGTGCTTTTATGGGCATGTTGAAACCGTTTTTAGAGAAGGTAAAAACCTATGATGAGGTTGTTAATTGTTACCGTATTACAGGAAACGAAAATATTGTGATGGAAGTGGTTCTGAAAAATCAAAAACATTTAGAAGCATTTATAGATCAGTTGATTAGTTATGGTGAAACCAAAACGCAGATTGTGTTGTCTCATGTGGTGAAGCATAGTGAGATAAAGCCGCTTGTGTAGGGACAAGTCGCGACTTGTCCGTACAGTGCGTCCGTCCGTACAGCGAATCTCTTTGTGCAATGCATCCGTCCATAAAGTCCACGCCAATTCAGATGCATCAATTTCCATCAAAAAAATCATCAGGATTAAAAGGAATATCGTCATCAGGATCATGATCGTCATAATTAACGCCAGGTGGATTAAAAAGTCCCCAGCGATCAATAGTATAATTCCAAGGATCAAAAGTGTTTACCCATTCGGCAAAAAGGATTCTAAATGCTTCAACATCTTGTCTTAAAAGGTTGAGGTATTCTTCATCTTTATAGCCATACATTTCTAATCCTCTTACATCAGTAATGAGTTCTTTTGCTGCTTTTCTAATCAAAGTGGCACTTTCCATTTTTAAGTCATACGGTGTGTCCTTGTTGGTAGCTCTTGTAATCTTAGCAGGAATAATCATGGCATTCTTTCTCAAATAATCAAGATTATGCTGAAGCAGTTCTGATTCAATATCATTTTCGAATTTAATGTCTGTATTTTCAACCACCTGTACTAAATGTGTTACCAATTTATAGATGTCCTGAGCTTTTTTGAATAGCGGTGATTTTTTCCAATCATCTTTCATAATTGCAATTTTGTAGGGCTAATATTTTCTTTTCGATTTATCAATTTATTACCAAATTAGGAATTCAAAATTTTTGATTGAAGGCTGAAACAGAATTTCTTAATGCAATAAGCCTTTAAATGATGTAAAATATTGAAATCAATTCAAATTAAAAAATCCTATTATTTATTTTTTAACCTCATGAAACAAAAAGATGGATAAGTCGTATTTTTGAATTCTAAAGTGTAGAATTATGCGAATTTTAGTTGCCTTATTAATTGTAACATCTTTGGTAAGTTGTGGTGAGCATAAAAAGCCGATTCTAGGCGAAACACCATTTCAACTAAAAATGAATGCTGAATTTAAGGACGCATCAAAATCACCTTTAAAATCTAGAGATTTAAAAAATTTTAAGGGTCTAGACTTTTTTGTTTACGATTCTACTTTTGTGGTGACTGCGACTTTAAAACGCACTCCAGATACAGAATGGTTTAATATGAAAACAACCACTGACCGTTTATCTAAAGAGCGCATTTTTGGTGTTTTGACTTTTGAACTGAAGGGCAAAACATTTCAATTAAATGTTTACCAAGGCGAAGAGATGCTGACGACTGAAGGTTTTGAGGATTATCTTTTTTTGCCTTTTTTAGACCATACCAATGGTAATTTAACCTATGGAGGAGGACGTTACATAGATTTAAGAATTCCTGAGGGAAACATCATGGAAATCGATTTTAATTCTGCCTACAATCCTTATTGTGTGTATAATGAAAAGTTTTCCTGTCCTATTGTCCCTCGAATTAATTATTTAGATATTGAAGTTAGGGCTGGAATAAAGGCATTTGTTAAAGAATAAATTAAAATGAGGTTCTAGTGAATTTAGATTAAGACTTAAAATATTTTTTCAACCAAATAATTCTCAAAAACCACTCCCTTAACTGTTTTCTTTTGTTTCTTAATAACATCATAATACTTATTATCAAAAAACGGAAGTGCAGTTTTACTGACGTCAGATTTAATGACTTCAAAATCATTCATCATAACTTGCGATTCTATAATCCGCAATAATTTAGACCCAATGCCTTGGCGCTGGTAATCTTTATGAACAAATAAGCCATCAAAATAATTACCATTTTTTAAGTAGGCAAAACCGACGATGATGTTTTCAATTTTAGCAACAATGAAATAAAGTTTGCTAATGCGTTCTTCCCAAGTTTCAATAGCATCAGCACCAGAAGCCCAAATCATAATTTGTTTTTCGGAATAATGTTTCGAGTTTATATGCGTAATTGTATCTCTAAAAATCGATGTGATTTCTGGAATATCTTCTAAAGTCGCGGTTCTTATTTCTATTTGGTTTTTCAAACTAATACTATAAACTATTGATGGTTTTCCTAATAGCAACCAAATTAGTTAACAAACCTTCCAGATTATCTAAATGCAACATATTAGCTCCATCGCTTTTGGCGTTTGCAGGATCAAAATGGGTTTCAATAAAAAGGCCATCTACATGATTTACGATTCCGGCTCTGGCAATCGTTTCAATCATATCTGGCCGTCCGCCTGTAACACCAATACTTTGGTTGGGTTGTTGCAGAGAATGCGTTACATCTAAAACCGTTGGTGCAAATTGGCGCATGGTTGGGATACCTCTAAAATCTACAATCATATCTTGGTAGCCAAACATGGTGCCGCGATCTGTAATCCAAGCGTGTTCGTTACCTGCATCTTTTACTTTTTGTACAGCGTGTTTCATGGCTTCCGGACTCATAAATTGTCCTTTCTTTAAATTGACCACTTTCCCTGTATTTGCAGCAGCAACAACTAAATCGGTTTGTCTTACCAAAAATGCAGGAATTTGTAAAACATCAACATATTCAGCAGCCATGGCAGCATCAGAGGCTTCATGTATGTCTGTAACGGTTGGTACATCAAAGGTTTCAGAAACCTTTCTTAAAATCTTCAAAGCTTTTTCATTGCCAATACCTGTAAAACTATCAATTCTACTACGATTGGCTTTTTTAAAACTGCCTTTAAACACGTATGGAATTTCAAGTTTATCTGTAATTGTAATTACTTTTTCAGCAATGCGTAAGGCCATGTCTTCGCCTTCAATGGCACAAGGACCACAAAGCAAAAAGAAGTTGTTAGATTGGGTATGTTTTAATTTTGGAATGCTTATCAAAATTTTCGACTTAAAAGTTAAGTGACAAAGATACGATTCTGGATGGTTTGTTGAAGAATAGACGACACGTAATTTAAATAGTCACTTTACGGATTTTCGTCTTAGGTCTTCTGTCTTGGTTTAAGTCGTTTTTCTTAAAATTCCTTCTTAATACTATTTCGAACAATCCACAGTGACATTATAAAATTACCAATCACTAAAAGACCTCCGTAAAAAAGTATGTTTTTAGACGATTCAGACCATTGAATAATGTGAAGTAAATTAGATAAATAAGCTAAAATTAAATAAGACGACAAACAGACGAAGACGATACCTAATGAAAAATTTAATTGTCTACTCGGTTTAATCAATTGCCATAAAAAAGGAATGCCAAAAAGTAAAATAGGGTAGGCAGAAATACCTTCCATTTTATTAAAGTTCGTAAACCAATACACAATAACAGACAAGAAATAGAGGTAAGGAATGTATTTGGTGTATTTGCTAATTATATCCATCATTTTAATTTTAAGTAGTTAAGACGAAAACCTTAAGTTTTGTAGAGAAAAGCCCAATTAGCGATTGGTTTCTTAGGATAGGCTTTTTACTGTAATTCAATTCATTAACCCAAGATACAAAGGGATCGTTCTTCAAAAATAAATTATAACATATTATTAACGAAATGAGTAGAATTAGATGTACCTTTGCACGCTTAAAATCAGCATAAGTTATGGCTAATATCAAAAACATCGCAATTATTGCACACGTCGATCACGGAAAAACTACTTTGGTAGATAAGATTATGTATCACTGTCAGTTGTTTCGCGAAAACGAAAACACTGGAGATTTAATTTTGGATAATAATGATTTAGAACGCGAAAGAGGCATTACAATTACCTCTAAAAACGTTTCTGTTGTATACAAAGACACTAAAATTAATATTATTGATACTCCTGGTCACGCCGATTTTGGTGGTGAAGTAGAGCGTGTATTAAATATGGCTGATGGTGTTGTACTATTGGTAGATGCTTTTGAAGGCCCAATGCCACAAACACGTTTCGTTTTGCAAAAAGCGATTGATTTAGGTTTAAAACCTTGTGTTGTAATTAACAAAGTGGATAAGGAAAATTGTACACCAGATGAGGTGCACGAGAAGGTTTTCGATTTAATGTTTGAGCTTGGTGCAGAAGAATGGCAGTTAGATTTCCCAACAGTATACGGTTCTGCAAAGAACAACTGGATGAGTGACGATTGGAAAAACGAAACAGATAACGTTGAGCCATTATTAGATATGGTGATTGAGCATGTGCCAACTCCAGTTTTTGAAGAAGGTACAACACAAATGTTAATTACATCTTTAGATTTCTCTTCATTTACAGGTCGTATTGCAATTGGTCGCGTACAGAGAGGAACTATTGTAGAAGGACAACAAATCGCTTTAGTAAAAAGAGATGGATCTGTTATAAAAAGTAGAATTAAAGAAGTTTTCATTTTTGAAGGCTTAGGACGTAAGAAAGTAAAAAGTGTTCAAACAGGAGATATTTGTGCATTAGTTGGTGTTGAAGGTTTTGAAATTGGTGATACGGTTGCTGATTTAGAAAATCCTGAGGGTTTAAAATCGATTGCGATAGATGAGCCAACAATGAGCATGTTGTTTACGATTAACGATTCTCCTTTCTTTGGAAAAGATGGAAAGTTTGTAACGTCTCGTCATATTAAAGATCGTTTAGAAAAAGAATTAGAAAAGAACTTAGCATTGCGTTTAGGTGAAACTGATACAGCAGATAAGTTTATGGTTTTTGGTCGTGGTGTCTTGCACTTATCGGTTTTAATTGAAACGATGCGTCGCGAAGGTTACGAACTTCAAATAGGACAACCACAGGTAATCATCAAAGAAATTGATGGTGTTAAATGCGAACCAATTGAAGAGTTAACCATTGATTTACCTGAAACAGTTTCTGGAAAAGCGGTTGAGTTTGTAACCAAGCGTAAAGGTGAGTTATTAAGTATGGTGACCAAAGGTGAGCGTATGATTTGTGAGTTTATGATTCCTTCTCGTGGTATTATCGGTTTACGTAACCAACTACTAACAGCCACAGCAGGTGAAGCCATTATGGCACACCGTTTTAAAGAATATCAGCCATTGAAAGGTGAGATTCCTGGTCGTATTTCAGGATCTTTAATTTCTATGGAAAACGGTACAGCAATTCCTTATTCTATTGATAAATTACAAGATAGAGGCAAGTTCTTTGTAGAGCCAGGTGAAAATATTTACGAAGGTCAGGTGATTGGAGAAAACTCTCGCCAAGATGATATGTCTGTAAACATTACGAAAGCTAAAAAGCAAAGTAATGTCCGTAGTTCTGGAGCAGATGATAAAGCTAAGATTGTACCAGCTATTAAGTTTTCTTTAGAGGAAGCTTTAGAGTACATACAAAAAGATGAGTATGTTGAAGTGACACCAAACTCATTAAGATTGCGTAAAGTTTACTTAAAAGAAGTAGATCGTAAGCGTAATAAAATTTAATAAGATATTTTATTTATAAAGTTGAAAAGAGAAATGCTGAAAAGTGTTTCTCTTTTTTTTGGTTAAGTCTTAATTTTCTGAGTTACACGAGCTTATTTATTTTTAAAAAATGAACATAATATTTTAAGTTTTCTATCTTTACAAAAAACCAAAGATGCCTTTACTTTATTTCGATCCAGGCTTAGGTGCTATGATTATTCAAGCAATTGTCGCTGCTGTAGCAGGTTTTGTGCTATTTTCAAAAAATTTAATGTACAAAATAAAGTTGTTTTTAGGGCTTTCTAAGCCTCTTGAAGACGACGTTTTTGACGATATTGAAATTAAAGATTCAGATATAGAAAATCAAGATTCTAGTGGACGTTAAAAACGCGCATCCGTCTTCATTTAGAGATCCTTCAGGTTATGTTTATATCGAGAATGGAGATATAAAAAGACGAATTAACCCTATTTATTTTAAGCAATATCAGGCACTAACCGATAGTGGTTTTTATAATATATTGTTCGAAAATGGGTTATTGATTAAACACGAGGAAGTTGAAAGTACTACTGACCAAATTATTATAAAAGCAGAAAAAATTCCCTTTATAACCTATCCGTACGAGTGGAGTTTTAACATGTATAAAGAAGCGGCTTTACTAACCTTAAAACTGCAAAAATATAGTTTAGAAAAAGGATTTTCTTTAAAAGATGCTTCAGCATTTAATATTACTTTTCACAAAGGTAAAGCGCTATTTATAGATACTTTATCCTTTGATTTTTACAAGGAGAATTCACCATGGCGCGCTTATAAACAGTTTATAACGCATTTTTTTGGGCCATTGGTATTAGCGCATTATCATGGTGCTCAGCAATTAAAACTACTCAGCAATTTTATTGATGGGATTCCTGTAAAAATGCTTAGTTCTATGTTGCCTTTTAAAACCAAGCTTAGTCCTATTTTGTATTCAAATATCCATCTTTTAGCAAAGCTAGAAGATCAGCATAATGAAGATTATAAAGGTGAAACTAAAAAAGCCACTTTGTCTAAAAAAGGGCAGCTTAATATTATTAAAAGTCTCTACGATTACATTAAAGACTTAGAGTTGAAGGAACATTCTGAATGGGGAAATTACTACACTAAGACCAATTATACAGATGCGGCTTTTATTAAAAAATCAGATATTATAAATGGTTGGGTAAAAAACTTGAAACCCTCACGTTTAATAGATGTTGGTGGCAACGACGGTACATTTGTAAGAAAGCTTGATAGTGCCTTAGAAACAGCTTTGGTCTGCGACATAGATAATAATGCTGTAGATTTTAATCACAAAACCCAAAAATTAAATAAGGAACAGACTATGCTACCATTTGTGTTAGATGTTCTAAACCCTTCAGCAGCTATTGGCTTAAATAATGTAGAGCGCGATTCGTTTATAAATCGAATTAAAGATTTCGCTCCACAGGTCACTTTAGCTCTAGCAGTAATACATCATATGTCGTTATCAGGTAATGTGCCTTTTAGCGAATCTGCTAAGTTTTTTAGTTCTTTTTCTGAGCATTTAATTATTGAATTTCCAAAAAGAAATGATTCTTGGGTGCAACGTCTTTTAAATAATAAAGCAGATTTTAAGGATCATTTTGAGTTTTATACCATCGGGAATTTTGAGAAAGCTTATAGTGTTTATTTTGAAGTAGTAGAAAAAATAATTATTGAAAATTCTGAGCGTGTACTCTATTTATTTAAAGTATCATGATTTCAAAATTAAAAAAATGGTTAGCACTTTACTTAGAAAGTAATAAGCAATATCCAACTCTTGTCGCTATCGCTTCAGGTCTATATCCATTAGTTTATTATTATAATAATAATTTACTTATGGCTAATTCCTGGTTACAATTCATTTGGTTTTTAGCATTGTTTGTCTTTATCCCTATTCTTCTTTTTAATCTTACATACTACATTGTAAATAAATTTGACATTTTTCATTCTGTTAAAGCGCATGCCCTAGCTGGTCTAAACCTTTTTACCTTTGGTGCTTTAATACTTTTGATTTCCATTGGAATTACAAAACTATACTTAGTGATTTTGGGTATTTCGGCTTTAGGCCTGATGTTTATTATTTCTAAGTTTCTAAAAAAAATTGTGTTACTTCAGTGGGTTATGATAATTTTTACAATCTTATTATTAATACCCAAGTGCTTTAGTTATTTTAGTTATTCTGATGATTGGGAGCAATTGCCAGATACCATAGCTGACGTGAAATTTGTAAAGCAACCTAATATTTATATTATTCAACCAGATGGTTATGCCAATTTTTCAGCATTAAATAAAGAGCCTTACAACTACGATAACGGAGCGTTTAAAACATTTTTAAAAGGTCATAATTTTGAAATTTATAGCGATCACAGGAGTAATTATTTCTCTACGTTAACCTCCAATGCGTCTATGTTTGCAATGAAACATCATTTTTTTCTGGAACCTACTAGCGCGAAGACCTCATACTATGATTATCGGAAAAGTTTGGCAGGAAAGAATAATGCCATGCAAATACTAAAAAATAATAATTATAAAACGTTTATGCTTTTAGATTATCCATATATAATTATTAATAGGCCAAAGCAAGATGTAGATGTTTTAAATTATAACTACAATACAATGTCTTATCTAGGAAATACATGGAAAGGTAAAGAACCGCTTGACACGTTAGCACATTTAATTACCTCAAATAAAAAAACTAATAATTTCTTTTTTATTGAAAAGATTTTACCAACACATATTGAAAATTTAAAATCGAAAAGTAAGGGAGTAGAGGGTGAGCGTATTGCCTATTTTAAAAGGCTAGAAGAGAGCAATACCTGGCTTAGGAAAATGATTGAAACCATAAGTTTACATGACGAAAATGGTCTTATTGTTTTAATCTCCGATCATGGAGGTTATGTTGGTTTAGAAGCTGCTGAAGAGGTTTATAATAAACAGCAAAATCCAGATTTAGTTAATTCTATTTTTTCTTCTTTATTGGCTATAAAATGGTCTGGTAATAAAACACAACACTTTCAGGATAACCCTAAGAGTAATGTAAATCTCTTTCGAGTTTTATTTTCTCATTTATCAGAAAATGAAACTTATTTAAATAATTTAGAAGACAATGGCAGTTATCAAATCATAAAGCAGAACGCGCCATTTGGTGTTTATAAATTAATCGATTCGTCAGGCCAAGTAGTTTTTGAAAAAGAGTAAAACGATTAACCTAAGCTTAATACTTAACCGACACAACGGAAAGTTATTTTGATGATTACGTTGAAGAATTTCTACAATCTAATATTATTGAGGTATAAGGAATATAAAAATAAGTTTCATCTATGGTCGCATTCACATTGGTAAAGCAAGATTTTACAAGGGCTTCATACTCTGGTTGAGTTCTCACAAATTGACCTCTGTCTTTTTTTAAAAAATACTGCGATATTTTATTTTGATTAGGAATATAACAGCCATCAAAAGATACAAACCGACCCTCTGGCTTTAAAGCTTTCTTTGCAATATTGAATAAATTAAAACATTGCTTATCATTTAAGTGGTGTAAAACTCCAGCAGAAATTACAATATCAAACGTATGTATTTCTGTTAAGTCCAGGTTGTCAACTCCTGCACACTTAAAGTGTCCTTTGTTACCATATTTTTTTTTAGCTTGGGCTATGTAATTGGCATCTAAATCAATTCCGGTATAATCTACATCAGGTAAAAATTCTAATATATCACCAGGACCACATCCTATATCTAAAATTTTTTGTCCTGGTTTTATTGCAACGTTTTTTTCTACAAAAAGTTTACGGGCTCTATAGCCACCAACAATTTTTTGATAGGTGGTGTAAATAATTGGGTGACTAAGTATATTTCTTGGATCAAGGTTGTTTGGCACGTCTTCTTTCTGATTTTTATTGGTACAAAATTAATAGAATAACCATTAAATAAGATGTTATATTTGATTTTTACTAAAACTCTTTAAATTAAAAGGTTCAACTGCAATGAATCGCGTCTTCCATTTTCAAAATCATATATTTAAAATCACTTTAGTTATTGTGGTGCTTTTACAGCTGTTATTAGCATTTCAGGGCTTTGATGTATGTGATGATGGTTTTGTTTTAACCTTCTATCAACAAATTTTCACAAACCCAGAAAGTGTTGAATATAATTTTCTTTATTGGTTTGCTGGTATTGTTGGTGGACTCTGGTACCAACTTTTTGAAGATGGTGGTATTTTATGGTTTAGGTTGCTGACAATACTGGTAAATACATCAGCGTTTTGTATCACGTTTAAGTTGCTAAAACCATACATTAATCACTATTTTTTACTGTTAGCCTTGGTTATGGTCGTCTTTGTTAATGATTATGGCTATTTAACGTTTTACCATAATCATTTAACTGCGTTTATGGCAGTTTTGATAATTTTTGTATTGCATAAAGCGGTGATTAAAGACCGCACATTGTTATATCTAACAGCAGGATTTTTACTCAGTATTAATATTTTTACTCGAATCCCAAATCTGGTGCTATTTTCATTAATCCTAGTGATTCCTTATGCCTCTTATTTAAGAAAAGAGTCTTTATTAAAGGCGGTTAAACCTATGAGTTTTTTGGCTATAGGTTCTGTTTTAGGATTACTTATAGTGTATCTCACATTATGGTCACTAGGTCAAGTAGATGTTATGCAAAACGCACTTTTTACTATTGGCGATTTGGGTCAAACAGAGAATAGCTCGCATAATTTTAAATCTATTTTTAAAGCTCCTTACTATAATTATAGAAGCATTTCTATTGAAGCGTTAAAGCTTTTGGTGATCTTAATTACACTCTATGGACTAAAACGTATCATACCAAACAATAAAATAAGTACTATAAGTATTTATATACTGACAGTTTTATTGTTTGGGTACTGGTTTAATACTCAAAATATATATCCAATTTATTGTTTATGCTTACTAGGCAGTATAATGATTATTGGGTTAAAAAAAGTGCAAACGGAAATAAAGTATCTAGGACTTTTGTCTTTAATAACTTTAGTGACTATTTCTCTCGGTACTGGAGGTGGTATAAAAAATAGCGGTTACATGGCGATTTGGATTAGCCTGCCTTTATTTTTCTATGTGGTAAATAATTTAAATCTGTTTTTTGAAGATTCTAAAGTTATAAAAAATAAATTTTTATTTCTGCCAGAAAAAAAAGTAATTCAGTTCTTTTTGTCTCCCATTATAGTTTCATTTTTAATGCTTAAAACTTATACTATTTCTCAACAATCATACTTTGACTTAGGCAGCAGATTTCAAAAAACATATACTATTAATAGTCCTTTGGCAAAAGGTATATATACAACAGAAAGACGCGCTAAAATCACCAATGAATTGTTATTAAACTTAGATCAATTTATTGAGCCAGATGATTATTTAATGGTTTATGATCGTATACCAATGCTTCATTTTTTAACGGAGACTAAGCCATATATGTACAATCCATGGGTTTGGATTTATGATTATAATTCATTTGAAAAAAAACTACTGAAAGCAGAAAGAGAAATTCCTGTATTACCAGTAGTCGTGCAACAAAAATTTGAAACTATTTATAGTTTTTCAGAACCAATTACTGATTTTATGTCAACCCAAAAAGAAAATAGTAATTTTCACAGTAATGAGCGTAATGCTATTATGAATGCTTTTTTAGAGCGAAATAATTATCGTATTGTTTGGAGTAATTCTTATTTTAACGTTTATCAATCTAAGGAAGAAATTAATAAAGCTAATTGATTTAGATTATATTAGTTGCGTTTTAAGATACGATTATGCAAGACAACGAAATTTCCATAATAATTCCGGTTTATAACGAGTCTGAAAATTTAGATGCACTTTATGAGAGGTTACACAAAACGGTTCATAGCTTAACAGACCGCTATCAGATTTTATTTATTAACGATGGTAGTACTGATGATTCCATGTCTAAAATACAGTCGATCTCTGAAAGAGATTCAAACGTTTTTTATGTAAATCTTAGTCGCAATTTCGGACATCAAATAGCTGTTTCGGCAGGTTTAGAATATTGTAGTGCTCAATGTACTGTAATTATTGATGCTGATTTACAGGATCCACCAGAATTAATTACGGAATTATTCGCGAAATATAAAGAAGGATTTGATGTCGTGTATGCTAAAAGAAACAAACGAGAAGGTGAATCTTTTCTTAAAAAACTTACGGCTAAATGGTATTATAGGTTACTAAAAAATTTAGTTTCATTTGAAATTCCATTAGATGCAGGCGACTATAGATTAGTATCTAAAAAAGTAGTGTCGGCAATTAATAGTATGCCAGAACAGAATAAGTTTTTAAGAGCACAAATCGCATGGTTAGGCTTTAAACAGTCGTATGTTTTGTATAATAGAGATTCAAGAAAGCATGGTAAATCAGGCTATACTTACAGTAAAATGATGCGTTTAGCTTTTGATGGTATCACAGGTTTTTCAGACAAACCACTGCTGTTTGTGAGCCGTTTAGGTTTCGTAATTTCTATTTTTTCATTTCTACTTATCGTCTATGCTATATTTGCGCATTTTGCTTTAGAACAAACCATTACAGGTTGGACCTCTTTAATTATCAGTGCGGCATTTATTGGAGGTATTCAGCTGCTATCTGTAGGTGTTATTGGTGAATACATCAGCAGAATTAACGTAAACGTAAAAGATAGACCCCTTTATATTGTGGATGCTACAAATATTAATTGTTCTAAAGAAAATATAGTTTAATGCGAAAAGGTGCATCTTAAAGCGTTCTAAAATTTGTATTTTCACGTCAATTATTTCAAAATTTCCAAAACATTTATAACGTTAAAACATATCAACCCTCAGATAAAGAACTCTGGAATACTTTTGTAAAAAAAAGTAACCAGGATACCTTTTTGTTTCAACGCGAATTTATGGATTACCATAGCGATAGATTCAAAGATGGTTCTTTATTGATTTATAAAAATGACAATTTAGTTGTCTTATTACCAGCAAATATCTCAAAGAACATACTATTTTCTCATCAAGGTTTAACGTATGGAGGGTTTATAATGTGTAAAGAATTAAATACGCTCGAAGTAGATGAGATTTTTAAGAGTTTATTTCAATTTTTAAAATCAGAAGAAATTAACTATTTAGAGTTAAAATTGTTGCCACACTTTTATAAAAAGAATCCTACAAATATTGTGTCAGATTATCTTGTTAGCATTAATGCAGATAAGTTTAGAACGGATATGGTCTTAGCTATTGATTATAGTGCAGCATTACATATTCATAAAACTAAATTAAAACATTTTAGAAGAAACACAAATAGAGGTTTTGAAATTAAGGAAGAATCAAGTTTGGATATTTTTTGGAATAAGGTACTAATACCTAGATTAAAAGAAAAACATAATACAGTACCTGTGCATTCTTTAAAGGAAATTATGAGTTTAAAGTCTATCTTTCCAAATCAGATTAGACAGTTTAATATTTATTTAGATGGAAAAATTCTAGCTGGTATCACTATTTTTGATAAAGGTAGTGTGGTTAAATCACAGTATGGAGCTACAACTATCGCAGGTCAGCATGAACGTGCGTTAGAGTTTTTATTTATTCATCTAATTAATAAATTTAAAGAAGAAGGAAAAACTTTTTTTTCAATGGGAACAGTCAGAGATACTAGTAAATCTGAAGGTTACAACGAAGGATTGCTAAAACAAAAACAAGAGTTAGGTTGTACTGTTTTTTATCAAAATTTTTATAAAATAGACGTGATATGATAAAGTTTCTAGACCTACATAAAATCAATAATCGTTTTAGAGAAGAATTTCAAGCATCTTTCAGTAAATCGTTAGACGATGCGCATTTTATTCTAGGAAATAATGTCGCCAATTTCGAAAATGAATTTGCAGCCTATTGTGGTACAAAATATTGTGTTGGGACAGCAAATGGATTAGATGCACTTACCCTTATATTAAAAGGCTATATTCAACTAGGAAAACTAAAAAAAGGCGATAAGGTTATTGTGCCTGCCAATACATTTGTGGCTTCTGTTCTTTCCGTTTTACATGCAGATTTAGTACCAGTTTTAGTAGAGCCAGATGCTGACACGTACACCATTTCTGCAAATACAGACACCAAATTGTTTGTGGAAGCCAAAGCCTTAATTATGGTGCATTTGTACGGACAATTAGCAGATGTGGCACATTTTAAAAAAATTGCAGAAGATTTCAAACTTATTTTAATTGAAGATGCAGCTCAGGCACATGGAGCAGTTTTAAATGTAAGCCCAATGACGAGCGACACATCTTCAAGTTCATCTTCATCTTCGTCTTCGTCTTCGAATTCGTCTTCAACCAAAGCAGGAAACCTTTCAAACGCAGCAGCATTCAGTTTTTACCCAAGTAAAAATTTAGGAGCGCTTGGTGATGGAGGAGCAGTAACAACCAATGATTCAGAATTAGTTGAACAAATAAAACTATTACGAAATTACGGAAGTGAAAAAAAGTACATTAATAAAATCGTTGGGTTTAATAGCCGGCTAGATGATATGCAAGCCGCTTTTTTAAGTATCAAGTTGAAGACTTTAGATGCGGATAATGAACGACGACGATCCATCGCAAAAGCCTATTTAAATGGTATTACCAATCCAAAATTAAAACGACCTTTTTACGATGGTTCTAAAAACCACGTCTTTTATGCGTTTGTGGTTGAGGTTCAAGATAGAGACGCGTTTATTTCGTTTCTCAATAAACATAAAATAGAGTTTTTAATCCATTACCCAATTCCACCACACCAACAAGAAGCTTTACAAGCATTTTCGCATTTTAATTTGCCACTAACAGAACAGATTCATAAAAGAATTATAAGTTTGCCAGTAAGTCCTGTAATGACAGATGCAGAGGTTAAAACCGTTATAGACGTTGTAAATACTTACTAATTGAAAAAACTTTTTAATTACATAAATAACAAAGTCTTAGTAAAAGCTGCGGGAATTAACGTTACTAATATCAGTCTCAGAATTATAGCAGGCATTCTCGTTTCTAAGTTTATTGCGGTTTATATTGGACCTCAAGGTATGGCGCTGATCGGAAATTTGAGAAATTTTTTAAGTGCCATTCAATCTTTAGCAATTTCAGGACTTTATAAAGGGGTAGTGAAATTTATAAGTCAGGTTAAAAATGACGCCCTTGCTTTAACCAAAACCTTATCGACGGTTTTTTATTTTGGTTTTTTATCTTCTGTACTTTTAGCGTTTTTGTGTTATTATAATGCAGCATGGATTAATGGGTTTATTTTTTCCTCAAATTACAACTACGTATATGTTATTGAGATGCTCGCTGTGGTTTTACCATTATATGCGTTAAATATGTTCATTTTTTCCATTATGAATGGATTTTCTAAGCATAAATACCTTTTGCTTATTAATAGTCTTGGTCAGGTATTAGGACTTTTAGTCACCTTACTGCTCATATATCAAGAAAATATAGATGGAGCATTAATCGCTATAGTGATTACACCAGCACTTAATTTGCTAATTACTATTGTCGGTATTGCTTTTAGAAGAAGCTTAGTATCTTCTATAAAAATCACCCAGGTAAGTTTTAATATTATCAATAAACTTGGTCCTTACATGATTATGGCCTTGGTAAGCACTGTGGCGATGCCAATTGTAATGATTCTTATTAGAAACTATCTCATTGAAGAAACTGGTATGAAGTCGGCAGGCTATTGGACAGCTATGACAAGAGTGTCCGATTATTACCTTATGGGTTTTAATTCTTTAATGGCACTTTATATTTTACCACGTTTTACTGAAATTAATTCTAAAATTGAATTTAGAAAAGAAGTCTTTAGCTTTTATAAAACCATAATGCCTGCATTTTTAGCAATCTTATTAGTGGTTTATCTAAGTCGATCAGTACTTATTAATCTTTTGTTTACCGAAGATTTTAGACCTATGGAAGATTTATTTGGGTACCAAATTTTAGGAGATATTGCGCGTGTGCTTTCTATGGTCATAGCCTATCAGTTTTTAGCAAAAAAGATGTTTACACATTTTCTGATTTTAGAGGTGTTTCTATTTGTTATGATGTATTTTTCAAGCCTATTTCTTATTGATGATTTCGGAGTGAAAGGAGCTGTAATGGGACATTGTTTAAGCTATTTTATGTATTTCGGAATAATATTATTACTCTTTAGTAGTTCTCTATTTGGTGTCTTAGATAATGAAGGAGTAGAGAAAAATAATTAGTCTATTTACAACCAACAACCAACAACCAACAACTGAAAATTGAAACTTCCAAAATTTATTAGTAATAATACGGTGCTTAAAATCACATCGCTTAACGCTGTGGTTATTACTATTAGGTTAGTGATTTCTGGATTTATGCAATGGTTGCTTGCTACAACTGTTGGTGCAGCAGGTATTGCTAGTATTGGACAAGTACGAAACGTTATGGCTATGTTATCGAGCATATCTACTCTAGGCACATTTAATGGAGTTGTAAAATATGTATCGGAATTTAAAGACGATCAACCAGAATTGTCCAAAGTATTTTCTACCGTTACTATTTTTGTTGCTATAGGATCCTTGTGTTCTGCATTGGTCTTGTTTTTTGGAGCCTCATTTTTGTCTCACTATGTATTTAGTTCGCAAGACTATGTTTTTGTGTTTCAGTTTTTGGCTGTAATTATTCCCTTCATCGCTATTGGTCGTGTTGTAAATGGTGTGGTTAGCGGATTGTCAGACTATAAACGCTATGCTAAAATTGAATTAATCAGTTACCTTTTAGCCACTGTAGCACTTGTTATTGGGCTTTACACGTCAGAATTAAAAGGAGCGCTTATTGCCATTGCCTTAGCACCAGTGATTCAGTTAGTCGTTCTGGCTTTTGTGTTCGGTAAAATCTTAAAATCTTATGTACCATTTAGATCGCTCAGTATTGGTTTTATTTATAAAAATAAGTTGTTGGCATTTACCTTAATGTCTTTTGTCTCTACCTTTTTGTTGAATTATATCGAGCTAGATATCAGAACCTTGATCACCGATGAGCTCGATAGAGACCAAGCTGGTTATTGGACAGCAGTCACCTTTATTTCAAAAAATTATATGGTGTTTGCTACAGGATTATTTACCTTATATGTGCTACCAAAATTTGCACGCATCCATAATAAACTCGATTTTAAGACAGAAGTACTCAATATTTATAAAACCATTCTACCCATTTTTGGTCTAGGAATGATTTTGGTCTATCTCTTAAGAGAGTATATCATCCGATTTATTTATCCTGAATTTACAGGAATGGAACCTTTATTTAAATGGCAATTATTAGGCGATTTTATTAGGTTGGGAGCGTTGGTGTTATCGCATCAGTTTCTAGCTAAACGTATGGTTAAAAGCTTTGTCATTACCGAAGTGATTTCGCTAGGTTTGTTTTTTGTGCTTTCAAAAGTATTTATTCAGTATTATGGCACGGAAGGTATTGTAATGGCTCATTTTGTGAGGTATATCATCTATTTTATAATTGTTGTATTTGTGATAAGAGGGTATTATCAAACTAAATCTAGTAAATAGCACTTCGATTATGACAGGTGTAAGTTATTCTGCGAGGTTTTAGTCCCTATAATTATTGGGACTTGCTGGTGTTAATTAGAAAACCAATCTAAGTATTTAATAAAACTAATTTCTGTTATCTTTTTTAAATTATAACCATTAGGTATTTTGAGATGTTTGTTGATGCCAATAGGCATCATACGTTTATAAAAAACAGATAAAGTTGTGTTTTGCCGACTCCAGAGGAGTCGCACACTATGAAAATGTCAGTAGTTTTTAAGTACGACTCTTAAGGAGTCGATATAAATTCACTAAAAACTTTTTTGTAAACATTTACAGAGGTCAGTAGTTAAATACGTACTAAAAATTAATCATAGTTAATTGACTATAAGTCGTTTGAGTCATTATTAATGGTGCGTTCGAGCGCAGTCGAGAACTATTAATGTATTTTTTGTAGGTTTCGACTGCGCTCAACCAGACAGGAGTTAATTAATTATCAATTCCCATAAGTAACTATATACTGATCTCTAAACCTTTAACTCCTCTGGAATTAGACTTAGAACTAAGAGTATATTATAAAGTCGACTATAAAAGTTGATGACTATTATTTCAAATATGCTTCTTCCAAGTTTTCAAATAGTGTTCAGCGCAAGTCTTATAATTATGATGTGTTTCCACAAACTGTCTCGCATTTAAAGAAATTTCAACGATTTTTTCAGGATTCAAAATTAACCATTCTATTTTTTGTGCAATATGTTTTGCATCAGGTAAAGCATTAATAGCAACGGTATCTTCTTCAAGATTATAAAATCCTAACCATTCTTTTTCAGCTCCCGTAAAAACTACTTTTCCTTTAGCCATGGCTTCTAAAGCATTAAAACCTTGGTCGTAAGCGTATATTTGGTCTAACATTATATGTGCTTCATTATAGGCTTCTATATATTGTTCATAAGGCAAACTTCTTACCGTTATAATTTTTATTTTATTGGAATATGTTTCGTTTATAATGGCTAAGGCATCTTCAAAAATATCATTTCCTTTTTTGTAATAGTTATGGGAATTAATACCATGAAATATCACAATTTCATCTTCAATATTTAAGTGGTTAAAATCTAACTGTTTTGTATTTATAGGATTTGGAATAAGTCCTAAATACTTTGGATGATTAAGTAAAGGCAAGTGGTAATCTAAATCTGAAGCAATGACTCCAGCTATCGATTTATAGATATGATGATGAAGTTCTACATAATCTGGCTGTAAAAATTTTAGACCATAAGGACTAGAAAATTGTTCTTTTCCGTCTAAATAAGGAGTAAGGATTGAATATCTGAATTTCTGGTCGTGAGCATATTTTACGCTTATATAATCCGTGCCACAAGACAATAGAAAAACAGTTCTGTTCCAGCTAGAAATTAAATCAAAAATATGCTTTTCAATCTTTGCTGTGCATAAAAATGAAGCTTCATTAATAAACTGAACCACATCATAATCACTGAGCTTTGGTTTTAGTTCAATAATTTGTTTTTTAATATGAAGTGATTCAAGGTCAATTTTTGTGAACCTATAAATAACATTTTTTATCTTTTTTAAAATTCCTGTTTCATATTTTTTTTGAATTGGTAGATCGACATCATAATTTTTAAAACCATCTTTTGCGGCCACTATAACAACGTCATGACCAAGTTCAACTAAGCCTTCTTTTAGAGAATTATGAAGCCTACTATATTCACCAACCAATAAAATTTTCATCTGCTAATTAGGTATAATTGTCATTTCATAAATCATTTGTGGTAAGGGCAAAATAATATCATATTTCATTTATATCCTTACATTTGTTTCAAAGATACTAGTTAATGCCAAAAGCCGATAATAAAAAGATTTGTATTGTGGTGACTTCTTTAGGCAAAGGAGGTGCAGAACGCTCTTCTGGCTTGTTATCTCAAATGTTATATGATGTTGGGTGTGATGTCCATGTAGTGAGCGTTCTCAATAGTATTGAATTTCCGTACAAAGGAAAATTGCTGAATTTGGGAGAACTTAAAGATAATGACGATTCAGCTCTTGGAAGATGGAAGCGGTTAAGAGTTTTAAAAGCATATCTAAAAGCGCATAATTTCGATTATATTATTGATAACCGAACGCGAATAGGCTTTTTAAAGGAATTAGTGATTTCTAAATTTATATACAACCCGAAGAACATAATTTATTGTATTCGGAGTTATAAAATGGCGAATTACATAAATCCAAAACCATTTTTAGCAAAACTATTATATGGAAACGCTTACAAAATAGTTTGCGTGTCTAAGGCAATTGCTGAAGACATCAAGAAAACGTATGCCTTTAAAAATGTAACGACTATTTATAATTCCATTGATATTCCAGAAGAAACGGAAAACTATAAGTCAGACCATCGCTACATTCTCTTTTTTGGGCGTTTAGATGATGAAGTAAAGAATATCTCGTTATTGTTAGAAGGTTATGCAAAATCGAATTTGCAACGTCACGAAATTAAACTCAAAATTTTAGGAGAAGGGAAGGATTTAGAAAAATTGAAGCAGCTTGTGCAGTCGCTAAATATAGCATCTGATGTTCAGTTTTTAGGGTATAACTCAAATCCTGAACCCATAGTGAATGCTGCCTTATTTACAGTGTTAACAAGCAAGTATGAAGGGTTTCCAAGATCGATTTTAGAATCGTTAGCATTAGGCACTCCTGTTATTTCTGTGGATTGCAAATCAGGTCCAAATGAAATCATTCAGAATAATACTAATAGTATTTTAGTAGAAAATCACCATCCAGAACAATTAGCAGAAGCCATGAACCGTTTGGTTGAAGATAAAGATTTATACTTACTTTGTAAGCAAAACGCAAAATCGAGCATTTTGCCATTTTCCGCACAAAATATTTCAGAACAATGGCAATCTATTTTAAAGTAAAACACACATGAATACTATAGATAAGGTTAATTTAATTACGATTCCAAAAGTGCATGACGAACGTGGTGTCTTAGCAGTTATAGAAAAAGACGCTATTCCGTTTGCAATCAAACGCGTCTATTACTTGTACGATGTGCCAACAGATAGCAGTAGAGGAGGCCATGCACACAAGGTGCAACAATCTGTAATTATTGCCTTAAGTGGTAGCTTTGAAGTCATTGTAGATGATGGTAACACCAAAAAAAGCATCATGTTAAACAAGCCCAATCAAGGTTTGTATATTCCAACACACATTTGGCGAGAAATTGAAAATT
Source organism: Winogradskyella sp. (assembly GCF_045105575.1). Lineage (GTDB taxonomy): Bacteria > Bacteroidota > Bacteroidia > Flavobacteriales > Flavobacteriaceae > Winogradskyella. The sequence continues at coordinate 27,973 of NZ_JBGCDQ010000003.1, read as the reverse complement.
TTTCATCTGGCGCGGTCTGTTTGGTACTAGCATGTACAGATTATGATGAATCAGAATATATTCGGGATTATGAGGTGTTTCAAAATCAGGTATTAGGATAGTATAGTTTCTCTCCCTTTAAAGATTTTAGTTTAACCAATAATCTTAAAAGCCATTTTGGACTTTTCAAAAGTAAATTTTGTCTGAAATTAAGATTTTCAGAATCTAAATGAGATGTGAAATACAGAAAATGAGGTTGGTCATTTTGAACCTTACTTAATATTGCCATTGAGTATCGGTTCCGATCTAAAAAAGCTTTTAAATCCTTATTTTGTTTTTCTTCTACTAAATATTTGTCAAACTTTGCTTTTTTGCTCAGTTCAAAAGTGGTGTTAGATAAACTGGATGGATAGTAATTATAATGTGCCAGTTGTTTATTTACAAATAGAATATCATAGTACAACCCGAATCTAATCCATAAGTCTGTATCCTGTCCTGAAATAATAGACGTATCAAAAAAGCCTGTCTTTTCTAATATGGCTTTGTGAAACACAATACTCGAACTGTGAATTATAGAAAATTTTTGGCTAGCGTTAAAGTAATTATGTTTATCGTAAAGTGTGACCTGTTTAAAACTGTAATCTACAGGTATTATTTTGTTATCATATTTCTGAGCAAGACCAGCAGTGAAAACTTTCATCTCAGGAAATTCTCTAATCGCATCATACATAAATTGCAAATAGGAGTTTTCCCAAGTATCATCGCCATCTAAAAGGGCAATGTAATCGCTTGTTGCCGCTTTTATTCCAACGTTTCTTGCATTTGAGGCTCCTTGGTTTTTAATGGTTAAAAGCTTTATACGTTTATCTTTTAGAGATTCAATAACGGTTACGCTATGATCTGTAGAGCCATCATTAACAACGATAATTTCAAAATCTTTGTAGGTTTGTTTTAAAACGCTTTGTAGCGTGTTTTTAATGTACGCTTCTTTATTATAAACCGATATGACTACTGAGAAAAACGCCATTATTTTTTTGAGTTTAAATAGCAATAATACGTTAATCGGTACAAATCGAAAATTTTGAGAGACGGATTCTGACCCAATAAATTGTTTTTGAAAGCACTTTGGTATTTTACATAAATTGATGACAGTAGTTTTGAGATGCCTTTACCTTTTAGCGCAGCATATACTTTAGTAATCTTAGTATAGTTTGAAGGTAACAAACCTTGCTTCACAAATAGATTGATGGCTTCTACAGAGTCTAAAGATTTTTTTAGAAATGTGTCACTATCTTCAATACCAAGATGATAAACAGGATTGTCAATATGTGCAATAGAAATTTGACGTTCCTTTAAATCGAAAGAAAATAAGGTGTCTTCATGTCTTAAATTCGGAATGTCTTCATTGAATTTCACACTTTTAAAAACCCTTTTATGAATCAGAAAACTTAAGGTTAAAAAACTTAAATACCTATTTTCGTTACGTGCATCAACAGGTAAGGCTTCTCTTTGTATGCCATATTTCCAGCGTAATACATGTGTGTCGTCCACACGATTTTCAGGATACAAAATACCTCCATAAATAATATCTGAAGTTTCAGAAATAGATTTCAGATATAAGCTGATAAAATCTTTGCTTTTTGGTATAACGTCCGAATCTAAAAAAAGACACCAGTCATGCTTTGCAGTTTCAGCTAATTTATTTCTAATCGCGCTACGACCAATATTTTTGGGTAAAATGCGGTACGTACAATCCGAAAGTCTTTCTATAGTTTTATTGTTTTCTTGAAGTTTTAAATCTGTAGAACAATCATCAAAACATAAGATTTCAAAAGGAATTTCAGCATCAGATAACTGCTTATGTATTTCAGATACGAGGTCTAAAATAGCATAATTATAAACAGGAATTAATACTGAAATCATAAATGGTACGTAGTTTAATTTTGAAATTTACGTGACATGCAAAACCTACTTTTCTAATAGAAATACAGTTTCTGCTTTAAATCCAAAATTGTCCGAATCACTTTTATCAAATGTCTTAATTTTTACTTTAAAACCAACAGATTCTAGTCGATTTTGTAAACCTTCGACAGAATACACGCGAACATGGTCTTTTTGTCCGAAGGCAATTTCTCTTTCTTTTTCTGATATTATCTTAGAATCTTCATAAATAAGACCACTTTTAAAAGGTGTTTGTATATAACAGATGCCATTTGGTTTTAGGACGCGGTATAATTCCGACATGGCCTTTAAATCCTCATCAATATGTTCTAAAACATGATAACAGATAATGATATCAAAAAAATGACTATCGCAGTCAATAGCCGTAATATTGAAATTATAATCGGCTCTAAATTCATTTTCAAAATCAGAACTGTAATAGTTGACGTTTTGAAGTAACTTGAATTTTTTAGATAAAGATTTTGGTGGTGAAAAATGTAAAATGGTGCCTTTAAGAACTTCTTCGTCAATAAGGATTTTATAAAGTCGGCGCGTTCGGCTTCTGCTTCCGCAGTTAGGACATAACAAATCTTTATCGTTTAGCGTTACAAAATGTTTTAGTTTGAAGTTACAGATATTACATTGATAGGCATCACCTTTGTATTTAAAACTGATGAGTCGTCTAAAAAGTAGCTCATTTTTTTGCAGAAATGATTTAGGTATGAAAAGCTTGGCGACTTTTTTTAAGCTTGTGTACATGGTTTAGCTCTTACGTTGCACCACTTCAAATACTTTGTTTTCGTCGCATTTTAAGGTTTTGCTTGGGTATTTTAAAAGCAAGGCATAATCGTGTGTGGCCATTAAAATGGTGTTGCCGTTTTTATTAATGTCTTGCAATACTTCCATGACTTCGATACTGGTTTGTGGATCTAAATTTCCAGTAGGTTCATCAGCTAAAATAAGTTCAGGATCATTTAATAAAGCACGAGCAATGGCAATACGCTGTTGCTCTCCACCAGAAAGCTCATGTGGATATTTAAAGCCCTTGGTTTTCATAGCTACCTTATCTAAAACAGCATCGATACGATCTTGAATTTTGTCTTTTTCTTTCCAACCCGTCGCTTTTAGTACAAATTCTAAATTTCCATTAATGGTACGATCTGGCAACAATTTAAAATCTTGAAAAACAATACCCAGTTTTCTTCTTAAAAATGGAATATCATTTTCTTTCATGGTTTTTAGATTGAAATCAACCACGGAACCTTCGCCTTCCGTTAATTGTAAATCACCATAAAGCGTTTTCATAAAACTACTTTTTCCGCTTCCTGTTTTACCAATAAGATACACGAAATCACCTTTTTGCATTTCAAAATTCACCTTAGATAGCACCATACTATCGCCTTGATAAATGGTTGCATCTTTAAGTTCTAAAACGGTTTCGGACATATTCATAAATTTATAATGTAAAAGTATCGTTTAAAATTTCAAATGCAAAACTTAATTTTGAGTTCAGAGTTCAGAGTTCAGAGTTCAGAGTTCAGAGTTCAGAGTTCAGAGTTCAGAGTTCGGAGTTCATAGTTTATAGTTCAGAGTTTCAAATTAAATTCTGTACGCCACGACTAAATTTCGTATTTCAGTTATAACTGTTAGTCCTCTTCATCTTCATCTTTATCTTCATCTTCATCTTCATCTTCATCTTCATCTTCGTCTTCCCCTACTAAAGCTTAAAATAATCAATATAGTTCTGTAAATCTTTATCTCCACGACCAGACAGATTAAGCACAATAATATCCTCTGGTTTAAATTTTTTATGCTCAAAAACAGCCAAAGCGTGAGAAGTTTCTATTGCAGGAATAATACCTTCGAGTTGCGATAATTCTAACCCAGATGTCATCGCTTCATCATCTGTAATGGCAATAAATTCAGCACGACCAGTTTTATACAAATTGGCATGCATCGGACCAACACCAGGATAATCTAAGCCTGCGGAAATAGAATACGGTTCTGTAATTTGTCCATCAGTAGTCTGCATCAATAAGGTTTTACTACCATGAATGATGCCTTCTTTACCTAATTGCGACGTAGCTGCACTTTCACCAGAATGGACACCTTTACCAGCAGCTTCAACGGCAATAATTTTTACAGCTTCATTATCTAAATAGTGATAATAAGTACCAGCTGCATTGCTTCCTCCACCAACACAAGCAATAAGGTAATCCGGATTTTCGGTACCTTCCTTTTCTAATAATTGACTTTTAATTTCTTCGGAAACTACCGCCTGAAATTTAGCCACCATATCTGGAAAAGGATGCGGCCCAACAACACTACCTACAATATAATGGGTGTCGAGAGGATTATTAATCCAGTCGCGCATGGCTTCATTGGTTGCATCTTTTAAAGTACGACTTCCAGATAGTGCTGGTACTACTTTAGTCCCTAACATTTTCATACGTGCAACGTTAGGTGCTTGGCGAGCAATATCTTTTTCTCCCATGTAAACGACACATTCAATTCCCATAAGCGCACAAACGGTTGCTGTTGCTACTCCGTGTTGACCAGCGCCAGTTTCTGCAATAATTCTGGTTTTACCTAAGCGCTGTGCCATAAGGATTTGCCCAACCGTATTATTTATTTTGTGGGCACCTGTATGGTTAAGGTCTTCACGTTTTAAATAAATTTTAGTGTTGTATTTTTCTGAAAGACGTTTGGCAAAATAGAGTGGAGAAGGTCTCCCAACATAATCTTTTAATAAGGCATGAAACGCTTCTTGGAATGAGGGTTCTGCCATTATTTTTAAATAGTTTTCGCGTAGTTCTTCAATATTTGGATAGAGCATTTCAGGTATGTACGCTCCACCAAATTCTCCGTAATAGCCTTTTTCATTGATGTTGTAAGTCATAATTCTATGTGATTAAGACCTCAAATATTTTTAAAACTTTTGAGGTGTGGTAACTTCATTTTTAAATTGTTCTAATGCTGCAATATGTTTTAATCCTGGTTCAATTTCAAATTTACTATTCACATCAAGCGCATAGCAGTATTTTGAAGCCTGACTTTCTTTAAATTCTTTAATCTTTTCAATTTCATTTAGCCCAATGCCTCCGCTCAAAAAGTAAGGTTTGGTGGATCGATAATTTTCTAAAACATCCCAATTGAAGGTGTAACCATTGCCGCCTGGTAATTTACCTTTAGTGTCGAAAAGGAAATAGTCAACAACGGCTTCGTAGGGTTCCAAAACACTAAAATCGAATTCATTTTTAATTGAGAAAACTTTAATTATTTCCTTATTTGTGCCTTTTAATAATTTGCAAATCTCAGGCGATTCATGTCCATGAAGTTGTAAAACATCTAACTGATGTTTTTCAATTTGCGCTACTATAACTTCCACTGTTTCATCTACAAAAACTCCTACTTTTTTGATGGAACTCGGTAATTCTGGAATGATATCATCAAAATTGCGAGCGGACTTTTCATAAAATATAAAACCAAGATAGTCTGGTTGCAGTTCCGCAACATCAGCAGTGTTATGTTTCATACCACATATTTTTAGTTTCATATATGCTTGCGAAAGCGGGAATCTTATCTCGCTTTTATTTTTTTAATTAAGACCTACAAGGTTTTATAAACCTTGCAGGACATTCTTGTTCAACAGACCTCACAGGTTTCAAAAACCTGTGAGGTCTTTTATGAATTTTTCAGCACTTTGCCCAGGATTATCTGTCTTCATAAAATTCTCTCCGATTAAAAAACCTTGGTAACCATAAGGCTGTAATTCTTTAATAGCGTCTATGGAACTGATACCACTTTCGGATATTTTTACAAAATCGTTTGGTATTAACTGACTCAATTGCTTTGAGGTTTCTAAACTGACTTCAAAGGTTTTTAGATTCCTGTTGTTAACACCTAACATATCTAACGATGGCATCATAGATTTATGCAATTCTTCTTCATTATGAACTTCTAACAAAACATCTAGCTTTAAGCTTTTTGCTAATTCTGAAAATTGCTTAATTTGTGCTTTGTTTAAAATGGAAGCAATCAATAAAATAGCATCTGCACCAATGGCTTTGGCTTCAATGATTTGATATTCGTCAATTATAAATTCTTTACGTAATAAGGGTAAACTGCAATGTTCTCTAGCCACTATGACATCGTCCATGGTGCCACCAAAATGAATTTCGTCTGTTAAAATAGACATGCCACATACACCTGCATTTTCGTAACCGACTGCCACATCTTCAACCAAAGCTGTATCGTTAATAATTGATTTTGAAGGTGATTTTCGTTTAAATTCCGCTATAATCCCTGTATCACTTGCTTTTAACTTTTTTGATAATGAAGTCGTTTTCATTTCAAAATAAGGCAATTGCTCATACGCTTTAATCGGAATTAATTCTTTTTTGAGATTCACCTCCTTGTGTTTGTCTTTGACTATTTGGTCTAAAATGTTCATTTTTTCAGTATTCAGTATTCAGTATTCAGTATTTAGTATTCAGTTTTTGCGCACTGAAGACTAGCATCTGAGAACTTATTTTTTACTTAATTCCACTAATCGATTTAAACTTTCTTTCGCTTTTCCACTAACCAACGATTCCTTAGCCAGTTCGAAACCCTCTTTATGTGAAATTTGTTTTGTTGTCGCTATCGCCAAACCTGCGTTGGCACAAACCACATTATTTTGTGCATCTGTTCCGTTTCCGTTAATGATATCAGTAAAAATTTTAGCGGCTTGTTTTACGGTATTTCCGCCAAAAATTGCAGATTGTTCAATCTGGGAAACACCTAAATCTTGCGGCTCGAATAGGGTTTCAGATGTATTTGAAATCACTTTTGTTTGTCCTGTTAAAGAAATTTCATCATAACCATCCAAGGCATGCACTACAGCATAATTTTTATCTGTTTCTTGATATAAATAACCATAAAGTCTCAATAATTCGAGATTAAAAACACCAACCATTTGATTCTTTGGAAAGGCAGGGTTCACCATAGGACCTAACATATTAAAAAACGTTTTGACTCCAAGTGCTTTCCGAATTGGAGCTACATTTTTCATAGCAGGATGAAACAGTGGAGCATGTAACACACAGATACCAGCTTCGTCGATACTTCGTTTTAAAAAATCGGCATTACTCGTAAATTTTATACCCAAATGCTCCATAACATTAGATGAGCCGCAAGCTGATGACACTCCGTAATTGCCATGTTTTGTGACATGGACTCCCGCTCCTGCAGTTACAAATGAGGATAATGTAGAAATATTGAAGGTGTCTTTTCCGTCACCTCCTGTACCACATAAATCAATGGTGTTGTAGTTGTCTAAGTTTACAGGAATACATAATTCTAAAAGTGCATCTCTAAATCCTCTCAGTTCTTCTATGGTAATGCTACGCATCATATAAACGGTGAGAAATGAAGCGATCTGACTTTGATTATATTTTCCTTCTGAAATATTAACCAAAACGTTTTTAGCTTCAGTGCTTGTGATACTTTCTTGGTTAATAAGTCTGTTTAATAGTGCTTTCATAGGCCTTTCCCTAACCCTTTCTACTTCGACTGCGCTCAGCACAAGCTTCAAAAAGGGAATTTGTTAATTCTTTTATTTATACGTTTGATTTAATTTGAAAATCTTAGCTTTTTACTTAATACTTAATACTTAATACTTAATACTTAATACTAAATACCTAATACCTAGTCATTCACCCAATTCTCTAAAATCCGTTTCCCATTCGGTGTGAGAACAGATTCAGGATGGTACTGAACTCCTCTCACATCATATTCTCGATGTCTTAACGACATAATTTGTCCGTTTTCGTCAAAAGACGTAGCTTCTAAACATTCTGGTAAATTAGTATTTACGACCCAAGAATGGTAACGACCAACTTCAAACGTTTTATCAAGACCTTTAAAAAGATTTTCGTCGTCAACAGATACTGTAATATTGGTAGCAACTCCATGATACACATGCTCTAAGTTTTCTAGAGTGCCTCCAAAAACTTCGCCAATAGCTTGTTGTCCAAGACATACACCTAGTATACTTTTGGTATGTGCATACACCTTAATAATCTCCTTTAACAAACCAGCTTCATCTGGTATGCCAGGACCTGGTGATAACACAATTTTATCAAATGCATCAACGTCTTCAATGGATAGCTTATCGTTTCTTTTTACAGTGACTTCGCAATCTAAATCTTCCAAATAATGAACGAGATTGTATGTGAAACTGTCGTAATTATCTATGACTAATATTTTTTTCATACTAATTTTCTGCTTTGGCAGTCCCGAAATTTCGGGATTATTTGTTATTAATACCTACAAGGTTTTTGAAACCTTGCAGGATACTCTTATTAACACCTACAAGGTTTTTAAGAACCTATGAGGTCTTTTGCGTTAAGGATTGAGCGGTTTGTTTGAGCTCCTCGCAGAGAGCGAGTAGCGAAAGCCTGACCCTTGGGTAACGCCCAAATTTTAAACATCTTCTGCCATTTCAATAGCTTTTGTTAAAGCACCAAGTTTGTTATATACTTCTTGTAATTCGTTTTCTGCGCTAGATTTTGCCACAATACCTGCTCCTGCTTGCCAAAATAATTTATGATTCTGACTTAAAAAGGTTCTAATCATAATGGCTTGATTAAAGTTACCATTAAAATCCATAAAACCGATAGCTCCTCCGTAATAACCTCTGCTGGTTTTTTCGTATGTCTCAATGAGCTGCATCGCTTTGTGTTTAGGCGCACCACTTAAAGTTCCAGCAGGAAAGGTGTCTGCAACCACTTGCATGGTGTTGGTGTTTTTATGAATAGTGCCTGTAACTTTGCTTACCAAATGGATCACATGCGAGAAAAATTGTACTTCTCGGTAATTTTCAACAGTGACGTTGCTACCATTTCTGCTGAGGTCGTTTCGTGCTAAATCTACCAACATGACATGTTCTGCATTTTCCTTATCATCTTTAATTAAGGCTTCTGCTAGTTCCGCATCTTTTAAATCATTTCCACTACGTTTAAAAGTGCCTGCAATAGGATGAATTTCGGCTTTGCCATCGCTGACCACTAGTTGTGCTTCTGGCGAACTTCCAAATATTTTAAAATTACCATAATCGAAATAGAAGAGGTAAGGCGAAGGATTGATACTTCTTAGTGCTCGGTACACATTAAATTCGTCACCACTAAATTGTTGCGAAAATTGTTTGGACAACACCAATTGAAAAACATCTCCTCTTGCACAGTGTTTTTTTGCTAGTTCTACGTGATTTTTGTAGTCGTCATCTGTAAGATTAGATGCAATTTCACCTTTTGTTTTAAAATCGTAGGAAGCGTATTGTCTGGTTTGAATTAATTGAAGAATGTCATCAATGTTATTTTCCGTATCAAAACAATGTGCAAAAATATAAGCTTCGTTTTTAAAGTGATTAATGGCAATAATATTTTGATAAACAGCGTAATAAATTTCTGGAATGACCACAGAATTATCTTTTTTTGAAATCTCGATGTCTTCAAAATATTTTACTGCATCGTACGCTGTGTACCCAAAAATGCCATTATTAATAAATTTAAAATCTTCAATGGTATCTACTTTAAAGCGTTGTGTGAATTTGTGAATTTCATCGACCACACCAACGGTTTCAACAAAATTACTTTTAGAACTACCATCAGGATAGGTTTGCGATATGGTATTGCCTTCAACCTTAATAGACGCAATGGGATTACAGCAGATATAAGAAAAACTGTTATCATTAGCGTGATAATCACTACTTTCTAATAAAATACTATTAGGAAATTTATCTCTAATTTTAAGATAAATGCTCACAGGCGTGATTGTATCTGCTAAGATTTTTTTATAATGGGTGTAAAGACTAAATGTTTTCATATTTATGCTGAACTCGTTTCAGTATCCTTTTGTTTTACGTTTTAATTTACTTTTGATGTTCCGATAGCTATCGGAATTGTGTCAGTATCTTTTTGTTTAATACTTAAGAATTCTTTTAAAAGGTGCTGAAATAAATTCAGCATTAAAAAAGGCTTGTCGTGAATGACAAGCCTTTTTTTATATGTTTACATACCAAGGATTAGTTCACGAACGTAAGTTTGAGAAATTCCACCACCAAGTATGATTTGTATTTATTTTCATCTGAATGTCAAATATAGATATCATAATTCGCAATCTCAAACATTTTATCTGTAATTATTGATTTTTTTTGAATGGGAGATAGAATATCTTTTAAATGTCTTTAGCGATGTAATGAAATTTAGAATTATAGAGGTCAGTAGACAGTTACTTGTGCGAATTGATAATTAATTAGCTACTGTCTGGTTGAGCGCAGTCGAAACCTACAAGAAGCACATCAATAGTTCTCGACTGCGCTCGAACGGACAATTATTAATAATTCAAATATCATATCATCAATTAATTATGATTAATTTTTAGTACGTATTTAACTACTGACTTCTGTAAAATGAAATGTTTGAATTAATTTTTTGTTAATTATTGTATGTTCAAAAGTCCTATTGATAACTTTATACCAAGAAACGCATATTGTAAAATTTTTAGCAACTCAGGGCAAGATTAAGAGCGAACACCAAGTGATCTATAAAAAAAACTACAGAAAAAACTACAGAAAAAGCTACTGGATCAATTCCGATAGCTATCGGAACAGCATAAACATGAAACCATTTATTCTTCTATTAATTATAGGTTTAGTTTCTTGTAAAAATAAGACTCAGGATACGCAACCTAAACCATCAGAGACTAACGTCGTTTTGGAACATACTGATACTATCAACACGGATTTTGATTTAGAGATTTACGATTATGATGGATTAGAACCTTTGATAAATAAAAAAGATGGTAAAATTCATGTTGTAAACTTTTGGGCAACCTGGTGCGCACCTTGTATTAAAGAGTTACCTTATTTTGAAGTTATTAATGAAAAGTATAAAAATGATAATGTTGAAGTGCTGCTTGTGAGTTTAGACTTTCCAAGTAAGTACGATTCGGCATTAAAGCCTTATATAAAGAAGAACAATTTAAAATCTAAAGTGGTGGCTTTCGATGATATTGATCAAAATCGTTGGATTCCTGCAATAGACGAAAGTTGGTCTGGCGCATTACCAGCCACTATTATTTATAATGATGAAAAACGTCAGTTTTATGAAAAATTATTTACACAAAACGAATTAGAAACCGAACTCAAACAATTTTTAAAATAGAAACATATGAAAACTTTAAAATTACTTACAGCCTTAGTGTTAGTATTAACACTTTCTGCTTTTACAATCAACACAGATACTAAAGGTTACGGTATCGGTGATATTGCTACAGATTTTAGTCTCGAAAATATTGATGGAAAAATGGTCTCTCTGTCAGATTACAAAGAAGCTAAAGGTTTTATCGTCATCTTTACGTGTAATACTTGTCCTTATTCCGTAGCCTATGAAGATAGAATTGAAGCTTTAAATAAAAAATACGCTTCAAAAGGTTATCCTGTTATTGCTATTATGCCAAATAATACAAAAGTAAAACCAGGAGATAATATGGAAGCGATGCAGCAAAGAGCAAAAGAAAAAGGCTTTACATTTCCTTATTTGATGGACAAAGGTCAAACGGTTTATCCGCAATATGGTGCTACAAAAACGCCTCATGTTTATGTTTTACAAAAAACTGAAAAGGGAAATATGGTAAAATATATTGGTGCTATTGACAATAATTATAAAGACGCTACAGCGGTAACAGAAACTTACGTTGAAGATGCAGTGTATGCACTTTTAAATAACACCGCTATTGAGATTAAGGAAACTAAAGCGATTGGTTGTTCTATTAAAGTGTAACCTTAGAAAAGGCACAAAATAAATCGATGAGTTCCTGAATTAAGTTGAGGATAAAATGTTAAAAAATGAATCCAAAGTGTAACACTTTGGATTTTTTTACGTCTATATCATAAAGAAATGTTAATTTTGTTTAAACATAGAACTTAAAAATGGCAGATTTATCCCAGCAAGATTGGACAAAACAGCTTAAAGAAGACAATAATTCGGTGATTTTAGACGTTAGAACACAAGATGAAGTCGATTTAGGCATGATACCTGATGCTATACATATAGATATTTTTAAAGGCCAAGGTTTCATTGATGAGATTGAGCAATTAGATAAATCTAAAAGTTATTATGTGTATTGCAAATCTGGTGGTAGAAGCGGACAGGCTTGCGCTATTATGAACCAATTAGACATTGCTAATGCCTATAATTTGTTAGGCGGATTTACAGATTGGCAGGGCGAAGTTGCCCACAAACAATAATACCAAAAACATGAAAAATAGATTTACCATTTGCTGCCTTTTACTTGTATTAAGTATCGGTACAAGCTGCATCAATTCAAATTCAGATAGTGAGGTTAAACTCGTAACGGCTCAAGAAATGCAATCTATTTTAGATTTAGAAGATGCGCAAATTATAGATGTGAGAACAGCAAAAGAGCATCATGAAGTTCGGATAGCAAATTCTCAAAACATAGACTTTACGTCTCCAACCTTTGAACAAGATATTTCAAAACTAGATAAAAAGAAACCTGTAATTGTTTATTGCAAATCTGGTGGTAGAAGTGCAAAATGCTCTAAAAAGATGATAGACGCAGGCTTCGAAAAAGTATATGATCTTGAAGGTGGTATATCCAAATGGAAACATTCCGATAAGCTCGAAATTGAAATCAAATCATAAAATGACCAACCGAACTTAACGTTCGGGTTTTTTATACACTCCATTTCTCTTCTTTTATTCTTAAGGTTTTTATAAATTAGACGACTGTTAAATGCGAACCGTATTTTCGTCTCTTACATTTGTAAATTAAGATTTCGTTTATGAACTTTAAAAAAGTACTTCTCTTTTGCCTTTTGGCATTTTCGTTTTCCTTTAATTTAGATGCTCAAGTTTTTGATCCTGTAAAGTGGGAAACTAAAACCGAAAAGATATCTGATACCGAATACGATTTAATATCCATAGCAACAATTGATTCTGGTTGGCATTTGTATTCTCAAACTGTACCAGATGGTGGTCCAATTCCATCAACCTTTACCTATGTAAAGCATTCAGATTTTGAATTGGTTGGAAAGACGATTGAAGAGGATGGAAAAATTGTTGATGATCCTGTTTTTGAAATGAAAATTAAGTTTTTTGAAGATAAAGCAGAGTTCAGACAACGCATTAAAGTTTTAAATAAGGAATTATCTTTAGTTGAAGGTGAGGTTGAATTCATGGTCTGTGATGATGAAAAATGCATGCCACCAAATTATATTGATTTAAAATTCAACTTAAAAGACGCTAAAGTTCTTGAAGCTAAGTCAGACACTATTTCATTTGGTACACCAGAAACGAATACTTTAAGTTCTGAATCATCTCCTAAAATTCTTAATCCTGTAAAATGGAGTACATCTGTTGAACAACTAAATGCTTCTGAATATGTTTTAGTATCTACAGCAACCATACAAGACAATTGGAAGTTATACTCGCAAAATGTTGAAGAAGGACCAATACCAACAAGTTTTGAATATGAACTTGAGGATGGTGTAACCTTAGAGGGAAAAACCAAAGAAGAAAAAGGTAAAGTGGTAATGGATAAAGTCTTCGGAGCGGAGATTAAATTTTTTAAGAAGTCTGCTCAGTTCAGACAAAAAATTAAAGTTTCAAATAAAGACATCATATCGGTTAAAGCCGAAGTTGGCTTTATGGCTTGCGATGATACACAATGCACACCACCAACATATTTAGATTTAGAATTCGATTTAACTAACCCAGTAAAAACCGAAGATCTCACAAGTACATCTAACGAAGATAAAGGTGATAGTAAAGGCTTATGGTCTATCTTCATAGTCGCTTTCCTTTCAGGATTTGTGGCTTTGTTAACTCCTTGTGTCTTTCCGATGATACCAATGACGGTTAGTTTTTTTATAAAACAAAGCCAGTCTAAAGCCAAAGGTATTAGAAATGCTATTATTTATGGCTTATCAATTATTGTAATTTATGTTCTGTTAGGTACTATTATTACAGCAATTTTTGGTGCAGATGCTTTAAATGCACTGGCAACCAATGTTTGGTTTAACCTTATATTCTTTTTACTATTAGTGGTATTTGCCATTTCGTTTTTAGGAGCTTTTGAAATTGTATTACCAAATTCTTGGGCAAATAAAGCCGACCGTCAAGCGGATCGTGGCGGACTCGTTGGTATCTTTTTTATGGCTTTAGCGTTGGCAATAGTTTCATTCTCGTGCACTGGTCCTATTGTAGGCACCATCTTAGTAGAAGCAGCATCTAAAGGCGGTATTGCACCAGTGATTGGCATGTTAGGCTTTTCGTCTGCTATTGCCTTACCATTTGCATTATTTGCAGCATTTCCAGGTTGGTTAAATTCGTTACCAAAATCTGGTGGATGGTTAAATACTGTAAAAGTGGTTCTAGGATTTTTAGAATTGGCCTTGGCATTTAAATTTTTATCGCAAGCCGATTTAGTACTACAATTACACTTCTTAGAGCGTGAGGTATTCTTAGCGATTTGGATTGCTATTTTTGGAGCCTTGGCTTTATATTTATTTGGAAAAATTCAGTTGCCACATGATTCACCGCTGAAACACATTTCAGTAGGCCGATTATTGTTAGGACTACTAACGCTTAGTTTTACCATATATATGATTCCTGGACTTTGGGGAGCACCTTTAAATTTGATTAGTGCATTTCCTCCACCATTAGATTATAGTGAGTCTCCTTATGGAGTAGGGAACTCAAAAGGTGGAGGAGGAGCAAGTGCAAGTCATTCAGATTTACCAGAAGGAGCACATTTATTAGCACCTCATGATATTTTAGCCTTTAATGATTACGATCAAGGCTTGGCTTATGCAAAAGAAGTCGGTAAACCCGTAATGTTAGATTTTACAGGTTGGGCATGTGTGAATTGCCGTAAAATGGAACAAAATGTTTGGGTAAAACCTGAAATTTTATCGAAGCTTAAAAATGAGGTCGTTTTAATTTCATTATATGTCGATGAGCAAATTGATTTTCCTGAAGGCGAAGCACCAGATTCAAAATTAAGACCAGGAAAAAAGTTGAGAAACAAAGGTCAGAAATGGAGCGAAATGCAAACCATTAAGTACAAAACCAATACACAACCTTATTATGTGCTGATGGATCATAATGAAGACAACCTAAATGAGCCTGTAGCTTACACACCAGATGCAAAGCAATATTATAAATGGTTGAAAGAAGGTATTGGGAATTTTGAGAACTAATAAGTTTAAAACACCAGACTAAAAACAGAGCCTTCACCTTCTATACTTTTTACAATAATCCGGCCTTTGTGAAGCAGCATAATTTGCTTACATAAACTTAAGCCAATACCGCTTCCTGTCGTTTTACTGGTAAAAAACGGTACAAAAATATTTTCAAGAATATCTTGCGGAATTCCAGAACCATTATCAACGATTTTTATAACAGTATCTCTGTTTGGGTTTTGATTTGCTAAAACTTTAATTTTTGCGTTTTCTTTATCTTTGCAGGCGTCAACAGCATTTAAGATAAGATTTATTAATACTTGTTCTATTAAATGTGTGTCAATATCTAATTCTAATTTTTGCGTAGATACGTTGAATTCTATATCAATATTTTTAGCTTTTATCGATGGTTCCATCAACAATTGAATATTGTTGAGCACATCTGAAACCTTAGTTCGCTGTAAATTTAAATGGGTTACTTTACTTAGACTTCTATACGTTTTAGCAAATTTTAAAAGTCCTTCACTTCGGTTTTTAATCGTTTTAATACCAGCATTGAGGTCTTCTAATTCTAAACGCGATTCCTCAGGTTGTTCTATTGCAATTTGTAAATTTCTTTGCAATGTATCTGCTAAGGATGAAATTGGTGCAATAGAATTCATGATTTCATGAGTCATAACACTTAATAATTTCTTCCAAGATTCAGACTCATTTTTATTTAAAGTATCATCTATATTTTGAATGACAATTAATTTGAAAGCATCTTCATCAACCTGAAAAACAGTGTCAGAAATCAATATTTTAATACTATCGTTTTGTAAGGCAATAGAAATAGAATCTGGTTCTCGATGATAGGTTTCAAAAATAGTATTGTATAATTCGGGCTTTCTATTTTCAATAAATCTGATGTTTTTAAAAGAAGGTACATCGAGTATATCTCCAAAAGAATCATTACTCCAAAGTACATCTCCAGATTCAAGATTATAAGCGATAATTCCAATATCCACCATTTCTAGAATCTTTTGTAGATAAACGTATTGCGCCTGATTCTGAGAATTTATTTCTTTAATCGTTCGATTGATTTCATTAAAACCAGTATATAAAAATCGAATATCTTTTGGACCAAGATCTTCTGGAAACCATCTTGAAAAATCACGATACTTCACCGCTTCAAAAAAATCATCCATTGCTACAAAGCGACGCTTTATAAAACTGTACGTATTTATAAATAAGTATAATAAAACAATGCTAAGAACAATTGTATATGCAGTTTGTTCTGTTTGAAACTTATAAACTAACCCAAGTATGGCACTTACGATGAGTACGATTCTAAAAAAGAGCTTTAAGATGTAGCCTTTATAGTTCATATTTTTCTAATCGTCTGTATAAAGCAGCTCGTGTGATTCCTAATTCTTTGGCAGATTTAGAAACGTTCCCTCTGTTTTTTTCCAAAACTGTAAGAATGGCATTTTTTTCTAAATCGTCTAAATTTAAACTTTTAGTTTCAACACTAGTGGTTGAGGTGGTTCGTTCTATGGAAGAGAAAACTAAGTCTTCTGGTTTTAGAATACTACCGTCGGTCATGATTACAGCACGTTCTAAAACATATTGCAGTTCTCTTACATTTCCAGGGAAATCATGTTTCTTTAATTTTGAAATAAATCCGGAATCAAAAGTAAAAGGATTCTTATTATATTTTTCGGCATAAAGCGATACAAAATGATGAGATAATTCTGTAATATCGGTACCACGATCTCTCAATGGAGGCACGATAATATCAACCGTATTTATTCTGTAGATTAAATCCTTTCTGAATTTCTTTTCGTCTGCTAATACGTGTGGATTAATATTAGTGGCGCAAATTAAACGAATATCAATAGGAATGGCATCGTTAGAACCTAAAGGCGTTACTTGTCTGTTCTGTAAAACGGTTAAAAGTCTTGTTTGCTGTCCTAAACTAATATTACCAATTTCATCTAAAAATAATGTCCCTCCATTTGCGGCTTCAAAGCGTCCTTTTCTATCTTCTCTTGCGTCTGTGAAAGCACCTTTTTTGTAACCAAAAAGTTCACTTTCAAATAGCGAATCTGTTAAGGCTCCAACATCGACTTTTACAAAAGGTTGATCACGTCTATGTGAATTATCATGAAGCGCGCGAGCAATTAAATCTTTACCTGTTCCGTTTTCTCCAAGTACCAAAATATTAGCATCAGTTGGTGCCACTTTTTTTAGTTTTACGAAAACATCGTTCATAACTTGACTGTCGCCAATAATGTCTGTGCTACTTATGCTGTTGTCGTTGTTTTTAGATCCTTTAGATTTTTTCTTGCTCAGTATAGTGGTTATGGTTTCTATGATTTTGTTATTCTTCCATGGTTTCATTAAAAAGTCAGCAGCTCCCTCTTTAAGACCTCTTATCGCTAAATCGATATCGGCATAAGCTGTCATAAGGATAACAGCAGTTTCAGGCTTTTGTTTTCTGATTTTATTTAACCAAAAAATACCTTCGTTACCAGTATTGACTAAACCATTAAAGTTCATGTCTAGTATAATGATATCGTAGTTTTTCTTTTCTATTTGAGAAAGTATGTTGCTTGGGTTTTTTTCGGTGACTACTTCCTTTACAAGTGGTTTAAGGAGTAAGCGCAATGCTGTAAGCACGTCAGCATCATCGTCTATAACTAATATTGTTGCGTTTTTTAAAACCATCCATACAATATTACGATTTTATATTCAGCTATTTTATATTCAAAAACTAAAAATTTTTGGGTCAACAAAAGTGTGCATTTTCGAACATAAAGTGTATCAAAACCGAACACTTTTATTTTTGAATAAAAACATAAACAACTGATTTAAAAGTCTTTAATGTTTTGGCATCATCTTCACTATATGAACTGTATAAACAAAGAATAAAAAATGGACGTTCCAATTCAGAAGAAAAAATTTTCAAATCAAAAGCTAGGACTTATTGGTGGAGTATTAGCAATAATAGCTTTAATCGTTTATGTGATTTTACAAACCTCTGGTGGTTCTAAATTGAATGTCGAAAAAGAGCGTATTTCTATAAATACAGTTTCTAAAGACGTGTTTCAAGAGAACATACCTGTTAACGGAATCGTATTGCCAATTACAACCATTTATTTAGATGCCTTGGAAGGTGGTCGTGTGGAAGAAAAATTTGTAGAGGATGGTGCCATGTTAAAAAAAGGAGAGCCAATTTTGAGATTATCGAATACAGATTTAGAGTTGAGTTTGGTGAATCAAGAAACCTCGGTTTATAATCTATTGACCCAAATGCAGATTTCGCAAAATGCAGCACGTCAGAATACAATTAACAGACAAAATCAGTTTACAGACGTAGAAAATAATTTGATTGAGGCCGAGCGTATATATAATTTGAACAAGCGTTTATATGACAAAGGTGCTATTGGAAGAATGGATTATGAATCGTCTCAGAATAATTATGAGTATCAAAAAGAACGCATGAAATTGTCTAAGCAAGTCTTGTCAGAGGATACAATTTCAACAAAACTGGAAGTCAACCAAGCCAGAAACTCATATGCCAGAACACAAAGTGCTTTAGAATTAATGCGTAAAAAAGTAGGTGATTTAGTGGTGCGTGCGCCAATTGATGGGCAGTTAACATCACTAGATGCAGAGATTGGTCAATCTATAACGAAAGGCACACGTTTAGGACAAGTTGACGTCACAAGCGGCTACAAAGTAAGAGTCGATATTGATGAGCATTACATCTCTAGAATTTATAATGGTCAGACAGGAACGTTTACACTTAATAATAAACTTTACATTTTAACTATAAAGAAAGTGTTTACACAAGTGACTAATGGACGTTTTCAAGTCGATATGAAATTTGAAGGTGATGTGCCAGAAGGGATTAGAAGAGGTCAAAACCTACAAATTAGAGTTGCTTTAAGTGCAGAGAAAGAAGCTTTATTAGTTTCTAAAGGAGGCTTCTTTCAAAAAACTGGAGGCAACTGGGTTTTTAAAGTAAGTGAAGACGGTACAACAGCATACAAAGTAAACATTAGATTAGGAAGCCAAAACACAGAATATTACGAAGTGCTTGAAGGTTTAAATCCTGGAGATAAAGTAGTAACGTCTAGTTATGATTCTTTTGGAGATACTGAAGAACTTATTTTGAAATAGAAAAGTTAGAAAAGAGATTATAGATAAAAAATAAATAAAATTAACAAAGCTAAAAGCCAAGGGCGAATAGCTAAAAGTAAATAAGAACAGAATGATACAAATTACAGACTTAGAGAAATTTTACAAGACTGAAGAAGTACAAACTATTGCGCTTAACAAATTATCATTTGGAGTAAAAGAAGGTGAGTTTGTGGCAATAATGGGACCTTCAGGTTGTGGTAAATCTACTTTACTAAATATTTTAGGATTACTAGATGATCCAGATGGTGGAAGTTTTATGTTCAACGGAATAGAAGTGGCAGGCTTTAATGAGCGTAGACGTTCAGAATTGCGTAAGCATAATATTGGGTTTGTATTTCAGAGCTTTAACCTTATAGATGAACTTACGGTTTTTGAAAACGTAGAATTGCCATTAATATACACAGGCGTAAAACCAGCACAGCGCAAAGAACAAGTGGAAGCGGTTTTAGAGAAAATGCAAATAATGCATCGTCGTAATCACTTTCCTCAGCAATTATCTGGTGGACAACAGCAACGTGTCGCTGTAGCAAGAGCTGTAGTAAATAAACCAAAATTAATTCTTGCAGATGAGCCAACTGGTAACTTAGATAGTACCAATGGAAATGAAGTTATGGACTTGCTAATTGATCTTAACGAAGCGGGTACAACAATTATTATGGTAACGCACAGTGAGCACGATGCCAAATACAGTCACAGAATCATCAGAATGTTAGATGGACAGAAAGTGACGGAAAACATATTAGCTTAAATCGACTTTCATCAATCAATCAGTTGGAAAACGCTTCAGTATAAAATTAATCAACCAATCAATCATTTATACTGAGATGTTGAAGCCAAATTAATCAAAAAGCGAACAGTAACTTTTGCTGAACTAGTTTCAGTAATTATACTGAACGTTTGATACCAAATTATAATAATCCAATCAATCAAATCAATCAGATGCTGAAATAAATTTAGCATAAGACGAACAGTAACTTATAGAAAAGATGTTTAAGAATTATTTCAAAATAGCGTTCAGAAACCTTATCAAAAATAAGGTGTATTCATTTATTAATATTTCTGGACTAGCTGTTGGTATGGCAGCTACTATAATGATAGGTTTATGGATCGTTGATGAGTTAAATTATAATAGCCATTTTAAAAATAAAAAGACCATTGCTCAAATTTATCAGAGTCAGACAATCAATAATACCATTGGTACTGGTCCTGCAATTCCTAGACCATTAGAATTTGCTTTACGAGAAGGTCATAATGATAATTTTAAGCATCTTGTTATGGCATCTTGGGAACAGCCAAGATATTTAAAGTATGGTGAAACTAATATTTACACAAATGGAAATGCCATGCAAGACGATGGTCCAGAAATGTTAGATTTAGATATTATTGAGGGAGTGAGAAATGGTCTTAAAGAGCAGAATTCGATAATGATGTCTGCATCTTTAGCAAAATCTTTATTTGCAAATGAAACTGCGATTGGTAAAATAGTCAAAGTAAATAACGAAGATGATTTAATGGTAACTGCAGTTTATAAAGATATCCCTCAAAATAATACATTCAGTGATATGGAATATCTCATACCATGGAAATATTATGTCACTACACAACCTTGGTTAGAACTTTCTAAGGAAGCTTGGGGAAATAATTCATTTCAATTATTTGTTCAAATTAATGAGAATACAACCATGGATGCTGTTACCTCTAAAATTATTAACGTTAAGAAAAATACATCAACAGATACAGCACAGTTTAATCCTCAAATATTCTTATTTCCGATGAAAGATTGGTATTTAAGAAATGATTTCGAAAATGGTGTGCAATCTGGAGGGCGTATAGAAAACGTATGGCTGTTTGGTATTATTGGACTATTTATTTTGTTGTTAGCTTGTATAAATTTCGTGAATTTATCCACCGCACGTTCAGAAAAACGAGCAACTGAAGTAGGTATTAGAAAAGCCATCGGTTCGCAACGTGGCCAACTTATATTCCAATTTTTAAGCGAGTCGTTTCTAATTGTTGTTTTATCGTTCGTATTTTCACTTGGTATTGTTATATTATTTTTAAATGGATTTAATAATTTAGCGAGTAAAGCGATTGTTTTTCCTTGGGCGAATATTCAATTTTGGCTAATCGCATTAGTCTTTGTATTTGTTACGGCTTTTTTAGCTGGTAGTTATCCAGCCTTGTATTTATCATCATTCAATCCTGTAGCGGTTTTAAAAGGCACGTTTAAGTCTGGTCGTTTTGCTTCATTACCTCGAAAATTTTTGGTGGTAACACAGTTTACGGTTTCAATTGCATTAATTATTGGAACACTTGTGGTGATGAACCAAATTCAATTTTCTAAAGACAGACCAGTTGGTTATGATACAAAAGGCTTAATTCAAATCCCTGTAATGAGTAGTGAGTTTATTGGGAAAAAAGATATAATGCGTGAGCAGTTTTTAGCTTCAGGTGGAGCTCTAGAAATGGCTGGTACAAGCGCACCAATGACAAATGTTTGGTCTAACAGGTCAGGTTATACTTGGGAAGGTAAACCTGTTGGTTTTCAAGAAGATTTAGCGTATACTTCTGTTTCTTATGAATTTACAGAAACTTTAGGTTTAAAAATAGTTGAAGGTAGAGGGTTTTCCAGAGAATTTGCCACAGATTCTAATGCGGTGATTCTTAACCAAACAGCTGTGAAATATATGAATCTTACAGATCCAATCGGAAAATATATTAGAGATTCTGATACTGAAGATGTCGATCCACCATTAAAAATTATTGGTGTGGTAGAGGATATGATAATACAATCTCCCTATAGTCCTGTGAAACAAGCAATGTATGTCTTTGAGAAATATGGGAATACAGCATTCTATAATGTGAGGCTTAATCCTGAAAAAAGTACGAGTGAAAATTTAGTACTAGTTGAAAGTGTCTTTAAGAAAAACTTCCCAAATACTCCTTTCGATTATCAATTTGTAGATGAAGAATATGGGGCAAAATTTAGCTCGGAAGAACGAATTGCGAGTTTAGCAAGAGTCTTTACTGCATTAGCTATTTTTATTAGTTGTTTAGGCCTTTTTGGATTGGCATCATTTGTAGCCGAACAACGTACTAAGGAAATTGGAGTTCGAAAAGTGTTGGGTGCATCTATTAGTCAGTTATGGTTATTACTATCTAAAGATTTTATAACTCTGGTAATTATAGCTTTATTAATCGCATCACCATTGGCTTATTATGTAATGGGAGCATGGTTACAGAAATTTAGTTATCGAACTACAGTCAGTTGGGATGTGTTTGCTATTGCATGTTTTGGGGCATTAATAATTACTCTGATCACGGTCAGTTTTCAAGCTATTAAGGCAGCGACATCTAATCCTGTGGATTCATTACGCTCGGAGTAAATCAATAAGAATTCAATCAAAAAAATCATGTTAAGAAATTATCTAAAAATAGCACTAAGAAACTTGTATAGACACAAGGGATTCACTTTACTTAATATAACAGGCCTTGCTATTGGTATGACTGCTGGTTTTCTAGTTCTACTATATGTGAATTTTGAATTGAGCTATGACAATATGCACAGTAAAGGAAATTATATATATAGAGTTGTTGCTGATATTGATACGCCATCAGAAAAAATTGAAGCACCTATTGCTGCATGGGCAGTTGGACCAAACATAGAAAAAGAATTTCCAGAAATTTTGAAATTCACAAGAGTTTCAGATGAAGACTTTACAATAGTTAAAGATGGTACTAAATTTTTAGAAGAGCAGGTTATTGCAGTAGACTCTGCCTTTTTCGAAATTTTCGATTTCGAACTTTTAAAAGGTGATAAAACTCAAGTTTTAAAACAACCAAATAGTTTAGTGATTTCTGAAACTATGGCGACTAAATACTTTGATTCCAAAAACCCAATAGGAGAGAATTTGGTAGTCGAAGGTCTTGATAATCCTGCAACTATAACAGGGGTTATGAAAGATATCCCTGAAAATTCTCATATTCAGGCAGATATTATAGTGTCAATGATTACTTATAATGCTGCACCAAACAGTAGAGATGGTCAATGGGACAATTATGATCCATCTATTTATATTTTAACAGCAGCAGAAGTAAGTCCAAAAATCCTAGAAGCAAAGTTTCCCGATTTTCTTGAAAAACGAACTGGAGATGAAATGCGACAATCAAAAATGTTTGTTACTTTATTTTTAGAACCATTTAAGGATGTGTATTTAAAATCGGATCGTGGTAGCTCAATTTCTGGTAGTATTAGTAATGTATATGTATTTTCAGTTATAGGCATTTTTATATTACTAATTGCGAGTATCAATTTTATCAATTTAGCGACAGCACGTTCAGTTGAAAGAGCAAAAGAAGTAGGGATTAGAAAAGTTATTGGTGCAGAGAAAAGTCAACTTGGTTTTCAATTTATTGGTGAGTCTATTATTCTCTGCATCATAGCATTTTTTGTAGCTGTGGGATTAACCGCTTTAGGATTGCCTTATTTTAATGATTTGGCAGGCAAAATAGTAAGTGTTGGTGTTTTTGCAGACCCTATTAATATCCTCTATCTATTTTTAATGGCCATGGTAATTGGTGTTATAGCAGGTGTTTATCCTGCAATAATACTCTCTTCATTTAAGCCAATTAGTGTGCTTAAAGGCAGTTTTTCAACGGGCACTAAAGGTATTTTATTACGAAAAAGTTTAGTAGTCGTACAATTTACAATCTCTATTTCTTTAATAATCGGAACTATCGTTATCTACAATCAGATGCGATTTATGCAAAATCAGGATTTAGGATTTAGTAAAGAGCAAACCATAGTAATCCCTACAGAAATAGGAAGTGGTCAAGATGCATTGGTAAATAGTATTTCAAAAATTCCAGGAGTGAAAGGTACAGCTTTAGCGTCAAGTGTTCCAGGTACAGGGAATTCTGCTGCCTATTCCGAAATTGAAAATCAACAAGGTGATTTGCAGATTGCTAATTTAGATTTGTACTTCGTTAATGAAGATTATCTTAAACAATTAGGAATGAAAATTGTTGCAGGTAGAGGGTTTTCTAGAGATTTTGCTTCAGATTCAAGTAAAGCGATGATTATAAATGAAAAGGCAGTGTCTCTTCTCGGTTATGCAAACGCACAAGATGCTATTGGTGCAGACTATCAACAATGGGGAAGTAATGGTGAGATTATAGGTGTGGTTAAGGATTTTAATTATAAATCTTTGCAAGACGAAATTAGTCCTTTGACCATGCGATTAGACTCAGAACAAACCGATATTATTACCATAAAAATTCAAGGAAACAATACATCACAAACTTTAGCTTCTATTGAGGAGACGTGGAAATCAATTATGCCTGGAGATCCATTTGAGTATTATTTTTTAGACGAACTTTTCAATAATCAATATCAGGCAGAAGAACAATTTGAAAGTTTATTTATGAGTTTTGCTTTATTGGCAATTTTTATTTCATGCTTAGGACTTCTCGGATTAGCTGCTTACAGTACAATACAGCGTAAACGTGAAATAGGAATACGTAAAATTATAGGTGCATCTGTTGGAAGTATAGTTAATCTGCTTTCTAAGGAGTTTATAAAATTAGTAGCCATTGCATTTGTTGTTTCGGCACCAATAGCTTGGTATTTAATGCATAGTTGGTTAGAAGATTTTGCATATAAAATAAATATTAAATGGTGGATGTTTGTCGTTGCCGGATTAGGCTCTATGGTTATCGCCTTAGTTACCGTGAGTTTTCAAGCTATTAAAGCAGCGACATCTAATCCTTTGAAGTCATTGCGTACAGAATAGTCATCATCAATCAAAATCAAAAAAAGAAATCATGATCAAGAATTATTTCAAAATAGCATGGAGAAACCTAATGAAGCATAAGGTGTTTTCTATTATAAACGTTATTGGCCTTACTATAGGTTTAAGCGCATCATTTGTCATTGGACTAATGATTTATTATGATTACACTTTTGATGATTTTCATAAAGACGGCGACCATATTTATCGTGTGGTTTCTGAATTTACAGACCCAGAAGAAAAATATTATAATTCAGGCATAACACTGGCTTTAAAAGGTGCTATTGAAGACAATTCAAACTTTGAAACTGTAAGCGAATTTTACATCGAAAGACCATCAAATGTAGTTAACAAACAAAACGATATTACCTTAAAATGGCCAGAATTTGTGATTTTCGCTGACCAAAATTATTTGGATATTTTTCAATATAACTTTTTAGCAGGCAATAAAACTGAAGCACTAAAAAATCCAAATCAAGTTGTATTAACCCAAACAAGAGCAGCAGAATATTTCCCAAAACTTTCGCCTACAGAAATTGTTGGTAGAACATTAATTTACAACGACTCAATAAATGTTAAGGTTACTGGTGTTGTAGAAAACTTTACAGAACGAACAGATATCGTTTTTAAGGAATTTGTATCTCATGCAACCTTACTACAAACTAACAAAAAAAGAGATATTACTAAGCGCTATTGGTTTAATACAAACGGTAATTCGCAATTGTATGTAAAGTTTAAAGAAAATGCAAATGTAGCAAGTGTACAAAAACTTTTGGATGATTTGGCGTTAGAACATACGGACGAAGATGATATCAAATATGGCCAATCGCGCAAATTTAAGTTACAAGCACTTAAGGATATTCACTTTAACGAGGATTACGGTACTTACGATTGGGAAAAGGCACAAGCCAGCAAACCGCTATTAAGAAATTTGGCACTTGTCGCACTCTTTTTACTACTATTGGGTTGTATTAATTTTATCAATCTCAATACGGCACAAGCCTCGCAGCGCGCCAAAGAAATTGGTATCAGAAAAACCTTGGGCAGCAGCAGAAAACAACTTATTGTTCAGTTTTTGGGCGAAACGTTTTTGTTAGTTTTATGCTCAGCAATTTTGTCATTATTACTTTCAAAATGGTTGATTAGCGTATTTTCAGATTTTGTACCAGAAGAATTAAGTTTTCAATTATTTGGTAATCCTCTAATTGTAATAGGTATTATTATTTTACTTTTATTAGTTACATTTTTATCTGGGTTTTATCCTGCTTTGGTACTTTCAAAATACAATGCGGTTTCTGTGATGAAAAATCAAATGTCTTCAGCCGAGCGTAAAGTAGGTTTACGTAAATTTTTAACGGTGTTTCAGTTTACAATTGCGCAAGTTTTTATCATTGCCACATTATTGGTTGGTAAACAAATTAACTACTTATTAACTAAGGATATGGGGTTTAAAACGGATGCTATTGTTTCGGTATTTCAGCCAAGAGCCGAGCAAGAATTTTCTAAAAAATTGCTGTTTGCCGAAAAGTTGAAAACAATTCCAGAAATAAAACAAGTCAGTATTGGCGGAAAAGGTCCAGCTTCAAATTCGGTAAATTCAACAAATGTTACCTATACCGATGGTAAAAACATAGCAAAATCCGAAATGCAATATATTAATGGTGATTTAAATTATGCCAAATTATTTGAGCTTCAACTTTTAGATGGACGCCTTTACAGAAACGATACCATTAGAGAATTGGTGATTAATGAAACATTATTGAGAAAGTTAGGATTTTCTAATCCAGCCGAAGCAATTGGGAAACAAGTTGAAACAAATAATAAGCTTATTCCCATTGTTGGTGTCATGGCAGATTTTAACCAACGTTCTTTAAAGTCCGAAATAAAACCGATGGCACTAGCTGGCGATTGGTACCGACCTTATGTTAGTTTGTACCAAGCTGTACACATATCGTTTTATAATGAATCTTCAGAAAATTTGAAGTCCACATTATCAAAAATCGAAAATGCTTATCAACAAGTCTACTCCGAAACCGACGATTATCGTTTGGAATTTATGGACGAGACTATAGCTGAATTCTACAATCGCGAACAAAAAATATCTAAGCTACTTAACTGGTCAACTGGACTTTCAATTTTAATAAGCTGTTTAGGACTTCTGGGTCTTGTGATTTATACCACAAATCGTCGTGTCAAAGAAATTGGCGTGCGCAAAGTTTTGGGCGCCTCGTTATTGCAAATCAATACGCTGCTGTGTAAAGAATTTTTAGTGCTCGTCGCCATTGCGTTTATTGTTGCTGCGCCAATTGCTTATTTTGGTATTAACAATTGGCTACAAGATTTTTCTTATAAAACAAGCATTAGTTTTTGGGTGTTTTTGGTAAGCGGATGCGCTATGATTTTATTTGCTTTATTAGTTATAAGTGCGAAGACATTACAAGCGGCAAATGCTAATCCTGTAGATTCTTTGCGCTCGGAGTAAAATATTCAATTATTCAAATTTTAAAGTGTCCGATTACGTACAAAAAGTGTACTAAAACCGAACACTTATAATTTTAAAAATATATTTAAAACTTTAGTAATCAATAGTTTATATGCTTGGCGTCATCTTCACTATATAATTGGTAACAAATTAAAAATATCTAAAATCAATCAAAAATGAAAAAAATCATCTTACTATTTGGATTAGTAGCAATTATTGGAAATGCGTATTCTCAAGTTCCAGAAAATCTAACAGATAAAGAGAAAATCTATGGATTGTCTAAAGTATGGAAAGAAGCAGATAAGAACTTTGTTTTTTTTGACCAAGTACCGTCATTGGATTGGG
>NZ_JBGCDQ010000002.1:0-109555 GCF_045105575.1 Winogradskyella sp. | reverse complement strand
AAATGTTAAAGGTATAAAGCCCATAAACTAATAATGCTGTTACACTGAGCTCAGCCGACGTGCAGATCAGTTAATTTCAAAAGGTCTTCGACTAGGCTCAGACTGACATTATCAGTCGATTCAAAAAACTGAACTAATTAAACAACTATGAATTACTACTCACTAAATAGAAAAGCACCAAACACGACCTTTGCAGATGCTGTTGTTAGAGGATTAGCACCTGACAAAGGGTTATATTTCCCTGAAACAATCACACCTTTAGACGCTTCCTTTTTTGAAACGATAGAAGATAAATCGAATGTAGAAATTGCCTTTGAAGCAATTAAACAATTTATAGTACCTGAGATTCCAGAAGCCGTTTTAAAGACTATAGTTGAAGAAACTTTGAATTTTGATTTTCCTGTTGTAGAAATCAATGAGAACATTTCTACGCTTGAATTATTTCATGGCCCAACAATGGCATTTAAAGATGTTGGCGCACGTTTTATGGCCAGATGCTTAGGCTATTTCAACACATCTAACACCAACGAAGTTACGGTTTTAGTAGCTACTTCTGGAGATACGGGTGGTGCTGTGGCCAATGGATTTTTAGGCGTAAAAGGTGTTAATGTCGTTATATTGTATCCTAGTGGCAAAGTAAGTGATATACAAGAAAAACAACTTACAACTTTAGGGCAAAACATTACAGCCTTAGAAGTAGACGGTGTATTTGATGATTGCCAAGATATGGTAAAGCGTGCTTTTATGGACGAGGAACTAACAAGTAAAATGCAATTAACCTCTGCCAACTCTATAAATATTGCACGTTGGTTACCGCAACTCTTTTACTTTATGTTTGCATATAAGCAATTAAAAGCCAAACATAAAGACATTGCATTTTCTATACCAAGTGGTAATTTTGGCAATATCTGTGCGGGCATGGTGGCACAAAAATTAGGTTTACCAGTAAAGCATTTTATTGCATCTAATAATGCCAATGATACGGTAGTTAATTTTATGACGACTCAGTCCTATATACCTAAATCTTCTGTGCAAACGATAAGTAACGCCATGGACGTTGGTAATCCAAGTAATTTTATACGAATACAAGAATTACATGATAATAACTTTGATGATTTAAAAGCCAACTTATCGGCTTTTAGTTATACAGACGATGAAACAAGAAAGGCACTTTTAGAGCTTTATTACGACTATAATTATATAGCAGATCCTCATGGTGCTGTTGGGTATTTAGGTGCAAAGACATATTTGGAACGTAACAAGGCTCACGTCATCTTTTTAGAAACTGCACATCCTACTAAATTCCTGGATGTTGTTGAGGATGTTATTAAGGAAAATATAGAGTTACCACCTCAAATTGAAGCGGTTATGGATAAAGAAAAAGTCGCAATTTCCATTGGATCTTATAATGAAATGAAGGCGTTTTTATTGAATTAATTTTTTTCTTTAGAAGCTCATATTTCTATTTCAATCCATATTACACAAGTGTCTCTCTTCACAAAAGAGTGAATTGAGAACCTGAAATATGCTACAAAACATAATAGAATTCTCAAGAAAAAAACACTAATAAATGAACTATGACGGAAAGATTTTTAAGCCTATAAAAACATCTCATAATAGTGAAACTTCTAGTGATACTATTTTTCAGTACAAACAACATGGACCCATTTTAACCTCGGACTATGCAGGAAGTACTATTAAAAAAGGACATCTTATAGGTCTTGTCTCTGAAGATGGTACTATTGATATGCACTACCATCAAGTAAACCAAAATAATGAATTAATGACTGGGATATGCACGTCTAAACCTGAAATTCTTCCAAATGGAACCATAAGACTTCATGAAACATGGAAATGGACTTCTGGTGATCAGTCCGAAGGCACATCTATTCTCGAAGAACAATAGTCTCTACCCTAAAACCCTAACTAGCAACTCCCTAAGCAAGTCGCCTTGAGGTAGTGCATTAGCTCCAACACCTTTACTTTTCACATCAAATTCTCTTAATATTGCAATCACTGCACTCACTTTTCGCATTGGGTAATTACGAGCTGCCGTGAGATATTCATTTACAAAATAAGGATTTACCCTTAAAGCCGTTGCAACACTTCGTGGATTCTTATCGTTCATACCATGAAGATGCAATAATTGTGAGAAAAAATTAAAGAGTAATGCTACTGTCACCACCATCGGATTATCCTTTGGATTATCACTAAAATACTTTGCGATTTTGTGAGCCTTCACAACATTTCTCTCACCTACTGCTTTTCGTAATTCAAAATTATTGTAGTCTTTGCTTATACCTATATTTTCTTCTATGTGCTCCGGTGTAATCTGTGTTCCTTTTGGTAAAACAATTTTGAGCTTATTGAGCTCATTATTCACTTTATTTAAATCTGTACCTAAAAATTCAACTAGCATCTGAGCTGCTTTTGGTGAAATATCATAACCTTGTCCTTTTAAGACACGTCTAATCCAATCGGGTACTTGATTTTCATAAAGTTTTTTACTTTCAAAAACTAGACCTCCATTTTTATTGATAGCCTTATATAAAGGCTTTCGCTTATCTAATTTCTTGTATTTATAATTTAAAACTAAAACCGTAGAGGGTTGAGGGTTTTCGGCATATTGCTTCAATTTCTCAATTGTTCTGCTCAAATCCTGAGCTTCTTTTACAATCACAACTTGGCGTTCAGCCATCATCGGATAGCGCTTTGCATTGCTCACAATGTCATCTATAGTGACATCTCGACCGTACAATACCATTTGGTTAAATCCTTTTTCAGCTTCGTCCAAAACAGTATCTTCAATAAAATCTGAAATCTTATCGATATAGTAAGCCTCCTCACCCATTAAGAAATAGATAGGTTTAAGATCGCCTTTTTTAATAGCTGTAACTAATTGTTTTACGTCGTCCAAAACTTTTAGAATTCCAAAAAATAAATTCCAAACTCAAATACGTTTACATTAAGCTAAAAGCTCAATTTCGAATTTTGGGATTTAAAGATTGTGATTTATAGTATTCTGTTTAACTTTGATCAAATTACTGTGTTAACGCTAGTGCAAGAACTCAACTTTCCAAAGTTTGAATACCGTTTCAAAAGTACAGAAAATAAAGTTTCTATTTTTGATGTCATTCGGAAAAAATTCATCATTCTTCAACCCGAAGAATGGGTAAGACAACACTGTGTACATTATTTAATTAATGACAAAAACTATCCTAAATCGTTAATTAATGTTGAAAAAGAACTCATCATTAATGGTTTAAAAAAACGTTATGACATTGTCATTTTTAATCCAGATGGCAGCATTTATCTAATTGTTGAGTGCAAATCGCATAAAATTAATATCGATCAAACGACTTTCGATCAGATTGCACGTTACAACTTGGTCTTAAATGCCACGTATTTAATGGTAACTAATGGTTTAAATCATTATTATTGTGAAATGGATTTTAAAGCCGAACGTTACGCGTTTTTAAAAGATATTCCAGATTATAAAACGAAATAAATGCTTCAAACTAAAGATCTTGCTGTTGTTATTTTAAACTGGAATGGAAAGGCCTTGCTCGAAAAATTTCTACCTTCAGTGATACACTATTCTGAAGATGCCTTAATTTATGTTGCTGATAATGCCTCAACGGACGACTCAGTTGCTTTTGTGACGACACATTTTCCAACGGTAAAAATCATTCAGAATCTTGAAAATGGTGGCTATGCCAAAGGCTATAACGACGCCCTAAAACAAATTGAAGCACCACTACTCTGCTTGTTGAATAGCGATATTGAAGTCACGGAAAATTGGCTTCAACCTGTTATTTCTGAATTCAATGCTAGCGAAGCTACAGCCATCATTCAGCCAAAAATTTTAGATTACAAAAAAAAATCGCATTTTGAATATGCTGGCGCAGCTGGTGGATTTATTGATAAATTTGGTTATCCTTATTGTCGTGGACGTATTTTTGATACCATCGAAAAAGATAAAGGACAATACAACGCTACTACATCTATTTTCTGGGCTTCTGGTGCCTGTTTCTTTATAAAAACGAGGGTTTTTAAAACCTTAAACGGTTTTGATGAGAGCTATTTTGCGCATATGGAAGAAATTGATTTGTGCTGGCGCGCTTTTAATAGCGACTATACTTCAAAATACGTGGGAACTTCTGTGGTTTATCATGTTGGTGGTGCAACGTTAAGCCATACCAACCCAAAGAAAACCTATCTCAATTTTAGAAATAGCTTGTTTTCTTTATTAAAAAACGCGGACAAGAATGTGGTATTTAAAATCTGGGTCCGAATGGTTTTAGACGGCATTGCAGCCCTTCGTTTTTTGTTTCAATTTAAACCCTTGTTTTTTGCTGCCATTCTTAAGGCACACGTTGCGTTCTACATTAATTTACCTCGAATTCTAAAACAGCGAAAGCAACTTCCAAAACGGGCTCGTTATTACGAAACTAGCTCCATTGTTTGGTCTTATTTTATAAAAAACCGCACGCGATTTTAATTGTTTGTAAAATTGTTAAAGTTTTTGTTAATCCATGTACTACGCGCCTTTCTTTTCTATAATTTTGATATGTTGTTATTAAAAATTAAAACTAGAATTCAATTATGAAAAAATTAATGTTATTAGGTGTTGGTGCGATGCTAGTATTATCGTCATGCGTCGCGAAAAAAGAACATTTAGCACTTCAAGAAAAATATCAAGAAAGTCAAGATTTATTAAATACTGCAACCGTTAAATTAAATAGCTGCCTCTCTGACAAAGCTGCTGCAATGGCGCGTGTGGAAACTATGAGAGAACAACTAGCAGATTTGCGTAAATCTAACCAAGATTTAATCGATACAAAAGGAGATTTAACCACATTGACAAAACAAGGTTCAGAAAATCTTGAAAAATCTTTAGAAAGTTTAAAAGAACGTGATTTAAAAATTACAAGACTACAAGATGCACTGACTAAAAAAGATAGTGTCACCCTTGCCATAGTCAGTAGCCTTAAGAAAGCCGTTGGTATTAGTGATCCTGACATCGAAGTGAATGTAGAAAAAGGAGTCGTCTTTATTTCTATTGCTGATAAATTGTTATTTAAAAGTGGTAGTTATATTGTAACAGATAGAGCTAACGAAGTTTTAGCGAAAGTTGCAAAAGTGATTAACAGCAAGCCTAATTTTGAAGCTATGGTAGAATCGCACACAGACAATGTATCTTACAGCAAGCCACCATTATTAGACAACTGGGATTTAAGTGTAAAACGCGCCACTTCTGTAGTGAGAGTTTTAGAAAGCTTAGAAGTTAATCCACAACAATTAATTGCTGCTGGTCGTAGTTCTTACGTGCCTTTAGTAGAAAATGACACTGCTGAGAATAAAGCAAAAAACAGACGTACACGTATTGTTGTATTACCTAAAATTGATCAATTCTACGAAATGGTTGAAGAAGAAATGAAAAATTTATCTGCTGGAAATTAATTCTTGCAAGTTTTAGTGTTAAAAAACCCAATGCCAGCGCATTGGGTTTTTTTATGCTTATTAATCTTTTATAATCGCAATTAATTCTGGTAATAAGGCAATAGCGGACAAAACAACCGCATTTCCTTTATTTGAATTGGTGTTTTTAGCAGTATTTACAGTGGCTCTAGAAACGTCTACTTTTCTATTTGGAAGTCGGATCATTACTACTGCGTTTTCAGCACCTTCTATATAATGTTCTTCAGCATATTTATAAGCAACTGAAATGCCATCGTCTTCAAGTTTAGTCATACTCATTTTTGGATGCTCTATAGCATACAATAACTTTTTCACCTCTGTCGCTTTAGCTTTATTAAGTGCAATGCCATTAAGATAATTATAAGTTACCATAGTAATGACATCGTTTTCAGTAACACGTTTAGACAATAGTTTAAAGGCTTGTTTCAAAATAACACCATCTTCCGTATTAAAGTCATCATCATAGGTTTCAATAAGAAATGTGAGGTGTTTAGTTTTAGTAGAATCTGCTTCAACGCTGTAATGCTCAACGATAAAAGTAATGAGGTTATCTAAAGTTACAGATTCTGTTTCAATGGCTTTTTCTTGTGCAATACTAGTTAAAAACATGAGTAATGCAATTGCTAGAGTGGCTGTTTTCTTCATGGTTAAAAATTTTTAGTTTCCTAAATTTAAGCATGATATACAGTTTATAAAACTCATAATGAGTGAAGTATTGGTTTGAATGAGTTAATGAACCTGCAAACTTTTATTATAATTTTTTTCTTGTTTTTGATTTTTGAATACAAACAAATACCTTTAGAATTCGCCAAAGCGTTTCTAAAGGTATTAGAGAAATTTTTACTTTAAGAAGATTCTATTTCAAATTGTCATAAGATTTTACCAATCGGATAAACTCAGCTCTGTAACCCTCATTGTCTTCTCCTCTGCCATTTTCAGCTAAGGCAATCACCTCTGCCGTTGTTGCTTTATTGCAGTATTTTGAATTGCGCAGTTGCATACCGAATAAGGCCACGGCTGAAGCAAAATTCATATCACTAGACGCTTCAGTAATGTTATGATCTTGCACATGAACCATTTCGATACTTTTGGCTTCATTTGGTCTTTTATATCTGAATTTTACTGTGAATAGTTCTTCATTATAATCTGAAACTGATTCAGGTTTAGTATATTTCAATTCTGGTACAGTTTTAAGGTAGTCACTTTGAATTCCTACTGGAATGATTTCATACAAAGCCGTAACCGTATGACCGCTTCCTAATTCGCCAGCATCTTTAGTGTCATCTATAAAATCTTCGTCGGCCAACAATCTATTTTCATAACCAATAAGTCTGTAAGCTTGTACTTTTTTAGGATTAAATTCTACTTGAATTTTTACATCCTTAGCGATGGTAAAAAGCGTGCCACCAAATTCTTTTCCGAAGACTTTTTGTGCTTCTTGCATGTTGTCAATATACGCGTGATTTCCGTTGCCTTTATCAGCTAAAATTTCTAATTTTGAATCTTTATAATTACCATATCCAAAGCCTAAAACAGATAAAAACACTCCAGTTTTACGTTTTTCTTCAATTAATGCCTTCATGTCCTTATCACCTGAAGCACCAACATTAAAATCACCATCAGTAGCTAGAATGACACGATTGTTGCCTTTTTTCTTAAAATGCTTTTCTGCTAATTTGTAAGCTAATTCAATACCTGCACCTCCAGCTGTGGATCCACCTGAATTTAACTGGTCTAAAGCCGCCAATATCTTTTCTTTTTGGTCGCCAGAAGTCGGCTCCAATACCACACCTGCAGCACCTGCATACACCACAATAGACACTTTATCTTTTTCTCTTAATTGATTGACCAAAAGTTTGAATGCACTTTTTAATAATGGCAATTTATTTTGAGCACTCATTGAACCCGAAACATCGATTAAAAATGTTAAGTTAGAGGCTGGAAGCAGGTCATTTTCATACGTTTTGCCTTGAAGTCCTATCCTCACCAATTGTGTGTCGTTATGCCAAGGTGTTTTTACCACTTCTGTATTTATAGAAAAAGGATGTTCGTCTGTGGGTTGAGGATAGTTATAATTGAAGTAATTCACCATTTCCTCAAGCTTAACGGCATCTGTAGGAATCGTTTCTCCATTATTAATTAAACGTCTTACGTTACTATAACCTGCTTTATCTACATCAATTGAAAAGGTAGATAAGGGAGATAATTGGGTGCGTTCAAAATTATTCTCGGTGATATTGGCATAGTCTTCGTCATTCTGAATGCGATAATTTCCTTGTTTTGTTGTAATTACAATACAACCATCTTTTGCGGAATCTCCAAATTTATCAACGGCTTCAGTAGATTTATAAACATTGATATGTTCTATTGCATCTGATTTAATTTCTTTTATCAAAATATTATATCCTTTTTGAATCGGAATACCATCCACGATATACAACACGTTAGAATCATCAGACGAATGAGTTCCTTTAATCGTTAAACCTGCAGCTTTACCTGAGAGTTGCTGAGCAATTTTATTGTGCATTCGCTTTTTAGCTTGGTTTCTAAGTTGTGATTTGCTTGGTTGGTAGTTTTGCGCCGAAACTGCTGATACCGAAGTAGATATTGATTGTCTGGTTGTTTTCCCATAAGCCATTACCACAATTTCATCTAAGCGACTATGATCGCCTTTCAAGGCTACATCATAAGTAAGACTTTTGCCAACCGTAATTTTCTCAGTTACCATACCTACGTAAGACACTATTAGAACATCACCTAAATTAACTTTAAGCGTATACTTGCCATCAAAGTCGGTTTGAACTCCGTCGGAAGTCCCTTTTATAACGACACTTGCTCCAGGAAGTGGCAAGCCATCGTCAGCCGAAGTGACTGTTCCTGAAATTGTTTTTTCTTGAGATTGTATCTGCCAAGACGCACATACGAGACATAAAATAAATACGAAATTTTTCATAAGAGTTGATTTATAAGTTGCTGTAAACCTATAAATAAACTCGAAGCGTTAAAACCTAGAATGAGTGAAGTGGCAATTTGAATGAGTTAACTATCTCAGAACCGCCTTGATTGTTTTTTTACGCTGAATTTTTCCATTAACGGTTTCTAAAAACTTATCTACGGTATAGACTTCTTTTGGAATTTCGAATTTAGTAATGCCTTTTAATTGTATGATTCTGTTTTTAATACTTTCAGCAGAATCTCTTGGGTTTTCTATAATCAAAATTAATTTCTCACCAAGTTCGGCATCGTCTTCTCCTGCTATAATAAAACGCTCATCAATTACAGGTTGTAATTTATCTTCAATTTGTTCCGGAAAAAGTTTGACTCCACCAGAATTAATCACGTTATCAAATCGCCCTAAAAGCTCAAAACTTGTTTCGGTTTTTAAATCAACGATGTCATTGGTAATCAGTGCCTCTTCAACCAAATTTGGAGCATTAATAATGAGACAATTTCTATCATCTACAGCAAAACTAACATGCTCTAACGCCTCAAAATAAGCTTCCTTTTTTCCAGATTTAGATTGTAGTGATCTTACTGCAACATGCGTCACGGTTTCCGTCATACCATAAGTTTCATAAAACTTTGGTTGACCATTAGCAATCTTTTGTAATAGAGGTTTGGTGACTTTTGAACCACCAACAATAATGGTTTTTATATTATAAACATAATCAATAGTATGCTTTAATTGCAACGGAATCATAGCACAGAAATCGTAAATTTTTTCGTAATCGAAAATAGGATGTGCAGAAGGCTCTACAAAATCGAGTTCTAAACCTAAAACCAAAGCACGTACAAACATCATTTTACCAGCAATAAAATGGCTTGGCAAACAATGTAATGCTTTATCGCCAGGCTCTAAACCAAAAAAGTTACCTGTTGCTATGGCAGAATTGACCATGGCTTGTTTCATCAACTTAATTTCCTTAGGCTGACCTGTAGAACCGGAAGTTGCAACATACAAGTAATCTTTACTATTTAACCAATCTAGTAAAAAATTACCAGTTACTTTTTCGTAAGGCAGGCCTTCTTTAATAAGGCTGTAAGCGACTTCTTTTAAATCTTCGTGCGTAAAATGAAGTCCGTTAAACTTAAAACGGTTATGTACTTTATTATATGTTGGTGTCATCTATTAGCAATTTAAGGTTAAAACAATGATTTCGATTTGGTTGTTTAGTTGTTTAGAGCATTTCATAAATAACTAAATAACTTTATACGTGTTCTACTTATTATTCAATTATTTTATAATCTTCTTTTGGTGGCGCTGTCACCTTTCCAAATAATTTATCTTTCCAGTTGGTCCATCCGTAAACCTTTGATAAAATCAATAGCATTATAGGATACACTATTAAAACAGGTAGTATAATTTCTGAAATAGTGCCAATCATGGGCTCAGACGTATCTTTAAAAATGGCGTCAGTTTGTAAGGCTGTCCAGTCTGCTGTCACTAACAATGAACCAATTAAG
The DNA here is from genome assembly GCF_045105575.1 of Winogradskyella sp. Lineage (GTDB taxonomy): Bacteria > Bacteroidota > Bacteroidia > Flavobacteriales > Flavobacteriaceae > Winogradskyella. The sequence goes on along the minus strand of NZ_JBGCDQ010000002.1, from coordinate 99,610 downwards.
TTATTTCCTAAATGAAAACCTAATGCGAGTTCTAAACCTTCATCCATTAAGGTCATAATCCCTAATAGCAAACCTGTTCCGATATAAAAAATCATCATTTGCCAAAAACCGATAGCACCAACTTCTGGATTTGCACTATGTGCTATTCCGAATAAAATCGATGTAAAAATTAATGGAAACCACTTGTTTTTAACTAAAATTCCTATGTGTTGCATTAAATAGCCTCTAAACAGATATTCTTCTAAACCTATTTGAAACGGAAATAACAGGATACTTATAATGAACAGAATAGTGAATTTAACCGCATCAAATTGATACACGATTTCTGATGAATCTATATAATACATTAAGAAAAAGCCACCAACGGCATAGAAGGTTACCATTAAAAATGAAAATAGGATGCGTTTAAAATCTACTTTAGATCGTGTTGTGGTTAACGACAATATAGATCTTTGGTGCACAAATTTCACTAATATGAAGAGCAGGCCGAGCAGAAAGGCAAATGGTAAGAGGTTCATAACTAAAGATACATTTGCTGGTATCTGCTTCATTAAATCATAAGCCATATCCAAGTCTGCAGGATCTGCGACTAAGAAATAAATAAAATTACCAATAAATATACCAGCTACTAAAAACGTAGTTAAGATAAACATCCAGAGTTCGCGCTGTCCTTTGTAGGCTTGTTGAATATAATTCATACTTATATATTAAAATTCCAATTTTGGTTTATGTCGTATTGCAAAGTACCATTTTTTACAGTTAATGGCGATGGAAAATTGTTAGTAAATAAACTACCTGTACCTAAACCTTGTGGCATTTCACTTTTTAGTGTGTAGGTCCATTGTGCAATAGCATTTAAGCCAATATTACTTTCTAAGGCACTGGTAATCCACCAATTTATGTTTAGGTCTTCAGCCAAATCGATCCATCCTTTACTGCCTGCAAATCCTCCAACCAAACTTGGTTTTAAAATAATATATTGTGGTTTAATGGTTTGCAAGATTTGTGCTTTCTCTTCGGATTTAAAAACACCGATCAACTCTTCATCTAAAGCAATTGGCAAAGGTGTTTCTGCACAAAGTTGTGCCATAGCCTCAAATTGCTTAGGTTTTATGGGTTGTTCTATGGAATGTAATTGGTAGTCTGATAATTGTTTTAACTTTTCTAAAGCATCTTGTGGTGAAAATGCACCATTGGCATCCACACGTAATTCCATATCTGACACTGAAAATTCTTGACGAATTGATTTTAAAATATCCAATTCTGTTTGAAAATCTATAGCTCCAATTTTTAATTTAATACAATTGAAACCTGCTTCTATTTTTTCTTGAATTTGAGTGCGCATAAACGCTTCGCTTCCCATCCAAACCAATCCATTTATAGGAATTACATCCTTTCCGCTAGTAAAATCTGAAGGAAATAATTGAAACTGATCTTGACTTTCTAAAGATTTAAATGCCGTTTCTAAGCCAAACTGAATGCTTGGAAATTCTATTAACTCCGACAAGAGCTGATCTAATCCTAAATTTATATTTTGGCAAACCCATTTTAATTGGTCTTCATAATTTGAAACATCATCTACAGATAACCCTCTTAAAATGCCACACTCTCCAACTCCTGTTTTTCCTTTTTTGTCTAAAACCAAAAACCACGTTTCTTTCGTGGTCATAACACCTCGCGATGTGCCGCTTGGTCTATTAAAATTTAGAATATGTTGATGGTAACGTGCTTTTATCATAGTTACAAAAATAAAGATTCACTTGTTAAATTTATCCCATAATCTCTATAAAATAAGCGAAGGCATTAAATAAATTTAATGCCTTCGCCACTAACAACCAATCAATCAAAATTTATGAAAAATTACATAAACTTTACCTTACCTGTAGCCATGTCATAGACAGCAGCTACAATTTTAATTTTTCCTTCGTTCTCTAAGGATGCCATTTTAGGAGACGTTTCTCTAATATCTTTAACCGTTTGCATGGCATTATTACGAATAACACTATTGGTAAATTCAAGATTTTTTGAAGATACCTCTCCTGTGTTCTCAACACCTGCCATTGAAGGCTTTATTTCGTTTAATAAATTTTGAAGCGCATTCATATCCATAGAAGCCGCATCTGTATTATCAATGGCGTGTTTTACAGCACCACAAGCGGTGTGTCCCATAACAATAACCACTTTAGAACCTGCAACAGCCGTTGCAAATTCCATAGAACCAACGATGTCATCATTTTCTATATTTCCTGCGACACGTGCTACAAAAATATCTCCAATACCTAAATCGAATACATCTTCTACTGGCACTCTACTGTCTACACAAGATAATACAATAGCCTTTGGATACTGACCAATCATGGCTAAACGTCTTTGTTCGGAGTGATCGCGTTGCGTTAAATTATTACTTACAAAATTCTCGTTTCCTTTTTTCAATCTGCCAATAATTTCATCGGGCGACATATCAGCTTGTTCTTCGGCCGTTAGGATACTTTTTATTGGAGTTTGCTCAACTTCAGCAACTACATCATCAGCTGGTACAGCTTCTTTTTTAGTCTCTTCACAAGACATCATACCTAAAGCAATTACTACTAAACCTAATTTTTTTATCATTGTTTTCATATGTATTACTATTTACGTTATTTTAAAAGTTATGATGCATACTAAATTGTAATTGTCCTTTTCCCCAAGCCACTGTTTTTTGGTTCATCCAACCTAGCTGAAAGCGTATTTTAGGAGTTAAAACATAGCCCATGCCGAGATAGGTTCTGTTTCTATCAAATAATTCAACAGCTCTACCATCACCAATATCGGTTTGTCCGTTGATAAATAATTCATTGTAAAAAGCTGCATAAAATGCTTTAGGACTCAAATCTGTTTTGTTTAAAGGCACATTTAAAAATAAATTGTAACGGTAACGTGTTCTAAAATCTTGATTCTCTACAAAACGCTGCTCATATCTAAAACGATGTGTTAAGTAAAACCGTGATCCTAATTTTTGAGGAATTAAAGCCTCTTGATAGATACGATTTTCACCAGAAGTATCATCATTATCACCGAACTGACCTGTAGTGATATTAGCATAACCTAAGGTAAACATTACACCAGAATCTTTAGGAGTAAAAGTAAGACCAGAACGCAATAATAATTGTTCCATATCGCCAAGTCCTTGCCAATCTCTGTACTGAAAATCGCCTTGAACTCCCCATTGACTATCCTTGAATTGATGATTTAAAAAATACATGTACCATGCCCCTGTTTCAGATTCTTCTACCTGAGCAGATAAGCTAAACATTCCTAGTACAATAATCAAAACCGAAAGTCTTAATGTCATTTTTAGTTATTTTGAATGCAAATATAATAGTAATACTTTCATTATTACTAGTCTTACATTTAGTTTAACTAATAATTAACTAATTTCGTTGTAGCAAAAAAACCTAAACTTTTTAGCCTTAAATTGGTGTTTTTATCGTTAATTATCTGACCGTTATAGTAGTACTGAACCATTATAAAGCTTTAAACTTAAATTAACAAGAACGAAAATTAATTTATTAGAACATCTTTTTTAATCGATAACCAAAAACCACTCATGAATTTTAAACCCATAGAAACCAACCGTCTCATCTTAAGACCTGTTGAAGAAACAGATCTACACGATTTCTTTGAATTAGATTCTAATCCGAAAGTACACGTGTATCTCGGTAATAAGCCAGTGACAAGTCTTGAAGAATCTCAACTCATGATCGATGCCATTTTAGAGCAATATGAGACCAATGGTTTGGGACGTTTGGCAGTGATTGAAAAATCAACAACTGCATTTATAGGTTGGGCTGGAATAAAATTTGAGCAAAACCTAAGAAAAGAATTTAGTTATTACGATCTAGGTTACCGACTTAAAGAACAATTCTGGGGGAAAGGTTATGCCACAGAAGCAGCATTAGCATCTTTAGACTATGGCTTTACAGATTTAAAACTTGAAGAAATTGGTGCTGCTGCAGCTATAGACCATGTCGCATCGAATACAATTTTAAAACATATAGGCATGCAAGCTTCTGGCACTTTTACTTATGAAGGGGATTTGTGTAATTGGTACACACTAAAAAATTACAACTAAAAAAAGCCGAAATCTTTTTGAAGACATCGGCTCTATTAAAACTGGCTGTTAGTAGCGGTTATTGTTGTCGTAATTTAAAGTTGATTGGTATGCTATAAGGAACGCTTACGGATTTGTTACGTTGTTTACCAGGTTCCATTTTTGGTAACAAATTAATAATACGCTCGGCTTCGGTTTCTAAAAGTTGATCTGGCCCTCTACTCTTCACTTTTGTTACCACACCGTTGTTATCAATTTTAAAGAACACAAAGACTTTACCTTGTATATTTAAGTCGACAGCTGTTTCAGGATATCTAAAGTTTTTTTGCAAATGTTCTTGCATCTTTCGCTCAAAACAAGCTTTTAACTCTGCATTAGTCCCTTGGCAACCAGGAAATATTGGTACTTTTTCAATGACCGCAAAAGCCACTTCAATCTCTTCTTCAACCTCTACTACGGCGACATCTTCTATACCAATTTCACGATCATCTATAATATCGTCTTGTCCGATTTCGGTACTTTCAATAAGGCTTTCCTCCACATCAACCACATCTTCTACTATGGTTATTGTTTCTGTAATAATCTGTTTTTGTGCAGGAGGTGGTGGTGGCACAAAATCGATCGTTGTAATAGGAATGTCTTCATCAAATTGATCGTCTAACATTAAGATATCAACTTTTGTTGCTTGCGTGTCGTAAGTCTTATGTTCTAGTCCTAAATAAGTAAGGAGTAACATTACATTTAAGCCAACAGCAAAATATAAACTGCTGTTTCGACCTACATTGGCTCTTGGGTTTTTTTTAGTTTCCATGACGTTTAATTTTATGTTATAAAGTTAATCATCATAAAGCGTAAAAAATATGACATATGTCATGTTTACCTGAAAATCAATAATTTAAAGAACATTATCTTACAAAACGTCCAGAAATATTTCCATCTATAATGGAAATGACTTCATCTACATTGGTAAGGTTTACATCTCCTTCGTAAGTATGTTTTAATGCACATGCTGCACTTGCAAATAGCATGGCTTTATAATCGTCGTATTGTTGTAACCCATAGATTAAACCAGCTGCAAAAGCATCACCTGTGCCAATTCTATCAACAATATGGGTAATATCTAAGTCTTGGGTTTCTCTAAACTCTGATCCGTTCCACATCCTTGCTCTAATTTGGTGCCAAGATGAATTCTTGGACGTTCTAATTTTATCAAATACTTTTTCTATAGAAGGAAAGGTATCCATAATGCGCTGGCTAGCTTCTATAAAATCTTCATTCGAGTAACTAAAGTCCGTTCCTAATACTTCATTTATCTCATTGATACCACCAATAAAAATTGTAGATAAATGCAACAACTCTATTAAAGCCGTTTTTGGGTCTTGTCCATATTGCCATAAACCACTTCTATAAGTTGGATCCGCAGAAACGGTTAAACCTTTTTCTCTAGCAAGAACTAAGCCCTCTTTTAGCGTATCAAAAGCACCTTTTGTTAATGCTGGTGTAATTCCAGTCCAATGCATCCAACTTCCTTTTCTCAAGGCTTTTTCCCAATCTACCATTGCTGGTACAATTTCAGAAAATGATGAATGCGATCTATTATATGATATTTTACTTGGTCGCATCACTGCTTCTACTTCTAAAAAATACACACCCAAAGGACGCTTAGAGCGCACAATTGAAGAGGTACTAACTCCAAATTTTCTAATGTAAGATAAGGCTGTGTCTCCAATAAAATCATCTGAAACAGCACTGATATGCTTTACCTTTCCTCCAAAATTTGCTATAGATATACCGACGTTTAATTCGGTACCACCAAAATAAAACTCAACCATATTAGATTGCATAAATTTCTTATTCCCTCTTGGTGAAATGCGCATTAATACTTCTCCGAATGTGATGACCTGATTCATAATAAATCTTTTAACTTTATGCTTTAAAGTTAATTAATTATTAGATTGAATTTCTATTGATTAAGAAATTGCTCGAAAAATTATGCTATTACCAAATCAACGGTTGAAAAATTATAAATTATCTAATTGATTGTCCGTTCCTTTCTCACTTAGCGTCCAAAAGAATCCTACAAAAAAGAATTGATCTGCTGCAGGAGTTAAAGCTTGTCTGCTAAAATTTCCACTAGCATCTGGAGTGTTGGCGTATTGATAGCCATTAATGTTTCTAAAACCCAATACATTATTTACAGAGAAGTAAAGTATTTTTTGCTGATCGAGCAAATAGGCCCAATTTAAACTGATATTATTAAATGATTTGGTACGCTCACTTAACAAAAGGCCTGTATTTGGATTGGTATAAGGACGACCAGATGAAAATCCGTAATCCATACCAACCTGACTTTTTAAACCTTCGATCCAATATTTACAAACAATAGATAAATTATGATTGCTAGCATAATTAGGCTGCGCTGCGCTATCAAAATTACGATAGTTGCGTTCGGTATCTAAATAAGAATAGCTTAACCAATAATCTAAATTTTTTACGCTTGTATTATCGCGCCAGAATAAATCTAAGCCTTGTGCATATCCATTTCCTGTGGATGAAAAGTTAGTAGCGAAGTTTTCAAATTCACCATCAAACTTTACCAAATTATCATAATCTTTTCGGTAGGCTTCTGCTCTAAATATTTTTCCATCATTAACGTACTGATAGTTTAAAATGTAATGTGATGTTTTTCGGGATTGTAAATTTTGTTCAAACTTTAAAATATTACTATTTGGATTCTGAAAAAAGTTACCATAGGCTAAAGAAAACTGTCCATTTTTAGAGACTTTATAGGCTAAAGCTGCTCTAGGTGCAATATCAGTACTATTAAATATAGAGCCGTGATCGGCACGCACACCAGCTTTTAAGGCTAATTTTTTAGAAAAAATAAGATCTGCTTCCGCAAAACCTGCAGTGATATTATTATCAAATCCGTAAGTAACATCTATAACTCCATCGTTAAAATTCTCTTTAAACTTGGTTGTAAATTGTTCAGCTCCAAAACTTAATTTAAAATGACTGTTAAAGCGCTTTTTCAACTTTATTTTAGCATGAACAGAGTTTTCAGTATCAGTAATTTTATTAATATCAATACCTGTTTTATTTTTAGCATAAGTATAACTCAAACCTGAAGATAAGGTCCAATTATTACCAAAAACACCTTTATATGATGTATTGAAATACAGATTATTATTGTTTAGGCTAAGATCGATACCATTTTCAAAATTAATATTCTCTTGGTTCAATTCAAAAGACGAGGTATCGAAAGCCGCATAAAATTTTAAAAGACCATTATCTAATTTTTGTCTAAAAACGGTTTCTCCTTGAGCCGTTTCAAAAGGCTTTTTCCACTCATTTCTGTCTTCAAAAATAGCCAAATAAGGTGCTAAATTAATGTATGATGCATTAACACTTAGTGAAGAGTTCTCCCATTTTTGAGTATTGCCTAAACTTGCGCCAAGACTTAAAATACCGATATCTGTTTTTTCTTGATCTGGTTCGTTAATCGTATTTAAAAGTAGTACACTAGAAAGTGCTTGCCCAAATTCAGACGAGTAACCACCTGTGGAAAACGTAATACCATCGAATAAAAATGGTGAATACCTACCACGCGTTGGAATATTATTAGTGGTAGGCGTATATGGTGTAAACACACGAATACCATCGATGAAAATTTGTGTTTCGTCTGCGTTACCACCACGTACAAATAAACGTCCGTCTTCATTAACGTTAGACGTGCCTGGTAAGGTTTGTAAGGCTCCCACAAAATCACCTAGTGCACTTGCTGTTGTGACCACATCTAAAGGTTTTAAAACAGACACCTTACTATTATCATTAGCTTCAAAAGTACCTGCACTCAAAACTACGGCATCTAAAGATTCCACATCTTCACGTAAGTTAATCGTCATATTATTCAATTTTGAAACATCTTCCATAATTTGTTTTGTTTCAAAAGACATAAACGAAATGATTAAGGTTTGTGCTCCTTTTTCAGTTGTAGTGAAAGAGAATTTACCATTATCATCTGACGTGGCTCCATCATAAGTACCGTTTAAATATACGTTGGCACCTATGATCGGTTGATTTCTTTTATCGAGAACTTTACCAGAAATAATGGTCTGTGCAAACGTCAGTGTGAAAAGAAATAAAAAAATAAATGTGAATACATGTTTCATTTTTGATTGATAATAAAAGTTTGAATTTGATTGATTGGTACAAACTTGAACCATTTTTAAGCCAACACGAATTCTATTTTTCCGAACTGTAAAATTTTAGAGATGAATTGAATATATTTGGTTTAAGCTCTAGTTGGGTTGAGCATTGATTTTTTTGTAAATTCGATTTTTAGAGTGTTACAAATTGAGCTTAAAACAAAAAGTTCAATTATTACCTTTAGTTTTAATACCAACCAAATAGGTTAACAAAACTCTTGCTTTATCACGTTAGGGACTTTATATAGGTAAAAAATATCTTTTACTGAAATCAAGTGTGCCTTTAAGTACACCATATGTTGTACCTAAAGGCACAATGCCAAACGCTAATTTTATTGTTCTACCAATAGGTTGTCCTTAACAGGACATATTTAGTAAAAATAAAGTTGATTGTAATAATAAAATAAGGCTCTCGTATATTTACATATGGGCATCTTACTTGACTTACATTTCAACTTTTAGTATGGTACTGCAAATAGTTTGTTTAAGCCAAAATACCTATCTATTTTAAACAAGAAAACCGCTAAAAAGCGGTTTTCTGTAATTATAAAATTGATGTGAAGGTTTATTCACAAAGTGGTAACTCAAATCTACCTTCAATGGCGTTATTTGTAAAACTGTCTATGGCGCGTACTTTACCAACAACTAAATCATCTGTAATTGAAATGATTTCAACAGTAATATCACTAGAAAAACTTATAAACGAATCTGCCTCAGCATCAGTAAAAGTCGCATACGTATTCACTGTGTGAACACCTACCGTATTTGGAGAAGTTACTACGATTGGAAAACCAGAAAAACCTAATGTTTCGCAACCTAGAGCTTCTTCTGTCATCCAAAATCTAAAACTTGGTACATCAAAAAAGTCTGTCGCTTGTACTTTACCTCCACCAATAGTAAAATCTGAGCCATATACTGTTCCAGAAGCTAGACTGTTAGTAATTTCATTAGAAGGTAGTGTTATTTCATCAGAATCATCTAAACAAGACACTGCAAAAAAGGCCGCCAAAACTAAAATAAAAATTTTTTTCATTTAAAAAATATAAAAGCCACGATGGGCTATGGTTAATAATGGCGGCAAAAATAAACGATTAAAACTAAAAACATCATTTAAAAACTATATTCTCAAATGTTCTAAAATTATACGTTCTGTTCAAAAGCAAAATCCCTGACTTTATAAAACCCACAGGAACTATTAAATGTATTAAGATCAAAAAAACTTAGTACCATTACCAATAATTAATAGACAAAAAAAAATAATATGTATTTGTTGTATAAATTTGTAACAAAACAGATCCGTTTACTACTAACATTATAACTAACTAATTTATTAATTGAACAAAAAACTAGAACATAGTTTCGTAGAACAGTTGCAAAAGCATCAAAACATTGTGCATAAAGTGTGTCGTTTATACACTAACAATGCCGATGCTCATAACGACTTGTTTCAAGAAATCACCATACAATTATGGCGAGCATTCCCTAAGTTTAGAGGTGAAGCAAAGTTTAGTACTTGGATGTATCGCGTAGGCTTAAATACCGCTATTACCTTATATAGAAAATCTAAAAGGCGCATCAATACACAAGCTTTTGATACCGTTCAATTTAAAATTAAAGCAGAGGATTATGACGATACGGAAGAGCAACAACTGAAACTATTATACCAAGCGGTGCACCAACTCAATGATATTGAAAAAGCCTTGGTCTTCTTGTATTTAGAAGACAAAGATTATAGAGAAATAAGTGCGACTTTAGGTATTACCGAAGTTAATGCACGAGTGAAGATGAACCGTGTGAAAAAGAAATTAAAAACCATATTAAATCCGTAAGATTATGGATGAATTAGAATTATTAAAAAAAGATTGGCAGAAAACCGACAATCAATTTGCATCGTTTTCAGATAGTGATATCTATAAAATGAGTCATAAAAAATCATCTACCATTGTTAAAACCTTGTTTTACATCAGTATGGCAGAATTGGTGTTTTGGATCTTAATTAACTTTTTGCCCTTTGTGCTTTCAGACCAAATGAAATCTGAACTCGGAAATATTAGTCAGAGTTGGATTTATATTGGATTGAACAGTCTCAGCCTTGGAGTCACTATATTTTTCATCTTTTTACTCTTTAAGGCGCAAAAAGCCATCACAGTAACAGATGATGTAAAAAAACTTATGGAAAGCATTTTAAAGACACGCAAAATAGTGAAATATTACGTGCTTTATATTTTATTTACAGGTGTTATAAGTATTCCTATTTCACTCTATTTTAGTATTAACGAGCATCCTGAAATTTCAGAAATGTTAAACACAGCATCAAATACCCAATTAGCAGTGATGCTTTTAATTGTTATTGTGGCATCAGCAGCGTTTATATTTCTATTTTGGTTATTCTACCGATTAATTTATGGTATTTTAATTAAGCGATTGACGGCAAATTATGATGAATTGAAGAAGCTGGAGGTGTAAAAGCTTGCAGTTAAATAGTGATAACTTAAAAGTTGCCTTTATTTATTATAGCCTAAATATGTACGAGAGAATGAGTTTCATTTTTAATTGATTTCTTAAGGATTCTAATATTTATTAATGAATACAAATAAAACACTTACATATCACGTAATTCCTTATTAAATCGCTCCTTTTCTTCAAGTTCTTTTTGAGGAATTACTTTTAAAAACGATGGATGCTGCTCTATAGCATACTCTATTTTTTCAACAATGTCGGCAATCGATTCATTTTCGTAATCGATTTTTAAAGGTTCTTTTATTTCAAAAGATTGAAATATATTTTTCTTTTTAATTCTCAGTCCTTTTTTATCAAATGAACGTCGAAATCCATCAATAACAATGGGTACGACGATGGGTTGGTATTTTTTTATGATGTGTGCCGTTCCTTTTCTAATCGGTTTAAAAGGTGTTGTAGTGCCTTGAGGAAATGTGATCACCCAACCGTCACCCAAAGCGGTTTTTATCATGGTGATATCACTCATTTTAACTTGGCGATTTACATCTTTTCCTTCGGCACGCCAGGTTCGTTCTATACTTATAGACCCTGTGTAAGCAAATACCTTTGGAAGAAAACCAGATTTCATCGTTTCCTTTGCCGCTACGTAGTACATGTTTAACTTCGGATTCCATAGGTAACCCACATTTTTAATACTATCTAAACGACCACTTAAACTGGCATTAAAGACATGAAACATGGCAATAACATCAGCAAAATAAGTTTGATGATTAGAAATGAACAATACATTGGTATCTGGAAGATTTTTAATAATATCAGAACCTTCTATCTGTAAATCATTAAAGCCTCTAAAACGTCTGTGTGTAAAAACACCTAAAAGTCTAATCAGCCATTTTTTAACCCAAAGTATATGACCGAAAGGATTTCTTTTGAATAATCCCATAGTTAATTTTAAAAGTTAGTCGTTTACAAATATATTAATAAGATGCACTATAAAACCTGTTTTAGCACGTCTTTTATTTCTCCCAACATCATGGCTGTAGCACCCCAAACCTTATGGCCGTTTAATTGAAAAGCAGGAACGTCCACTTCAACATTAAAAGACGTTGGTACTCTTGTAGTTATGCTATTTGTATCGTCTAGAAAATCCTTTAGCTTTACTTCTATTATGGCTTCTACTTCGTCGTCTTGCTTTGTAAATTTTATAGGATGTTTTGCAATGCCAAAAAAAGGATGTACCATAAAATTACTTGGCGGAATGTATATTGGTGACATGGTTTTTACAACCTCATAAGCTGATTTTGACACACCTACTTCCTCTTCTGTTTCTCTAATGGCTGTAACCATTAAATCATTAGCGTCTTCGTCTTCATATTTTCCACCAGGAAATCCTACTTGCGCAGAATGCACTCCTTTATATGTTTTTCGCAGAATCAACACTAAATACGTTTCATCATTATGATTGGGATAAAACAGCGCCATAACTGCGGCTTTTCGTGCTGTTTGCGATTTCTCTTTCATCTTCTTAGCCAAATCTAATCGATATGGAGGAGACATTTTAGCATGAGAGTCTTCGCCAGAAAGCGTGATATGTTTTATTTTTACTACCGATTCTAAAAACGTACTAAATTGCATTTATGAGATTTCTATTCGTATTTACTGTGAGTGTTGGATTGTTACTTCTGAGTTGTGAAGATAAGCAAAGTTCAAAAAAAACGAATACAACAGTTGCAAAAGATTCTACGATTGCTAAAACCAAAGCTACCTCGCAAACAAAAAGAGCCTATCCAAAACTTACGGACGACAATGCCATGGAATTCTTTTTAGAATACGAAAAAGAGCACAAAGAAAATAAAGTTCGTATCGTTACTGACTTTGGGAATATTGATATTTTACTTTATGATAAAACTAAATTTCACCGCGCCAATTTCATCTATCTCACCAAACGAAACTATTTTGATTATACCCAATTCTACAGAGTCGTCCCAAATTTTGTGATTCAAGGCGGCAGTAGCGATGGCATGGATATTTACAAAAGACGTCGCCAAATTGGTCGTTATTTGCTTCCGCCAGATACCAAACGTGGTTATACGCACAAACGTGGTGCAGTTTCCATGCCAAGTAGTGAAATTGAAAATGCTTATAAATTAGCAAGTCCGTATCAGTTTTTTATTGTTCAGAAACCAGATGGCGCGTATCATTTAGATGGTGAATATACCGTTTTTGGGGAAGTCATTTCTGGAATGGATGTGGTTGATGAAATTTCGAAAGTAGAAACCGATGATGGAGAATGGCCCATAAAAAATGTATTTATTAAGACGGTAGAATTGATAGAGTAGTTAGCACACTGCTTAACTTAAAACGGAATGAAATAGATACTAGATGCTAAGAAACCTTGAAACAAATAATTAAAAACTACATGAAACACATTACAAAACTCTTAATAATTCTGTCGCTCGTTGCTTTACCAACAGGCTCATTTGGACAAGACACATCAAAAGACGAAAAGTACACGTTCAAAAAAGGAGATCCTAATGGTATTGGCAAATGGTACATGGGTCGCGAAATTGCGCATGTGATGGGATTTCAAGGTATGAGCTGGTTAGAACGTCCTGAGCTTGAAGCCGAAGAAAACACGTCCAAACTTATTAAAAACATGAATATTCAACCAGAAGACACCATTGCAGATATTGGTGCAGGATCTGGATATCATGTCTTTAAAATGGCTAAAATTGCGAACCAAGGGTTTGTTTTTGCTGTAGATATTCAAGAAGAAATGTTAGAAGCTATTACTGAGAATTCAGATGACGAGTCTCGCAAAAATATTAGTACCGTTTTAGGCACTGAAAAAACCGTAAACCTTCCTGAAAATTCCGTTGACAAAATACTGATGGTAGATGTGTATCATGAATTTAATTATCCTTACGAAATGCTCTTGTCTATTAAAGAAGCTCTGCGAGAAGATGGTGAAATTTATTTAATTGAGTATCGTGCTGAAGATGCTACTGTGCCCATTAAAAAAGTACACAAAATGAGCGAAAGCCAAGCTGTTAAAGAAATGAAAGCCGTTGGATTTAAATTAAAAGAGAATATTTCAAATCTACCTTGGCAGCATTGTATGGTTTTTATTCGTGAATAAAATTTTAAACCTTAACTCCATAATTCTTGTTATAAATCTTTCTTTTTAATAGTACCAATTCTTAAAGCATCTGTTAAATATTAGTAAAAATCATAGATTTAAAGTATTTTCGATCACCTAATTAAACGAAAAATATGGGCAATAAATTATCTCTCAACAACCGCGTTAAAATTGGCTTTTCATTTGCAATTGTATTCTTACTCGTTTTAGCCACAAATAGAATAGACAAAAAACGCTTCACCACCATCAGTGAATCTTTAACGTCAGTTTATGAAGATCGTTTGGTTGCTAAAGGTCATTTATATAAATTAAATAATATATTTCACGATCAAGAAAAGGGCTTACTTGCAGATACCCTTAGTTATAAAGCAGAATCTTATCATAATGAAGTAGATGATCTTATTATAAGTTTTAAATCTACTAAATTAACACGTGGTGAAAAGACGTCGTTGGATAATTTTGAGAACCATTTTAACGAATTAAAAATCTTTGAAAACTCAATGATGCAATTAAATTCTAAAGAAATGCGCGCAAAACTACAAATGCAGCTTAAAAGAATTCAAAAAGATTTAGACGACTTAGCGCTAATACAATTACAAGAAGGCGAAAGTATGACGAACTTTGCCAATAGCTCTTTAAAAACATCGGCAACGATGTCTAAAATAGAAATTGGAGTTATCATTCTAATCGGAATTATAGTACAATTTATTATTTTTTACAAATAGGTTGAATAACGTGAAGGTAGATCATGAAGAAGTGACACATCGCTCCTGCAAGTACAAATAAATGCCAAATAACGTGGTTATAAGGTATTTTTTGAATGCTATAAAAAACGATACCAACGGTATAGAACAAACCTCCAGCAAATAACCATAAGACTCCGTCTGTACCTAATGCGTTGGATGCGTTTGAAAAATCGAGAACAATCAACCAACCCATTACCAAATACAAGAGTGTTGAAAATATTTCGAATTTTCCAGTGAAAAAGAGTTTTAAAATCACACCAAAGACTGCAATTCCCCAAACCGACCAAAACAACTCCCAACCCAAGCTATTTGTCAGTAAAATTAATAATACAGGAGTATAAGTCCCTGCAATTAACAGATAAATACTAACGTGATCCACAATTCTGAAATAGTGTTTGCGCTTCTCTCCTTCTACAGCATGATAGAATGTTGACGCAAAAAATAAAATAATAATTGAAAGTCCATAAACCACAACACTAAACAGACTCCAAGGTGTAGAATCATCTACTTTAAATATTAGTAATACTAAGGCAATTATTCCTAAAAGTGCTCCAAAGCCGTGTGTTAAGGTATTAAGCTGTTCTTCTCGTTTGGTTTGAATGCGCATAATTAACTTTTGGTCTTAGTATCAATTACTTTTTTAGATTTAGACCATTTGTTTGCACAGGCGTAAAAATCGATATCAAACGCTGGTTGTTGGCGTTCTAAATATTGATTTCGGAAGGCACGTTGCAAGATATCTTCTATTAAATAATCTTCTTCATCTTCCATTGGGTTGAACTCACGTTTTAAAGAAATATCAAAGACACTTGCTGTGCTATTAAACCAAAAGGCACGCCAACCACTGCGTAATTCTTTAATAAGATCGAACGTTGTTTTACCAGTTTGTCTATGAATGAGTTTTACTAAAATCTGACCTTCGGTTTTAGTTAACTTCTTTAACTCAGCAGAAAACTCTTCTTCAATATAATTCTGAATAATTTTTGCATACCGCTTTTTTTCGCGCTTACGTTTTAATTCGTCTAGGCGTTTTTGTAAAGCTTCCAATCGTTCAGCGGCAAGTTTAGCATAAGGGTATACTTTTAATGTTTTTCGTCTTAAAATGATATAACGTCTTCGGGCTTCGCGATCCGTGAATTTAAGATTTGGTAATACCAAAACTTCGTCTAATTCTACCGAAGTTACAGGAATAGAGTCGCCTTCAATGTACATATAATGCACTTCCGTCGAGTCTTGTTTCACAGGGTTTTCTTGCGCACTTAAGACTCCTGAAAAAAATAATAGTATGTAGGCGATGTACTTCATGAATCTGTGCAGTGCTAAAACCGTTCCAAAGTTGAATTTTAAGACCTTTCAAAATTAGTAATAATTCAAATGTATAACCTTAAATTCTTATTAATATTGCTTAAAAAGACTTAAGATCACTTCGCTATTAGAATCACGAACGATGACCTCATTTTAAGTCACCAATAATACGTTGCCATCAAAATGTAAAAACACCCAAACGTATCAGCTAAATTTGCTGAAGAATTTCCATTTTAGCAAAATAATAGTGCAAAAATAAAGACCCTTCAAATTGTATCATCTGAAAGGTCTTTCTTGTCATAATTTAAAATCCATCTACAAACGCTGACGATTATCACCAGAATTTCTATCAATTAGCTTATTGTAAGGATCTACACCAACGTCCTTTGGTTTCTCATCTACAATAATTGTAATCTTATTATCAATGGCTGTAATTTTATGTTTCTTTAAGTACAGTTCTTTCTCTTTCATTTTACCATCTACTTCATGTTCTGCAAAAATACCGATATCTATATAATCTTGAAGTGGCAATGACAATATAGGTTTCTTCTTCCCTTCTGGTAGGTATGAAATTGAATCACGACCAACTTCAGAAAAGTGTTGCTTCCCTTTTTCGTCATTTCGGTATTTACTGACTTCAAATTCAATATCTATCTGAAACTTGCCGTTGTCTAATGCGGTTGATTTTACATCTTTCACTTTATTGTCATACAACGTAATCGTTTCAAACATATCTTTAATGACATATTGCAGACTGTCTGGAGTCACGGCTTTAATATCGTCTACAAATTCAGCTGCCACTGGATAAGGTGCACCCTTAAATTGATACTTCTCCGCAAACCGTTTTATAACATTATTAAATTTCTTTTCACCTAAATAATCGCTCATTGCATATAAAACGAGAGACCCTTTTTGGTAATGTATGTATTGTTGATTTTCGTTATACATTAATGGATTTTCTTTTATTTGCTCAACAGTTCTTCCTAAAAGATAACCATCCATAGCATCTTTAAGGAATTTACGCATCTGCTGTTTTCCATTGGTTTTTTCTAGTACTTTGAGTGAACTATATTCTGATAAACTTTCAGAAAGTAATGTAGCACCTTTAGCTTTTGCACCTATAACTTGATGCGCCCACCATTGATGTGCTAATTCATGTGCTGTTATACTAAATGGGTAATCGACAGCGTCATCATCTTCATCATCTACATCTGCAATAAATCCTATGGCCTCACTAAACGGAATGGTATTTGGAAATGCTTGTGCAAATCCGCCACCTGTTCTAGGGAATTCAATAATACGTGCTTGCCTATGCTGATAAGGTGTATAATTGTCGTTGTAATAATCTAGCCCTTCCTTTAAGCCATTCATCATACGATCCACGTTATAATGATGATCTGGATGGTAATAGATTTCTAGCTTTACTCCATCGTGCTCATCACGTTTCACTTTATAACGACCGCTTAAAAACGCATAGAAATTTAAGATTTTAGAATCCATTTTGTACTTAAAATATTTTCGTCCATCGTCTTCCCATTCTTTAATAAGATATCCTGGAGCAATCGCTATCTGATCGCTAGAGGTACTTACTGTGGCTTCAAAATCTATCCAATCACTGTTTCCGCCTATGTAATTATTTTCTCTAGCACCAGGAGCGTTTTGATCTGGCCATATATCTTTTGCTGGTAAATCATATTTTTTACGCACTTGAGGGTTGCGCAATTCGCCTTGATCGTTGTAACCAATAGATGGAAAAATAGAGTTATTTATAAACGTTCCATTATCTACAACAGGAGAATTATTATCAAGAAACGCATTAGGCCTATTATTTGTAGTAAACGTCATAATAAGCGTATCTCCAGGTTGCAAAGGTGTTTTAAATTTATACATACGATAATCATAGTCTTCATGATCGTAAACAATTTCGGTCGTACGATTTAGTTCAATGGTTGTAGGTCGATCAGGATAGTTAACATGTAACGTATCTATAACCACATCGGTTTGATTTATAAGTGTGTAAGTTGCACCAGCTTTAAAATCTCGTGTCTTTGGAAATATATCCATAAATGTATTAACAGCTACCAATCGAGGCTGAGGCACTTTATGAAATTTACTGAGTTCTTTTTCATAATTAACCACAAGTTCTTCTTGTTCTTTGCCTGTTGTGCGCTCATTATCTATGTTGTTGACTTTCCATATATATCCGCCAATAGCAAAGAAACCTAATAAGCAAACGGTTACTGCACCAATTAATGGCTTTGTAAACCGCTGCTTTGCATAAGCAAGGCGTTCTTTTACATTAGAGCCCATACCACGACGATAAAATACAATGGCTAAAACAAATAGAGCGATACCAAATAGAATCCAATATAAACGATAGGTAAAGTAAGCTGGTAAACCACTGCCATAACCATTCATATCACTAGGACTAGGTGAACCTGCTCCTTGATTAAATATAAATTGACTTTGCTCAACACCTATAGCTTCTAATAAAGGCGGTATTCCTAAAGCTAAGACCAATAAGGTAATTAAGCCTAACCATCGATTTTTAATAAGTGTATGAATTAATAAAGACATTAATATCCATGGAAGAAAATCCCAAATATTAACCATATATAAATCAAATAGATACAGTGGTAATTCGAATTCAAAATAACCATTATAAGCCTGAATGATTATGCCGCTTAAAATAACTATCAATAATAACGCAGCCACCATTACAAATATGGCTACAAATTTAGAAAACAGTAACACCCAATTTCTAGTTGCTGTTGTATCTACCAACTGATTTGTATGAGCTGATTTAGCTCTATTCATAATCAATCCTGTGTAGAGATATATTAATAAGTACGCAAATGTGCTAAAAATACCACCTGCAAATTGGAGCATCACCCAAGTTTTAGGTAATATATCTGTTCCGTATTGCTGACCTGTAATTAACATTGTCAGTAATGAAAAGGCAAAAGCTACCGATGCAATTATGATAAATGGCCATCCTTTGACGATATAAGCAATATCAGACTTGGCAAGTATAAAAGCGGTTTTAAGTTGGCCTAAAAAAGAGAAGTTTTGCGTCCCTTCGGGCATAACAACTTTCTGTATAGTTCCAAAATTCCTTTTGGTGACACGTTGCGCTTTTGCTTTTACCAAGGAAATGGTTGTAGGATTTTGAGAAAATTTAAACTTGAATAATACGCTCACAAATACAAGAAGCGCAAGACCTAACCATATAAGACGGTTGTACAACAATGTTCCTGTAACTGGAATGAGTTGCGTACTTTGCTCTTCTGGCGTCCAATATCTAATTTGATTATAAGTTGCACTATCACCTGTAGGTTCCAACAACTCTACCCAATAGGTATCATCCATAGTTGATAGACTCGATTGTGCTGCAAATTGAAGAATGATCATAACCAAAACAAACATAAAACCTATGTTTATATTTCGAAAAAAAGCAGTAATAGCAAAAACGATTGCTCCGTAAAAGAACACATTAGGAATAACATAAACTAAGAACGGCTGTAAATAATTCATAATTTTAAACGGCCCAACCAAATCTGCATTTGCACCTGGCAAATAGAAACCTAAAGTAATACCAATAGCACTTGCTATAATTACAAGCAATGTAATCGTCATGCCTGCACTAAATTTTGCCAATAAATAACTGACTTTAGTTAGTGGATATGAGTAAAGTACGTAATGCGTATTATTCTTAAAATCACGCTGTATCGTACCACCAATAATGGTAGGTATTAGTAAATATGTAAATATGGCAAAAAGGCCCAGTAACCCATAAATACCTACAGCACTATTCAGTTTTATGGCACTAGTTACCGTAACATTATCACTATCAAAAACACCAACTGCAAGCGCAGACAATCCTATTGATAACAAAATCATAATACCAGCGTATATATAAAAAGCAGGTTTCTTAAACCATGTTTTTATTTCGTGTAAATATATTGTTGAAAACATAATTAAGCGATTTCTGATTGAGCGACAAATTCGTCATTACTTAAGGTTGTAAAGTACACATCTTCTAGTGTTGGTTTCACTTTTTCAAAGGCAGCACCAGGAGACCCTTCTGAATACACACGCACATTCAGCATATTGTCTTCGTTATAGTTAGAAGAAATAACATTGTAAGTATCTTGCATTTGTTCAATGGCTTCACGCGCAACAGTAGTCATCCATATCTTATCCGTTAAAGCTGCCGTCATCTGTTTTGGCGTGGCTTGAGCGAGTATTCGACCTCCATTTAATATCGCCATATCTGTACATAATTCTTTTACATCATCTACGATATGCGTTGAAAAAATGACAATGTGATTTGTTCCTATTTCTCTTAATACGTTTAGAAAACGATGACGTTCTGCTGGATCTAATCCTGCCGTTGGCTCATCAACAATGATTAATTTCGGATTGTTTAATAACAACTGAGCAATTCCAAAACGTTGCTTCATTCCACCAGAATATCCAGCAACGTGTTTATTACGGACGCTACTCAAATTTGTTACCTCAAGTGCTTTATCTACTAAATCATTTCGTTCTTGTTTATTGGTAATTCCTTTTAAACTTGCAAAGTAATGTAGTAAATCATTGGCACTCATTTTAGGGTAAACACCAAACTCTTGCGGCAAATAACCTAACACCTTTCTAAGAGCCATTTTATCTTCTAAAACATTAATATCGCCAAACACTATCGATCCTGAATCTGGACTTTGCAAAGTGGCAATCGTCCGCATTAAAGACGATTTCCCAGCTCCATTCGGACCTAAGAGTCCAAACATACCTGTTCCAATTTCAAGATTAAGGTTATCAATGGCCTTAACTCCATTTTTATACGTTTTAGTAAGATCGGTTATAACTAGCTTCATTATAGTGCGTTTAAGATTATAGTTGTATGAGTGTAAAAATAGACCATTTTGTTACAAAAATATTTCAAAAGCGACTAAAAGCTAAGGAAATCCTATTATTTTTACAGAAACACAAAATAAGTATTTATGGCTCCTAAAAGTATTCTCAATAAAAAATCACTTGCTTTTCTCGAAAAATATTTAAATAATGCCTCGCCTACGGGTTACGAATGGGAAGGTCAAAAAATCTGGATGGATTATTTAAAACCCTACGCAGATGAATTCATTACAGACACTTACGGTTCAGCCGTTGCTGTAATTAACCCGAAAGCAAAATATAGAGTCGTTATTGAAGGGCATGCTGATGAAATTTCTTGGTATGTCAATTATATTTCGGATAATGGTTTGCTTTATGTCATTAGAAACGGAGGAAGCGATCACCAAATTGCACCAAGTAAAATTGTAAATATTCATACTAAAAAAGGCATTGTAAAAGGTGTTTTCGGTTGGCCAGCCATCCATACCAGAAGTAAAGCTAAAGAGCAAGCGCCAAAACCAGATAATATCTGTATTGATATTGGAGCGAAAGATAAAGCTGAAGTTGAAAAAATGGGAGTTCATGTCGGTTGTGTCATTACCTATCCAGATGAATTTCATATTCTAAATAAAGACAAATTTGTCTGCAGAGCTTTAGACAACAGAATGGGTGGGTTTATGATTGCCGAAGTAGCACGTTTACTCAAAGAAAATAAGAAAACCTTACCGTTTGGACTTTACATTACCAATTCCGTACAAGAAGAAATAGGTTTGCGTGGAGCTGAAATGATTACACAAACCATTAAACCAAATGTGGCTATTGTTACAGATGTAACGCACGATACTACTACTCCAATGATTGAGCAAAAAACACAAGGTTATGCAGAAATCGGAAAAGGTCCTGTTATCGCTTATGCACCAGCCGTTCAACAAAAATTAAGAGATTTAATTACAGATACAGCAGACGAAAAGAAAATACCGTTTCAACGTGCCGCCTTATCTCGTGCTACTGGTACAGATACAGATGCGTTTGCCTACAGCAATGGAGGTGTCGCTTCGGCCTTAATCTCTTTGCCATTGCGTTATATGCACACTACTGTAGAAATGGTACATAGAGATGATGTTGAAAATGTAATTAAGTTGATTTATGAAACTTTACTTAAGATTGAAGACGGAGAGACGTTTAGTTACTTCAAATAACTCGCTAAGCGAGATTTAGCAAAACAATAATTTTAAAGACCTCAAAGGTGTCCAAAACCCTTGAGGTCTTCTTATAACTATGGACGAACTTCTAGACATTGTTACCAATAAAGGCAAACCAACAGGCACAACAGCCCTAAAATCCATAGCACATGCCAAAGGCTTATATCACAACACTATTCACTTATGGCTATTTACAGCTAAAGGTGAAATTCTTCTACAACAACGCTCGCACAAAAAACTGATTTACCCTTTACTTTGGGATGTTTCAGTCGCAGGCCATATTGATGCTGGAGAAACGTTTATTGAAGCGGCTTTGCGAGAAACAAAAGAAGAAATAGGCTTACAACTCAAGCCAGAAAAGCTTCAACATATTGGTGTGTTTCTGCATGAATCGAGTTATGGTAATGGAAAAATTCAAGATAATGAATTTCATCAGGTTTTTATTGGTGAATTGAACGTTGCTCTGCAAGATTTAGTGCCACAGGAAGACGAAGTTGAAGCTCTGAAATTGGTAAGTTTTGAAGAATTTGAAACCCTATTATCGCACAGTGAAACCAATCAGCATTTTATAGCGAGCAATGCAAATTATTATGAATTTGTACTCAAAGCAATAAAAGAAACCACCTTATAATGAATTTACTCTTACTCGCAATTGCGCCAGTTCTCAGTATCATCTTATATATTTATGTACAAGACAAACACGAAAAAGAACCCAGAAGCTTATTACTTTATAGTTTTCTTTCAGGAGCAATCGTCAGTGTTATTATCGTATTTATATTATACTTTTTTACAGGACGATTAATTCCCATCACTGATCAGTTTAGTATTTGGCAGCAATTCATTCAGGCCTTTGTCGTCGTCGCTTTAGCTGAAGAGTTTAGTAAATACATTATTGTTAAATACTATGCACAACCAAAAAAAGAATTCAACGAACCTTACGATGGTATTATCTATGCTGTAATGGTATCTATGGGTTTTGCCTGCACCGAGAACATTATGTATGTGCTTGATGGTGGTTACAATGTTGCCATTGCTAGAGCGTTTACCGCAGTGCCTGCTCATGCTACTTTTGGTATATTAATGGGTTACTATATGGGAAAAGCAAAATTCTCTAAAAATAGAGTACTATTGAATTTTTCAGGATTAGGATTGGCCATTCTATTTCACGGAGCTTATGATTTTTTCTTATTTATCAGCTTTATTCCTGGTATCACCATAGGTGCTTTTGTTTCTTTAATCATTGGTATCGTTCTATCTAAAAAAGCGATTAAAAAACACCAAGACGATTCAAACTTTAAAACTTTAGAAGATTCTTAAAATAAGCTGATTATTTTTATATTTTATTTGATGATTTAGTTTTAAATTAGCAATTAGATAATAATCCTTAGTTTATGTACAAAATAAAAGTCAATAGTTCTCATAGTTTCGATATTTCAAAAGACACTTTAGAGTCTCTAGATGCCATAGAAACCACAACAGATAATTATCATATTCTTCAAGATAACAGGTCTATAAAGGCTAAAATTTTACAATCAGATTTCAACAGAAAGTCGTATGCCGTAAAGGTGAACAATAACGTCTATGACGTTTCTATCCATGATGATTTAGACCAACAAATTGAAGCCCTTGGCTTTGAAATTGGTGCTTCAAAACAAGTCAACGATATTAAAGCACCAATGCCTGGTTTAATTTTAGAAATTAGCGTCAACGAAGGTCAAGAGGTAAAAGAAAATGACCCTTTACTGATTTTGGAGGCCATGAAAATGGAAAATGTCATTAATTCACCACGAGATGGTGTTATTACATCTATCAGTGTGAAACAAGGAGAAACCGTTGATAAAAATGCGATGTTAATAGAATTTGAAGCCTAATGTTATACTGCAAAGTTTTATGGTGACTGAGCGAAGTCGAAGTCAAAACCTTGTAGATATTGTAAGTTTAATTAAAAGATATTCCGTGTTATATGGAATAGATACTGAAACAAGTTCAGCATAAAATTAAAAAAATACTAGTAGCAAATAGAGGAGAAATTGCCATCAGAGTGATGCGAACCGCAAAGAAAATGGGCATCAAAACGGTCGCTGTATTTTCTGAAGTCGATAGAAATGCATTGCATGTAAAATACGCAGATGAAGCGGTTTGTATTGGACCTGCACCTTCAAATGAATCGTATTTACGAGGTGATAAAATTATAGAAGTCGCCAAAAATCTTAACGTTGACGGCATTCATCCAGGTTATGGTTTTCTGAGTGAAAATGCTGATTTTGCAGAATTGTGCGAAAAAAATAATATCCTCTTTATTGGACCACGCTCACATGCCATTAAAGTTATGGGAAGCAAATTAGCGGCAAAGGATACGGTTAAAGATTACAATATACCAATGGTTCCTGGCACAGATGAAGCCATAACTGATATTCCTGAAGCTAAGAAAATTGCTAAGGATATTGGCTTTCCTATTCTAATTAAAGCTTCTGCTGGAGGTGGTGGAAAAGGCATGCGGATTGTAGAAAATGAAGCCGAATTTGAATCGCAAATGAATAGAGCCATCAGTGAAGCTACATCAGCTTTTGGAGACGGTTCTGTCTTTATTGAAAAATATGTAGGTTCGCCACGTCATATCGAAATACAAATCATGGCTGATATGCATGGCAATTTATTACATTTTTTTGAACGTGAATGTTCTGTACAACGTCGTCATCAAAAAGTAGTTGAAGAAGCTCCTTCTGCGGTTTTAACTCCTGAATTACGAGAAGAAATGGGACAAGCAGCAATCAACGTAGCACGTTCTTGTGATTATATTGGTGCTGGTACTGTTGAATTTCTATTAGACGAAAACCTAAATTTCTACTTCCTAGAAATGAATACCAGATTACAAGTAGAACATCCTGTTTCGGAATGGATTGCAGGTGTTGATTTGGTAGAACTTCAGATTAAAGTCGCTAGAGGTGAAAAACTAGATATTAAACAGGAAGACTTAAAAATCAAAGGTCATGCTCTAGAACTCAGAGTCTATGCAGAAGATCCCATGAACAATTTCTTACCAAGCGTGGGAAATTTAGAAGTTTATAAATTACCAGAAGGTGAAAACATTAGAGTGGATAACGGCTTTGAGGAAGGTATGGATATTCCCATTTATTACGATCCAATGCTTTCAAAATTAATCACTTATGGTGAAACACGTGAAGAAGCTATTGAATTGATGATTAAAGCCATTGATAATTATCATATTAAAGGTGTAGAAACCACATTACCATTTGGACGGTTTGTTTGCGAACATGAAGCCTTTAGAAGTGGCAACTTCGATACCCATTTTGTAAAAAAGTACTACTCACCTAGCCTTTTAGAAGCACAACACAAATTAGAAGCAGAAATTGCTGCGAAAATTGCATTGAAAAAATATTTAGAAGAACAGAAATTATTACGAGTACCAAATTAGTTTTCAGTCGCAGTCTCAGTTTTCAGAGTTTCAAATGAACTGACAACTAAACAATAAACAATATAATACATACAGCTTTGCGTCTTAGCGACTTTGCGAGAAAAAAGCAAGAAAAGAAAAAAGTATGAACAACAACATAAAAACCCTAAACGAAAAACTAGCCTTATCCAAACTAGGCGGCGGACAAGCCAGAATAGACAAACAGCACCAAAAGAAAAAACTAACCGCAAGAGAACGTGTAATGTATCTTTTAGATGAAGGTTCTTTTGAAGAAATCGGAGCCTTAGTCACACACAGAACCAAGGATTTCGGAATGGCAGACCAACAATTTTATGGTGATGGTGTGGTTACAGGCTACGGCACTGTCAACGGAAGATTAATCTATGTATTTGCACAAGACTTTACCGTTTTTGGTGGGTCATTATCAGAAACACATGCGGAGAAAATCTGTAAAATTATGGATATGGCCGTTAACGTTGGTGCACCAATTATTGGATTGAATGATTCTGGTGGTGCACGAATTCAAGAGGGTGTGCGTTCTTTAGGTGGTTATGCTGATATTTTTTATCGCAATGTTCAGGCGTCTGGTGTGATTCCTCAAATTTCTGCAATTATGGGTCCTTGTGCTGGTGGAGCGGTATATTCGCCTGCGATGACGGATTTTACATTAATGGTTCAAGACACGAGTTATATGTTTGTGACGGGTCCAAATGTGGTAAAAACAGTAACTAATGAAGAAGTAACCAGTGAAGAATTAGGTGGTGCCAGCGTACATTCCTCAAAATCTGGTGTGGCACATAAAACATCCACTAATGATGTGGAATGTTTAGAAGACATTAAAAAACTTTTAAGCTATTTACCACAGAGTAATAAAACAAAAGCCGATGACATCCCATTTGAATTAAAAGACGAAATTAGAGATGTACTATCATCGATAGTTCCTGAAAACCCTAACAAACCTTACGATATGCATGCGGTGATTCATGGCATTATCGATGAAGACTCGTTTTACGAAATTCATAAAGATTACGCAGAAAATATCATTGTTGGTTTTGCACGTTTAGGTGGCAAATCTGTTGGTATTGTTGCGAATCAACCTATGTTTTTAGCTGGTGTTTTAGACGTAAACAGTTCTAAAAAAGCAGCACGATTTGTACGTTTCTGTGATTGTTTTAATATTCCGTTGTTAGTCTTAGAAGATGTCCCAGGATTTTTACCAGGAACTGACCAAGAATGGAGTGGCATTATCGTTAACGGAGCAAAATTACTCTACGCATTTAGCGAAGCTACCGTTCCAAGAATCACGGTGATTACGAGAAAAGCCTATGGTGGCGCTTATGATGTTATGAATTCTAAACACATTGGTGCGGACATGAATTTTGCGTGGCCAAATGCCGAAATTGCGGTGATGGGAGCCAAAGGCGCTGCGGAAATTATCTTTAAACGCGAAATCAATGCTGCTGACGATAAAGAAGCCAAATGGAAAGAAAAAGAAGCTGAGTATGCTGAATTATTTGCCAATCCTTACAGTGCAGCCGAACGTGGTTTTGTAGATGATGTAATTTTACCACAAAACACGAGACGTAAATTGATAAAAGCGTTTAGCATGCTTGAAAATAAGGATGTTGTTAGACCTAATCGTAAGCATGGGAATATTCCTCTTTAACGAGATTTTAATAGACCTGTCAGGTTTTAAAAACCTAGCAGGTCTTATTTTTATTTAAAGCTTAGACACTTTAGTATTATATTTTAGCCTGAAACGTATACAAATCATAATAACGTCCTTCTGCTTTCAGCAATTCATCATGCGTACCACGTTCTGCAATGCGTCCGTTTTCAATCACTAAAATTTGATCTGCTTTTTTAATGGTGCTCAAACGGTGCGCAATAACAATCGTTGTTCTATTGTTAGTCAATTCAGATAAACTCTTTTGAATTAACCCTTCACTTTCGGTATCTAAATTAGAGGTCGCTTCATCTAGAATAATAATCTTCGGATCGGCTAAAATGGCTCTTGCTATGGCTATTCGTTGGCGTTGCCCTCCAGACAATTTCACTCCTCGTTCACCTATCAACGTTTCTAAGCCTTCATCAAAACGATCTGTAAATTCATTAACGTAAGCCGCTTTTACCGCAGCTAGTAATTGGGCTTCAGTGGCGTTTGGCCTCGGAAACATAATATTTTCTCTAATAGAACCTTCAAACAAAAATTCATCTTGTAACACCACACCTAAATGCTTTCTAAAACTATTCAATTTTACTTTCGATAGATCTTGACCGTCGATGGTTATGGTTCCTGATTTCGGATTTAAAAATGTGGCAGATAAGCCTGCAATCGTCGATTTACCAGAACCTGAACTTCCAACTAAGGCAATGACGGAACCAGACTCAGCTTTAAAATCTATGTTGTGTAGCACCTCTTTATCTTCTTCATATTCAAAAGACACGTCGTTAAATTCTAATTCGCCTTTAAAGTTTTCAATTTCAATAGTTCTATTTTCGTCATCATCTTCGGCTGTCATATTCATTAACTCTTCAGTTCTGTCCAAACCAGCTAAAGCTTCCGTAAGTTGACTCCCAATATTACTCATTTGTACAATGGGTGCAATCATAAAACCGAGGACTAATGTGAAGAATAAGAATTCACCTGTCGTCATACTACCATCAATCATGTAGTAACCACCAATTCCCATAATTCCGGTAGTGGCTACTCCTATCAAAAAGGTGGAAGAACTCGTCATTAACGCTGTTGCTGTTAAACTCTTTTTTACATTCTGAAAAATAGCATCGACTCCTTTTTCAAAGACTTTATTTTCTTGTTCTTCCGCATTAAATGCTTTTATCACACGCACACCAGCTAAGGTTTCTGTTAAACGGCCTTTAACGTCTGCATTGATTTTTCCTCGTGTTCTAAATATTGGTCGAATATATTTAAAGGCTTTTAAAGCGATGACCGCAAAAATTGATAGCGGAACAAACACAAATAGCGTCATCCAAGCATTCAATTTTATTAAAATTACCATAGATACAATGGCTGTAAACGTGCCACCTACCAATTGCACTAGACCAGTACCAATTAAATTCCGTACACCTTCCACATCGCTCATAATACGCGACACTAAACCACCTGATTTTGTGTTATCGAAAAAACTAATAGGCAACGACAGTACTTTTTTCTGCACCTGTGCACGTAATTCGCTGATAAGGTATTGGGCTTGTACGCTTAATATTTTAGTTAGAGCAAACGATGTTAGCGCCTGAACGGTAATTGCTGCAATTACAATACCAATGAGTAAATACAACTGGTCGAAATCTTTGTTAGGCACCACATCGTCTAACAATACTTTACTTTGCCATGGCAAAATAAGACCTGATAAACTTCTAATAACAATTAGTAATAAGCCTAGTAAAACCAAATTTCGTCTTGGCCAGATAATCGTTTTAAAAGCCGTTGCCATAGTAACTTTTGGCTTATCCGTTTTTGACGTTTTAGAACGTTCTTTATAATGCTGCATTCCCTTTAATTTTATGCAAATATAAGATGAACCTGTGGGTTTTGGTTAGTTTCGGATGATATTCATAAATCATAAATTTTATAATAGCATTATCTCTTATATTCCTCTAAAACCAAACCTTAATTCATGTATAATTAAACTACTTTTGCGCCATGCAAAATAAACAACGGTCGCAATTAGAATTTGTGTTATTAATGGCAGCTTTAATGGCTATCGTCGCTATATCTATTGATGCTGTTTTACCTGCATTGCCTAATATTGGTGCACATATTAGCAGTGCAAGTGCTACTGAAAATCAGAAACTGATAACCGCTATTTTTTTAGGTCTCGGATTTGGTCAGCTTCTTTTTGGACCATTATCAGACAGTTTTGGACGCAAACCTGTGATCTATGTTGGTTTTGGAGTATTCGTAATCGCGTCTATTATATGTGTGACCACGCGTAATTTTGAAATGATGATTTTTGGACGCGTACTGCAAGGTATTGGTTTATCTTCTGCGAGAACCATGAGTATTGCGATGGTGAGAGATTCTTACAGTGGTGACCATATGGCTAAGATTCTTTCTATTGTAGTGATGACCTTTATTTTAGTTCCTGTCGTTGCACCTATGCTTGGTCAATTTTTGCTTGGACAATTTGGTTGGAAATCCATTTTTAGTTTCAATCTCATATTCGGATTAATAGTGATCCTATGGTTTTGGAAACGGCAACCCGAAACACTTCACGAAAAATATAAGAAAACCTTTAAACTCTCTATTTTTAAATCGGGTACCATTTCATTTATTAGAATAAAATCAGCAGTAGTTTACACCCTACTTTCAGGATTAGTAACGGGTTCTTTTATGGTCTATTTGAGTACGTCTCAACAAATTTTTCAGGTGCAATATAATTTGGGAGACTACTTTCCATACATCTTTGCCAGTTTAGCCACAACCATTGGTTTAGCCACGTTTTTAAACAGTACCATTGTGATGCGCTTTGGTATGTGGAATTTAGTGCATATCGCTATGATTTCATTCGTCACCATATCATTGTGTTATGTGATTATATTTTGGTCTGGCATCAATCCACCCATCGAAATATTGATGGCATTTTTAATGCTTCAATTTGCAAGTATTGCCTTTTTATTCGGAAATTATCGGGCTTTAGCCATGCAACCCATGGGACATATTGCAGGTATTGGTTCTGCACTCAATGGCTTTATTTCAACCGTTATGGCTGTTCCTATTGCCAACTATATCGGTAGTTTCGTTACAACCTCAGTACTGCCTTTGTTTATTGGTTTTTTAGTCACAGGTGTTATTGGTTTGGTCTTGTTTTATAGTGTGAAGAAACCTGCTCGAGGGTAAACGTTTAAGATTTGATATAAGATTTATCTAAAATTGAATAAACATATCCCAATTTTCTATAGGAATTCCTTCATGAGCTTTTTTAAGAATCAGAAGATTAATCTGATTATTACTAATTTGATATTTATCAATAATTTTAAAACAGGTGAAGCTACTGTTCCACACAAACATCACTTCTTTATTCTTCTACCTCTATAAAATATTCATATGAGATATTTAAAAAATCTCCAAACTCCCTTTACCTTCTCTAATAACTACAGGTTCGTCTTCGGACAAATCAATAATAGTAGAAGCTTCGTTGTCGCCATAACCACCATCAACAACTAAATCGACTAAATTATCCCATTTTTCAAGAATTAATTCTGGGTCAGTAGTGTATTCTAAAACGTCATCGTCATCTCTAATTGACGTGGATACAATTGGGTTTCCTAATGCTGCTACAATGGCTAAAGCGATGGAATTGTCTGGTACTCTAATACCAACTGTTTTTCGTTTTTTGAAGGGATTGGGTAAGTTTTTTGAACCTGGTAGAATAAACGTGTAAGGTCCAGGTAAAGCACGTTTTAAGATTTTAAAGGTCGTTGTATTAATTTGCTTAACGTAATCACTCAGGTTACTTAAATCTTCGCAGACAAATGAGAAATTAGATTTTTCTAGCTTAACCCCTTTAATTTTGGCAATGCGTTCTAAAGCTTTTATATTGGTAATATCGCAGCCTAAACCATAAACGGTATCGGTTGGATAAATGACTAATCCACCACTTTTTAAAACGCTAACGACTTTCTGAATCGCTTTCGGATTCGGGTTTTCAGGATATATTTTAATAAACTCAGCCATACCATGCAGTTTTTAAAATTGCATTAACAAAATAACATATAATTTTTAGAATTACTAACCCTTACCTTAAAGTATCTAAAGCGGAGCTATTAAGCGTTTAATGCGCCCTTTTTAAGATCTCATAATCTGAAGCTTTGCAAAACGCAACAATAATTTTTTGACATCACCTTTCTGAAATTTAATTTCAGCTTTAGAGTCCGCACCTTTCCCTTCAATATTAATCACTTCACCTCTACCAAACCGCTGATGATTCACTTTGTCTCCTACCTCTAATTTTGTTTCAAAAGATGCCTGTTCTTCAGTTTTAGCAACTGGAACCATTTTCTTTGGCGCTTTGATTTCAAAATTTTCAGGTTTGGCTTTTGTGTTCTTTTTCGGCATTTTGGCTGTCTTTGGTTTTGCGAATCTTACTCTGTTAGGCTCAATATCTCCAAAAATGGAGGCATCGAGCATTGGGTTGAATCGTTGTTCTTTTAATGGTGTAATAATGTCTACAAATTCTTCATCAATCTCTTCAATAAATCGACTAGGTTCGGCATCTATTAATTTTCCCCATCGGTAACGCGATAAGGTATAGGTTAAATACGCTTGTTTTTCTGCTCTGGTAATGGCGACATAAAATAAGCGACGTTCTTCTTCGAGTTCACTACGCGTATTCATGCTCATGGCACTTGGAAATAAATCTTCCTCCATACCTACAATAAATACATGACCAAACTCCAAGCCTTTCGCCATGTGAATACTCATTAAAGCCACATGATCTGGATCGCCTTTATCGGCATCTAAATCAGTTGCCAAAGCCACATCTTCTAAAAATTCAGCCAAAGAGTCACCAGCATCAGCGAGTTCCATTTGGCCTTCTACGAAATCTTTGATACCATTCAATAATTCTTGAACGTTATCAATACGTGTCACTCCTTCTGGTGTCGCATCCTTTCCTAACTCTCTAATTAAACCACTGGTTTTAGTGACATGCTCTGCTAAATCAAACGCATTAGCTGTCTGATTCATGACTTTGTAACTTTCAATAAGCGTTACAAAATCTCGAAGTTTATTTTTAGTCCCATTATTAATGTTTATGGAAATAGTATCAATGTTCTTAATAAGATCATAAATGGTTTTTCCTGTGGCATTTGCCGCCACTAACAAACGATCAATGGTGGTTTGACCTATGCCTCTGGCAGGATAATTAATAACGCGTTTTAAGGCTTCTTCATCTGCAGAATTGAGAATTAAACGCAAATAAGCCGTAACATCCTTAATTTCTTTGCGTTGGTAAAATGATAATCCACCGTAAATTCGGTAGGGAATATCACGTTTTCTTAAGGCATCTTCAATAGCACGAGACTGTGCATTGGTTCTATACAAAACCGCAAACTCGCTATTGGCTAATTGGTGATTCATTTTGGTTTCCCAAATGGTACTTGCTACATAGCGTCCTTCGTCTGCATCTGTCATAGCACGATGCACCAACACCTTTTCGCCTTCAACATTTGCCGTCCAAACGATTTTATCAATCTTGGTTTTATTATGTTCAATGACTGAGTTTGCTGCACCAACAATATTTTTTGTAGAACGGTAATTTTGTTCTAATCGGTACATTTTAACATTATCGTAATCTTTTTGAAAATTCAAGATGTTATTAATGTTAGCACCACGGAATGCATAAATACTTTGTGCATCATCACCTACCACACAGATATTCTGAAAACGATCAGCCAAGGCTCTCACAATTAAATATTGAGAATGGTTGGTATCTTGATACTCATCGACCAGAATATAGCGAAATTTATTTTGATATTGTGCTAATACATTCGGAAAACGGGTTAACAACTCATTGGTTCTTAACAACAAATCATCAAAATCCATAGCACCTGCTTTAAAACAACGGTCTACATATTCTTTATAGATTTCTCCCATTTTTGGTCGCCTTGCCATAGCATCGGCTTCCATCAATTCGGGATTTTTAAAATAGGCTTTTACAGTCACCAAACTATTTTTGTAAGATGAAATACGACTATAAACCTGTTTTGTTTTG
This sequence comes from Winogradskyella sp., assembly GCF_045105575.1. GTDB lineage: Bacteria > Bacteroidota > Bacteroidia > Flavobacteriales > Flavobacteriaceae > Winogradskyella. Next base: position 66,392 of record NZ_JBGCDQ010000002.1, on the reverse strand, counting down.
TAAATATCTTTGTCGAGTCCCATTTCCCTAATAATGGAACCCATTAATTTCTGAGAGTCTTGTGTATCGTAAATGGTAAAATTGCTTGGGAAACCGAGGTGGTGCCCTTCAAAACGTAATATTTTAGCAAAAACAGAGTGAAACGTTCCCATCCAAAGATTTTTAGCTTCACCATCGCCAACAATATCAGCAATTCTTCCTTTCATTTCCTTGGCAGCCTTATTGGTAAAGGTGAGTGCTAAAATATTAAAAGAATCCACACCCTTGCTCATTAAATAAGCGATACGATAAGTCAACACACGTGTTTTGCCCGAACCTGCGCCAGCGATGATAATCATCGGACCATCAATCTGTAAGGTAGGTTCTAATTGTGCGTCGTTAAGTTGACTGAGATACTTTTCCAAGTTACGTTTTTTTGAAGTTGTGAAATTACGGATAGTCTTATAGTTTTCCGAATGTAAAGCGTATAAATTATAAAAATATTTCAAAATTTAGTTTGATAAAATTTCGATATCTTAGGGCAAAATTAAACAACATGAAGCCATTTTTATACCTGTTACTATTTGCATCAACCTTATCATTTGCTCAAAACGCTCTTGATGAAGACATTGCGTCCATTGAATCAAAGCTTATTGAATGGAGACGGTATTTCCACCAAAACCCAGAATTATCGAATCAAGAATTTAAAACCGCTGAAAAAATTGCTGCGCATTTAAAATCTTTAGGATTGGAAGTTGAAACCGAAGTAGCGATCACTGGAGTTGTTGGCTTACTAAAAGGCGACTTACCTGGTAAAGTGGTGGCTTTACGAGCCGATATTGATGCGCTTCCTGTAACAGAACGAAATGATTTACCGTTTAAATCTGATGTCAAAACGACGTTTCTAGGTACAGAAACTGGCGTGATGCATGCTTGTGGACACGATACGCATATCGCTATTTTAATGGCTACAGCTGAAGTGCTCTCTAAACATAAAGACAAAATAAGAGGGACGATAAAATTTATTTTTCAACCTGCGGAAGAAGGCCCTCCGCCAGGCGAAAAAGGTGGCGCAAAACTCATGATTAAAGAAGGAGTTTTAGAAAATCCGAAGGTCAATGTTATTTTTGGACTGCACATTAACGCAGGCACTCCTGTTGGTACTTTAAAGTATAAAAAAGGTGGCATTATGGCTTCTGTAGAGCGTTTTGTTATCGATGTAAAAGGGAAACAGACCCATGGCTCTCAACCTTGGTCTGGTGTAGATCCTATTTTAATTTCGGCTAAAATCATTGATGGTTTGCAAACCATTATTAGTAGAGAAGCCAAATTAACGGATGAAGCTGCTGTAATTACCGTTGGAAAAATAACCGCAGGAACCCGATTTAATATCATACCTGAAACCGCTCAATTAATAGGAACGGTAAGAACTTTAGACAAAGACATGCGGACTATGATTGAAAGGCGCATGACTGAAATGACCGAAACCATTGCGAAAGCCTATGGTGGTGAAGCTACAATTTCTTTTAGAAACCAAACATCGATTACCTACAACGATCCTGAGTTAACAGACCAAATGTTACCATCATTGCAAAAAGTCGCAGGAACTGAGAATGTAAAACTTATGAAAGCGACCACAGGTGGTGAAGATTTCTCATATTTTCAAGAAATAGTGCCTGGCATTTATTTCTTTTTAGGAGGTATGACGCCAAGCGACACATCGAAAGGAGCTTTTCCACACCACACTCCTGATTTTATGATTGATGAAAGTGGCATGTTACTCGGAGTAAAAGCATTTACGCAACTTACTTTAGATTATTTGAATTCTAAATAAGAGTTCTTTAGATTGTTTTTATATTCGCAATTGATAAACTAAAAATCAACTCAAAAAAATAGTTTCGATGGATATTGATGACCTTTTAACGCTTATTTTTAATCTTGCACCTGCTTTAATTGTTGGTGCTTTAGCCTATTATTTTTTCAAACAATTCATTGAAAATGAAGACAACCGCAGACGTTTTTTATTACAAAAGGATATGCAAAAAGCATCCTTCCCATTGCGACTGCAAGCCTATGAGCGCATAACCCTTTTTTTAGAACGTATTGCGCCTTCAAAATTATTAACAAGAACGAATCCAACATCCTCAAATAAAGAAGATTACGAAAGTCTACTTATTGCCACTATTGAGCAAGAGTTTGAACACAATTTAACGCAACAAATCTACGTTAGCGATCAATGTTGGTCCATTACCCAGGCGGCAAAAAACGCCACAATTCAGTTGATTAGAAAAGCGACTATGAAAGAAGGTACTGATACTGCCGAAAAACTGCGCGAAGTGGTTTTAACCGAACTTATGGATAAAGCGGCTCCGAGTAATGCAGCTTTGGCTTTTATTAAGGAAGAGGTTAGTACGATGTGGTAGAAAAGCCCATCCAACCTTCCCAGAGGGAAGACGTTTCAGTATCAGGTGCCAATCTCTGGTTACTTTCTGTATTCGAAAGTTTATGCTTATGGCATAACTACCGTCAATCATAGCTTCTTGAATAAGATGATACGCTTTCTTAAAGTTAGACTTTCAAAATTATTGAAAAAAATAGTGATCTCTGATTCTCCTGAATATTTGTGGCAACTATCACTAGTACACCATATACGTTTTTAACGTTTCCTCATAAATGGCTTCGTACATTGGTACAATTTCACGAAGATCAAATTTCTGTGATTGCGCTTTAGCGTTGGCTTTGAATTTGTTTAAAGTAGGTATATCTGACAAGATTTTAACAGCATTTACAGACATATCTTTAACTGCATTGACATCACTTAAATAACCAGAAAAGCCATCTTCATTAACTTCAGATAAGCCACCTGTGTTTGTTGAAATTACTGGCACTCCATTTGCCATCGCTTCTAGAGCTGCTAAACCAAAACTTTCGGTTTGTGATGGTAATAAAAATAAATCGCTAAAACATAAAATACGATCGATTTCATGACTGTTTCCAAAGAAAATAACACGATCCGAAATTCCTAATGCTTCAGCCAATCGTTCTGCTCCTTCTTTTTCTGGTCCTTCACCTACCATCATTAATTTGGCTGGTAATTCTTTTTGGATGTTGTAAAAAATCTTTATGACATCAGGAATTTGTTTCACTTCCCTAAAGTTACTAATGTGTGTTATAATTCGTTCGTTATCGTCTGCCATCATACCACGTTGACAATCCGTAAAATTATGATTCTGTTTTTCTAAATCTATAAAATTAGGCACCACATGAATCTCTTTTTTAATATTGAATAAACGCATGGTATCTTTCTTCAAACTGTCTGAAACCGAAGTAACTGCGTTAGATTTATTGATACTAAACGTCACAGCTGGTTTGTAAAACGGATGACTTCCAACTAAGGTAATATCAGTGCCATGCAACGTAGTTACAATTGGTACGTTAATACCTTCGTCCTTTAACATTTGTTGCGCCATATAAGCTGCATAAGCGTGCGGAATGGCATAATGTACATGTAATAATTCAATGCCATGTAGCTTTACCATATCTACCAATTTACTTGATAAGGCCAACTCATAGGGTTGATAATGAAACAACGGATATTCTGGAACATGCACTTCGTGAAAATGCACATTACTACTCAACAATTCTAAACGTACAGGCTGACTGTAGGTTATAAAATGAATCTCGTGACCACGTTTAGACAATTCTAAGCCTAATTCTGTAGCAACCACTCCACTTCCACCGAAGGTTGGGTAACACACTATTCCTATTTTCATTTTTTTTAAAATTTAAAGTGTCTGAAATTTCAAGCACTTAACGTTACGTATTTGGTTTCGGTCGTTATCGATTCTTAATCCTTGCAAATTTATAGTGTGCGGTCTTTTTTAAATTCATCCCTTCTTGAAATTAACACTGTCGTATTGGCGAATTCCAACTTTAAATAATTTCAAACTTAAAACTCTAGGCACTCTAATCAATAATCGCCTCATAAATTAAGCGTTGAATTTCGGTTCTAATATTTTCTCTTAGCAATAAGTTTTTTCCTGCTTGCGGATAGGTTCTATTGGCTAAAAATATATAAACAATTTCTTCCTCAGGATCTGCCCAAGCGTAGGTTCCTGTAAATCCGGAATGCCCAAAACTCGTCATGGATAAACAGCCACAGGTTGGACCTTCCTCGCCTAATTGCGGTTTATCAAACCCAATACCTCTTCGGTTATTGTTGCCACAGTAATAACAATAGTTAAACTTATCTACGGTTTCATTTTTAAAATAACGTTTGCCACCATAAAAGCCTTTTTGTAGATACATCTGCATTATTTTAGCAACATCATTGGCATTACTAAAAACTCCTGCGTGTCCGCCAATACCATCTTGCATAGCGGCTCCCATATCGTGTACGTAACCATGTACTTTTTTGTAACGGTAATAATTATCTACTTCAGTCGGTACAATATCTTTTAAGCTGAATTTTTTGCGTGGATTGTAAGTGGTGTAATTGGCTCCTAGAGATTTGTAAAAACGATCGTCCGCAATTTCACTTAACGGTTTGTCATAAAACCCTTCGAGATAATCTTTAAGAATATAATAGGGCAAGTCACTATAACGGTAACGCAAGCTCGATAGCAATTCACTTTCACGTATAATTTTCTGAATAGAATCCTTATAATCGTTACGCATAAAAAGGGTATTCGTCACTTCTACATTAAAGCCTTTGGTACGTGTTTTTCTATAGTACTTAGGATCTGGTTTTTTAGTTACCGTATCTAAAGTGGCATAATAAAACGGAATCCAAGGTTTGAGTTGGGCATAATGCGATAACATTTTCTTTAGTGTCACATTTTTCTTGTTCGTGTTTTTATACTCAGGCATCAACTTATTGAGTTTATCATCTAAAGAAATGGATCCTCGCTCTTCTAACTCCATTAATACTGGCAACGTGGCTAATATTTTGGTTAATGACGCTACGTCATAGATATCATTAAAATCTACTTTGTTCTTTTTGGAATAGGTATGATATCCGAAATTCTTATTGTAAATCACTTTCCCTTTTCGTGCTACGAGCAATTGAATACCAGGTGTCATTTTGCCATTTACAGCATGATTCGCAACAGAATCAATTCTACTTAATAGGTTAGAATCCATACCTACACGTTCTGGCAAACCGTAACTTAAACTTGAAATGGAATTATAGGTTTCTCCAGTTCCTACCGGAAAAAACTGACCTGTACTCACTGGTAATTTTCCTTTAGCAGCAATAGCACCAAAAATAAGCTGAGCCGATTTCTCTTGGGCAATTTTACTATTCTGGTAACTCATTACCATGCCTTCTATATTTTCTATGGAAAGTAAATCGTTTAAGGCGTAAGGTCTGGCAAAAACATCTAGAATAATGGTATTGGTTCTCGCAATTTCATACAACCAAGTCATTTCTTTTTGCGAAAATTTGAAGCTTTTCCATGGATTCGAATTCGATTTATGAAAACCAACCACAACCGTGTTGTAATTTTGAAGTTTTGAAATGATACCATCCAACTTATCTGCTTTAATCTCGTGAACTTTGGTGTATTTTCTAAGTTCATCTAAAAATAAAGAACCATCATCATCTCCTAAACTCACATAGGCAATTTTCTTAGTTTCTAAATTACGTAATGGTAATAAGGTATTTGTGTTTTTAACGACTGTAATGGAATTTTCCATGAGTTCTTCATAGAGTAAGTCGTCTTCTAATCGATTTAAATCATTTTCTAAATCGTAGATGCCAATGGGTGAATAGTTATGAAGCCCAACTTTATACTTCGCCATTAATATTTTTTTAACCGAATGTGCCAAACGATCTTCAGTGATGGTGCCATTATTAAAGGCTTCAACAAATTTAGCAATGCCTTTTTCTGGATTTTCGGACATTAACATTACGTCGTTTCCTGCTAAAAATGCCATTAAATCTACTTCACCTCCTTGTACAAAACTCTTGGTTTTTGTACCATCAATATCTTGTGCCACATAATCTGCTGCGCCTTTCATGGTTAAAGCATCCGTAAAAATTAAACCATTAAATCCTAAACTGTCTTTTAAAATATCGGTGACAATATGCTTAGACAATGACGACGGAAAATCTGGTCTTGATTCTAAACTTGGTACATTTAAATGTGCTACCATGACACTTGCTAATCCTTCTTTAATCAATTTTCGATAAGGATACAATTCTATAGAATCGATGCGTTTTGCGCTGAAATTAATAGTTGGTAATTTTAAATGAGAATCGTCTTCCGTATCACCATGACCAGGAAAATGTTTAGCATTGGCTAGTGTTCCTGCACTTTGCATACCTTTCATAAAAGCCAAACCTTTATCCGTAACATTGTCTCTATCTTCACCAAAGGAACGGTTGCCAATGATTGGGTTTTTTGGATTGGTGTTAATATCTACCGCAGGCGCAAAATTAAAATGCACACCTAAACGTTTGCAATGTTCACCGATTTGTCGTCCTGTTTGTTCTACCAATTGGTTATCTGAAATAGCACCAAGTGTCATATTCCAAGGAAATGCATATGTTGAATCTAAGCGCATGCTTAAACCCCATTCCGCATCCATACCAATTAATAACGGAATCTTAGAAGCCGCTTGCAATTGGTTGTTTAATTTGGCCTGACGAATTGGCCCACCATTAGAATAAATTAAACCTCCAATATGTTGTTGGGTAATGAGTTTAGCGATACCATTTTCATGCGCTTTTCCTTTATTAGAAAAAACCTGAACCATAAACAATTGACCAATTTTTTCATCAATAGACATGCCATTATAAAGGCTATCTACCCATTTTTGTTGCTGAATAGCATCTTGAGATTGCAGTGGATTAGCAGAAAGATCTTGTGCAACATTAATTTGAAAACAAGCACATATAAGAAAAAGGGCAAGGTAACGCATTGAAATCTGTATCGTTTATAGGTTTAATATCTGAAGTGATAACGAATATTGTGCCAAATTAGCATATTTCGTAGGAAGTAAAAAGACTTTATGATAGATTTTTGATAATGGAAATTGCTTGAAAAATGGAATCGTGATTTTAAGTATCGCAGATAAAGTACAGAAAGTCATTTTTTAAAAACACATACCGCTTCATTTATCCGTATATTAAAATTATCAGGACAATTTTGAAAAACCCAAGAGTATAACCTACTCAAACAAATCAATCTGACGATCGTGATAACCCAACAGATACAGCACACCATCTAAGCCAATACTAGAAATAGAACTTTGTGCATTGTCTTTCACTTTTGGCTTTGCATGAAACGCAATACCCAAACCAGCTAAATTTAGCATTTGCAAATCGTTAGCACCATCACCAATAGCAATAGTTTGGTTAATATCTATTTGCATATTATCTGCCAATAACTGTAAGTATTCTGCTTTTTTGTTGCCATCCACAATATCGCCTAAATAACCACCAGTTAATTTGCCATCTTTAATTTCGAGCTGATTGGCATACACATAGTCGATGTCTAATTTTTTCTGAAGGTAATGTCCGAAATACGTAAATCCACCAGATAAAATGGCTGTTTTAAATCCGTAATAATGTAAGGTATCAATCAGTCGTTTAGCTCCTTTTGTAATTGGCAAACGCTCTGCGACTTCTTGTAAAACCGATTCGCTTAAACCTTCTAAAAGTTTCATGCGTTGTTTAAAACTTTCGTTGAAATCTATTTCGCCTTGCATCGCAGATTCTGTAATCGCTTTAACCTCCTTACCAACTCCAGCCAATTCCGCTAACTCATCAATAACTTCGGTTTGTATCAACGTGGAATCCATATCAAAACACACCAAACGTCTGTTACGTCTAAAAATCGTATCTTCTTGAAACGCAATATCGGCATCTAATTCGCGTGAAATCTCCATAAATTTCTGCGTGAAATCTGACTTGTCACTAATGTTGCCTCTTATGGATAATTGAATCGACGCTCTTGGATAGTCTTCGTGTTTTACCAAAGAGGTTCTTCCTGTTAAACGTTTTATAGAATCTATGTTTAAGTTTTTAGCTGAAATTATTTTAGTGACCTCAGATATTTGTAAAGCCGTTAATTTTTCGCCTAAAATGGTGATAATGTAGCGGTCTTTACCTTGAAGATTCACCCACTTCTCATAATCTTCAAGTGATATTGGTGAAAACTTGGCAGTAATACCCAACTCGTAAGCCTTGAATAATAAATCTTTAAGTACTGCTGCTGATTTTTTACCTGATTTTATTTCGAACATAATGCCTAAAGACAAGGTATCATGAATGTTTGCTTGTCCAATATCTAAAACTTTAGCATCGTATGCAGCTAAAACACCTGTTAAGCTGGATGTTAATCCTGGTTTATCTTGTCCTGAAATATTTAATAAGAAAATGTCTGTGTCCATTTAATGAATTACGAATTTTGATTTAAGATGTACGATTTATTACGTACGGACTGGAATTTGAGATTTAAACGTTGGAATTTCTATTTTATGAATCTACTATGCCAACTTTCACTTGCAGGCACTTCCCAATTCTCATTAAATTCGGCAATATTCGTCACCAAATTATTAAAGACGATGGTGTTTTTAGAAACTGCTTTTTGTTGTGCCATTTTTTTAAAATCTATCAATGATTTGTAGGCTACAAATTCACCTTGCTTGTAAGAGACATTCATTTTATCCATTAAATCCACATTGTATTGTTTTTCTAATTGCTGAATAAAACCTACTGATGCGTCTATGGAACAGCCTGTTGCGCTATTCAAACTTTGATCCATGGCAATAACTATAAACCGCTTATAAACAAATTTATAGCCTGCTTTTAAATCTTTTCCGTGCGCTGTCCAAGCTTCAATGAATGTATCTAATTGGTTTTTTATTTCTTCCAATTCTTGATCTGAAAATGAACGGTTGGCTTGGTAAATCCAGACTCTTGCTTCTTCTGGTAAGGTATTAAAATCGACTAGCATAAACTTCTGTTTTTTAACGAACTCATTTAACGGTAAAAATACAATTTTACATCCAATCTTTATCTTGAGATTCCACCTTATATAACAGAAAATTATAAATAGATAAAGCTTCCGATTTTGAAATATAAGGAATGGTTACTGATTTTGAAGCCGTTGAAATTTTAACGGATGCAATATGTTGTCGTTTTTGAAAAATAGTCTGCTGTAGCTTTACGGCTTGGATTTTATGAATTTCGAGAATATTTGTTGTGGTATCAATCACTCCACTGCCAATAGTCACAAAATTATCTGAAATTTTATAATACGCTTTTTTATAAGCGAAGTAAACATACAACGCAGCTAAAGGGATAAAAACGGCATTAATCCATAAAAGTTGGGTTCCAAATAAAAACAAGGCTAAACTATTAATGATGATGCCGAATAAGAGCATCTCTAAGGCTGAGATTCGCATAAAATAAGGTCTGGGTTTTGCTTTTTCAGGCGCACCATCGTTGTAATCGGCTAAAAGTTTATTGAGTAAGTAGTTGAGTTGGGCTTTTTCTAAAGCTACAATTTTAAAATTCTTTTGTTGTTTTACATCAACCATGGCTTGCTTTACCGATAAGCTATGCAATCCGAAATATTGTTTGACACGATTGGTTGTAATGACTAAATTTTGAATACGATTTGGTGTTAAACTCAAAGACACTTTGTTGAAAAGTCCTTTATTAATTTCTATTGTTTTTTGATGCTCTACAACTTCGAGATTAAAATTAATAATGAAGGTTTTTACCACTGAAAATATAAATGAAAACAACACAACGGCAAGTATGATGAGTACATTAGCAATTAACAAATTGAGTAAGGTCTGCTCTTTAAGGTCAACAACGCCTTCAACGGTATCTTTTAAATTTAAATCTTCTAAATAATCTTTAAATTCATAATACAAACCAAAAACAAAAGCCGTAATTCCTAAAAAGCTTTTAAAATGATTTTGCGATAAGCCTTCTAATAGCAATCGTTTTGGCGTGACTTTAAAAAACACATTGCGTTCGGTCGGTACTTCTGCTCCATCCGTAATTTTATTTTCATTTTCTAAATTAGCTTTAGTAAACAATTTCTTTTTTAAGCGCAGCGCTGTCGGTTTATCTAAAGCACTAATTTCAATTTCGGATTTTTTATCTCCTGCAGTTTCAATTTTTACGGAAACCACATTAATCACTTGTTGTAAAAAATTTTGTTTGATGTAAACATTCTGAATTTTAGACTTCGGAATTATCGTCGTATCCTTATTGATAATGCCTGTTGCTAAATGAAAATCATCTTTACTTAAATGAAATTTGAAATTGAGATATTTTAAAATGGCAATGATTAGAATAATGATTAAAACACCGATTAAGCCCAACATCATCATCGTTGGCGACATGTTCCCAAAAGACTTTCGTCGCATTAACGACACACCAAATGCAATAAAAAGAACAAAGAACTTTTTAAAAAACGTAAACACATTAAACGCAAAAATAACGATAATGCCTTTAGATGATTGTCTTATGGGTTGCGAGAAATCAGTCGTTTCCATTGATCTTTTCGCTGATGATTTCTTTAATTTGTTTGGCTTCGAAATGTGGCAAACCTTTAATGCTTAAATCACTTCCTGCTTCGCCTGCCGTAAATATTTTTAATGTGGCCAAACCAAATTGTCTTGCTAACCAACTTCGAGATTCTTCTACATGTTGGATTCTAGACATTGGAAGCGTGATTATAGAATGTATAATTAGGCCTTTTGAGTAAATTACATCGTGCTCTCGAATGGCATATTTTCGTTTTTTAAAAGCCAAAGAACTCACCACAATGTTAATAGTGCAAAATGCCAAGACTATAAAAATGAGATACCAAATGTTAATGTTGAGTGCTTCTTTACGCTCAATAACATATTTAGCAGCAATAACAGATGCAAATAATACGGCATAAATGGCTAATTTATTCAGTAAAATAATTTTGAAATAGGCTTTTGAAATCGGTTTTAGGCTCACCTCTTCTACTTTGGGCAAGTCTTCAGTTTGTATTTGTAGGTTGGTGAAAGTCATATCATAAAACGATTTGGTTAATTTTAAAAGACTAATCTTTCTATTTTAACCTTATTCCTAAAGGCTAAACTCATAAAAAACCAGTAAAACGTAGCACAGAAAATAAATTTAATCAAGGAAAATCGGCTGTTTTCATAATAATCAAAACCTGCCATTAATGAAGCAAAAACAAGCCAATCAGCACTCCAGTCTTAATTCTTGTTTTTAGCGGTAATTTTTCGATGTTATTTCCCATAACACTAAAAAAAAATTAAGCCTCTGCGATCAATTCAGCAATATCCATAACTACAATTTCAGATTCTTTTTCTTTGAACGTTACTCCATCAGACATCATGGTTTTGCAGTATGGACAACCTGTCGCGATAATTTCGGGTTGTGTTTCTAAAGCATCTTCAGTTCTAAGAACATTAATTTCCTTGTTTCCTGGTTCGGCATCTTTAAACATTTGTGCTCCACCAGCTCCACAACATAAGGCTGTACCTCTATGACGTTTCATTTCAACTAAAGTAGCATTGGTTTTCTTTAATACATCTCTTGGTGCATCGTACACTTTGTTTGCACGTCCTAAGTAACAAGGGTCGTGAAATGTAATGCGTTTACCTTTAAACGTATTTCCGTCTAAAGTTAAACGGCCAGAGGTCATTAACTCTTCGATGTATTGTGTATGATGAATAACATCGTAGCTTCCGCCAAGACTTGGATATTCATTTTTTATGCAATTGAAAGAATGTGGATCGCAGGTCACAATGCGTTTCACCTCGTAACCATTAAGCACTTCAATATTCATAACGGCTTGCATTTGAAATAAGAATTCATTACCAGCGCGTTTAGCAACGTCACCAGTATTACTTTCTTCCGTTCCTAAAACCGCAAAACTGACGTTGGCTTTGTGAAGTATTTTTACAAACGCCTTCGTTATTTTTTTTGCTTTATCATCATAACTACCAGCAGAACCTACCCAAAATAAAATTTCTGGTTGTTTGCCTTCTGCCATCATCTCTGCCATGGTTGGCACTTTAAGTTGCTCGCTCATTTGTTATGTTTTAAATTTATTTTACAACTAGGTTTCGACTGCGCTCAACCAGACAACATTGAGAGTTTTATTCGTCTTTCCAATTTAAACGATCCATTTGGTTGTAAGGCCAAGGTGCTCCGTTGTTCTCTATATTGCTCATCATTGTATTTAATTCCATTGGTGCTGCACTTTGCTCCATTACTAAATAACGACGCATATCCATAATTATCGATAATGGGTCTATACTTACAGGACAAGCCTCTACACAAGCGTTGCATGTGGTACAAGCCCAAAGCTCTTCGTTTGTAATATAATCACCTAAGAGTTGTTTCCCATCATCTTTAAATACTCCGTTGTTGGCATCGATATTTTTACCGACCTCAACTAAACGGTCTCGTGTATCCATCATAATCTTACGAGGCGATAATTTTTTGCCTGTTAAGTTAGCAGGACACTCGCTGGTGCAACGACCACATTCCGTACACGTGTAAGCGTTAAGCAACTGAATTTGATTTAAATCCATCACATCGCTCGCACCAAATTTAGCTGGCACTTCATCTTCGGCAGATTCCGCAGGTGCAGCATACGGATCTGCATCTGGATCCATCATTAATTTCACCTCAGCAGTTACCGCTTCCAAATTATTCAATTTGCCTTTTGGCTCCACACTTCCTAGATAGACATTAGGGAAGGCTAATAAAATATGTAAATGCTTAGAGAAATATAAATAGTTTAGAAATACCAAAATACCAACAATGTGCAGCCACCATGCGCCACGCTCAATAGTATGCAAAGCTTCTGGTGAAAAACCACTAAACCAAGGTGCTATAAATTGTGAAATCACATTACCTGCTCCTAAGTCTTGAAACGGTATGTCTGTTGCATTCATTAGAAGAAATAAACACATTAAGACCACTTCAAAATAAAGAATGATATTTCCATCATTTTTTGGCCAGCCTTTTAAACTTTTAAAGCGCTGTATGTTAACTATATTTCGTCTTGCCCAAAACACTAATACGGCTAGCAGCACCAATACGGCTAAAACTTCAAACGTACCAATTAAGAAACCGTAAACTGATTCTGGTAATATGGATAAACCAATACGATGTGTTCCAAATATACCATCGATAATAATTTCTAAAACTTCAATATTAATTATAACAAAACCGACATATACAATGACATGAAGCAAACCTGAAACTGGTCGTTTTACCATTTTACTTTGACCCAAGGCTATGTATGCCATGTTTTTCCAACGTTCCGCTTTATTATCGCTGGCATCAACCTCATGACCTAATTTGATATTACGAATGAGTTTTTTGACATTTCTTGCAAAATAGCCAATACCTGCAATGAGCAGTAGGGCAAAAATGATATTTGGTATGTATTCCATAAGAAACGCGTCTAGTTGTTATTTAATTCTGCTTCGGTTGGCTCCTCGTAAGGAATTTCCTTTTTCGATAAAATGCGTCGGTAACGTGCTGGATGTAATTTAATATCTAAAAGTAAAAGTTCCATTTCTTTTGTAGCCGCTTCAAGGTTATCATAAAGCGTTTGATCTTTTAAAAGTTTACCCAAAGAACCTTCTCCTGCTTCAAGACTACTAGCTAATGCTGTAAACTTTAAGACCATGGCATCTAAATCTTTTACTGTTTTTGAAATATCAGCTTCATTTAAGCTCTTAGTAAATATGGCTAATTCTCCACTCGTCTTTTCAAAACTATCTAATAATGATGCTATTTTTTCATCATTTTGATTAATCAGCTTATTTGCATTTAAGGCTACAGTTTTAAAAGACTTTAAGGTGGCATTTAGCTCTGCTATAGTTTGCTTTAAACCATCGCCTGACTCATCAACCACCATGGCATTTAAGTTATTAATTAAAGAGTCTGAAGACCGAAGCGTAGATCCTAAATCTTCGCTGATACCAGAAAAATTCTTTTCTAACGAAGAAATCATGCCTGGTTTGACTTCCGATTTTATAAAATCACCAGATGTTGCCATAGCACCATCACTTGCTTCAATAATGGCTAATGCATTGCCTCCCATTAAACCATCTTGATATAGTCTTACGATACTATTTTTAGAAAACTTTAATTCTGGCGTTACAGAAAAAGCCACGCGTGTTTTACCCGATTCGAAATCGTACTTAATATCTTCGATTTTACCTATTTTATTTCCTTTTACGGTGACTCCAGAGGATAAGGTTAAAGCGTTGTAATCAAATTCTGTGTAGTATGTATTAGAATTTGAAAATAAGTCCTCACCTTTTAAATAGGTAAATAAATATAAAAAAAGAGCAATACCAGACAAGACTAATACGGCTGTTTTAATTTCTCTTGAGATTTTCAATGGGCTATACTTTGATGAGTAACAAAATTAGGAATAAATATATAAATAATGTTCCTAATCCTTTGTAGATTTCAAGGCTTCCGTCATGCTAATTCTTTTACCACCTTTGTAGGCAACAATAAAGGCTCCAGAATAGCCTTTTGACTTTGCCTCGTCTTGCAGCTGTTTTACTTTATTAAAATCCGAAGTTTCACCACTGTAGTATTTATATAAGTTCCCTGCTTTTTCTCTTGAAATATCTGCGAGACCTTTAAAATTATATGATTTAGCTTCTAATGCTCTAGAGCTTGCTGCGATTTGAACTTTAAAGGTAATCCCATTATAAATTCTAGGTGTCAAATCTTCGAGAACGGCAGTTTCATTTTGTCCTGTTAAAATATGACTACCTACATTTTGATCGAGTTCATTTTTATAATCTAAAACAGCCACTTTAATCGCATGAGCCATTTTAGTTTGGCCCGCTTTGGTATTTAAAAAACTGCCTTCACTTTTATTGGTTAAAAAACCAACTTCGACTAAAACGCTTGGCATGTAGGTGTTTCGTATGACAAGTAAACTGGCTTGCTTTAAACCACGACTTTTTCGCTTCGCCTTATTGATAAAATTATCTTCTATTTTTCGTGCTAAAACAATACTTTGTTCTACATAAACTTCTTGTTCTATACCAATGGCTATGGTAGACTCTGGCGAACTGGGATCGAAACCTGCATAATTCTCTTTATAGTTATCTTCTAAAAAAATCACTTCATTTTCGCGCTTGGCCACATCAAAATTACGTCCTGTGTTTTTTTCACCTAAAACAAACGTTTCAGTACCACTAGCTTGAGAACTATGCGCATTACAATGAATAGACACAAAAAGGTCTGCATCCGCTTTATTTGCAATATTAGCACGTTCAAATAATTCTACAAAAACATCTGTTTTCCGGGTATAAATGACTTTAATATCAGGGTTTTTCGCTAATGCTTTACCAACTTCTAGTGTCACTTTTAAAGCAATATTCTTTTCGCTATGACCATTACCAACATTACCCGAATCATGGCCTCCATGACCAGCATCTAAAACCACAACAAACTTATCGCTTTGTGCAAACAAGCTGTTGTGAGATGTTAAAGTACTTATAAATGTCAGTAGCAATAATACTATTCTATATTTATGGGTCGTTTGCATATTTGATTTAAGAGTTTTAAACTTGGGTTTTATGCCTTTATATAAGTAACAGCCGATTTTTAAACTTTATTGTATTAATAAATTAATCACAAAAAAATATCTGTACTTTTGGCGTTTCAAAAACCGAGCCACAGTTTTACAAAAATACATCTAAAAGGATTGCGTACAACCAGCTTACACATACTTTTTGCCTTGAGTTTTACAGTGTTTATCAACACTTTTAGCTTCGCACAAGAATTACCAAAAAACGACACTAAAATTCTGGCTCAGCAACCTAAAGACTCCGTTGTTACACCATTAGATTCCATTTTAAAACCACCAGTTAATCTTAAAGAAATTGATTCCACAAAAAAGGATTCTACTAAAAAGAAAGGGCTTTTAGAAGCTACTGTAAAATATAAAGCCTCTGATTATGTATCTTTAAACCAAAGAGAAAAAAAAATATACCTCTATAATGAAGCCCAAGTGCTCTACCAAGACATGGATATTACAGCAGGTATCATTGTTATTGATTATAGTAAAAATTTGGTTTATGCTGGACGTTTAAAGGATTCTACAGGCTACTCTCAACGTCCTGTTTTTAAACAAGGTGAAAATATAATTGAGCCGGACTCCATTGTATTTAATACAGAAACAAAAAAAGCTTTAGTTTTTAATTCTAGAACCGAACAACAAGGATTTAAAGTCTATTCTCCAATTACGAAAAAAGAAAATGATTCTGTTTATTTTATGAAAAACGGAAAATTCACCACAGCTGAAGACGAAGAAGATCCAGAATATCAGTTTGTAACCACTAAAATGAAAATGGTACCTAACAAAAAAGTCATTGTTGGGCCAACCTACATGGAAATCTATGGAGTACCAACTCCCATTGCCTTGCCCTTTGCTTTTTTTCCTATGACTAAAACACAAACTTCAGGTATTATTTTTCCGTCGTTTGGAGAAGATTCTGGCGGAGACAGAGGTTATTTTCTGCAAAATGGTGGTTATTATTTTGCCATTAATGATTATGTCGATTTGGCTGTTTTAGGAGATTATTACACAAACGGTAGTTATGGCTTACGTATTGAAAATAACTATGCGGTGCGCTATAAGTTTAATGGTAACCTAAGCTTTCGATACGAAAATCTACTAACGAGTGAACGTGGTTTTCCAGATTTTAGTCAGCAAACGGTTTATAACATCCGCTGGTCCCATAGCCAAGATGCAAAATCTAATCCTAATTCTCGTTTTTCTGCGTCTGTAAACCTTGGAAGTAGTAATTACTTTCAACAATCTATAAATCAATTGAATCAGGCTAATTTTTTAAATAATACGTTAGCTTCTTCTGTATCCTATTCAAAAACATTTCAAGGCGAACCGCAGGTCAATGTAAATTTAACGGCATCGCACAGACAAAACACCAATACTGGAGATATCGATTTAACCTTACCTACCTTGCAAGCGTCGATGAGTAGAGTTTTTCCGTTTGCACCAAAAAATGGAACTAAAAAAGGAGCTATTCAGAACATTAACTTTCAAGTAAATACCAGAGGAGAATACAGTATCCGTACTAATGACACTATCTTCGGAACAAGTGAAATGTTTGATGATGCCTTAACGGGAATGCGTCACACTATCCCAGTCACCACTAATTTTAAGGTATTTAACCATTTTAGTGTGAGTGCTAATGCTAATTTTGAAGAAACATGGACGCTTAAAACGATTAGTAGATTTCAAGATTTAGCAACAAATGACATTGTAACAATAGATCAAAACGGTTTTGATCGTTTTTTAACCTATAATGTTGGAGCCAGTGTTGGTACTACTATTTATGGCATGTATAATTTTGAAGATGAAGAAGAAGACAAGAAAATAAAAGCCATTAGGCATGTTATGCGACCTTCTGTAAGTTATTCCATAAATCCTGCGTTCGATCAGTACTATGAAACTTATGACGTTATTGATGCTGATGGCACTACTACGGAAGAATTTACACGATTTGAAAACTCACTATTTGGCCGTCCTGGCAATCGGCTTTCTAACAACGTTGGTATCACCTTAGGAAATAATTTAGAAGCCAAAATTAGGGCAAAAGATTCTACACAAACAGAAGCTGAAAAGATTATTATCCTTAACAACCTCAACTTTGCAACCTCATACGATATTGCAGCAGATTCCTTACGCTGGAGTCCAGTTAGGGTAAGTGGAGGAACTCAAATTTTGAATAAAAAAATGAGTATTAACTTTGGTATGACCCTTAATCCTTACGCCTTAGATAGTAACAACAGTCTCATTAATACGTTTAATGTGAATAATGGAGGTAGCTTATTCCGTTTAACTTCGGCGAACATGAATATGAGTTATACCCTTTCTAACGATAGCTTTTCTGGCAAAGACTCTAAAGATGACGATGCATCATCAAACCAAGCTGCGCGTTCTGGTGGCCGAACCGATGACCTCTTTGGCCGCTCACAAGATTTTGCAGATAAGCGCCTTTCTGATGATGATGATAAAAAGAAAGATAACGAAGAAGAAAATAACGAATTCTATAATTACAAAATGCCTTGGAGCTTACGTTTGGCTTATGCGGTTAACTACTCTAATACACGACGAGAAAACACGATTTCTTCACATTCTTTAATGTTCTCTGGTGACGTTGATTTATCTCCACGTTGGAGTGTTGGTGCTTCTTCTGGTTACGATTTTTTAAACCAAGGATTTACCTATACACAACTGCGTTTTGAGCGTGATTTATTAAGTTGGAGAATGAATTTTTCTTGGATTCCGTTTAGTGATCGTAGCTCTTGGAATTTCTTTATTGGTATTAAATCGAATCTTCTTAAGGATTTAAAATACGACCAACGTCGACAGCCAGATTTACAGGTAGGGAATTGAGGTTGATGGAAGATGAAGATGAAGATGAAGATGGAAGACTATAAATTTATTTTTTCTGCGCTTTGCTGCGCATTTTATTTGAAGAAAATAGTTTAAATTTGAGATTATAATTACTAATAATATTTCAGTTTTTTGAAGAAATAGATACTGAAACTAGTTCAGCATAAAAATGAAAAAAATAATAAACACTACAAAAGCTCCAGCGCCAATTGGACCATATAACCAAGCCGTTTTAGTTGGTAATATGCTTTATACTTCTGGACAAATTGCTTTGCATCCTGAAACGATGGAATTGGTTTTAGATGATATTAAAACCGAAACTAAACAAGTAATGGAAAATATGAAAGCCGTTTTAGCTGCTGCTGACATGACTTTTGAAAATGTATTTAAAACCTCCATCTTTATAAGTGACATGCACAACTTTAAGCAAATCAATGAGGTCTATGGTCAATACTTTGATGAAGCTACCGCACCTGCGAGAGAAACTGTTGAAGTTGCTAACTTACCTAAGTTTGTAAATGTTGAAATAAGTATGATTGCGGTGAAATAAGTTGAAAAAAAAAGTGACTTGGTTTTACCCAAGCCACTTTTCCACTAACAAAGTAATCAACTTAAACCCTTATTTTTTTTTAACTTTAATATCTGATTCTATTTTCTAATTACACTAAATTTTGAAAATAGCTTGATGGAACTATCATGCCACCTTTATGATATAACAACTAAGGTTTTGATTCTCCTTATTAATAATGGAATTATTTTTAAAACTACAGTATTAAGCTGAAACAGCAGTTAATACAACAGAACTAAATTATTCTTTTGAAATGTTTCAATTCATACTCGAAACTGGCAATTCATTAGAAGCTTTTCTAGCCAAAAAACATCAGAATAAAGAACAAAGCCAATTTCCAAAAAACTTGCCTTATTTTTACTTTTTCAAAACAACATTTAGCATTGAAACTTAAAAAAGCAGAACTTAAAGATTTCCTAGACGAAAAAGTCATCCTCTATAACCATCCCAAATTTATAGAAAGTGATCCTATTCAGATACCACATCAATTTTCTAAAAAAGAAGATATTGAAATTGCAGGTTTTTTATCTGCGACCATCGCTTGGGGAAATCGGAAAAGCATTATCAATAATGCCAACAAAATGATGGCTCTATTAGACCACTCCCCTTTTGAGTTTATTATGCAGCACCAAGATTCAGATTTAGAGAAACTAACACCTTTTGTGCATCGCACCTTTAACGGTTATGACTTTATTCAGTTTATTAAAAGCTTACAGCATATTTACACCAATCACAATGGCTTAGAAGCGGTTTTTGCAAAGCATGCAAAACATGATTCTTTACAACAAAGTATTCATGAGTTTAAAAACGTATTCTTTGAAATAGACCATTTAGATCGCACCAAAAAACATGTCAGTGATCCACTAAAAAATTCTGCAGCCAAACGGATTAACATGTTTCTCCGTTGGATGGTTAGAAACGATAATAACGGTGTTGATTTTGGAATTTGGACATCCATTTCACCATCCAAATTAAGTTGTCCTTTAGATGTGCATTCTGGCAACGTGGCTCGTAAGTTAGGTTTGTTAAAACGCAAACAAAATGATGGCAAAGCCTTAGCTGAACTAGATAAAGCCTTACGTCGTTTAGATCCAAAAGATCCTGTAAAATATGATTTTGCTTTATTTGGGTTAGGTGTTTTTGAGGGGTTTTAAATTTCTTATCTTTAAAATCTAGAATAAACGGTTGTGCGAATGATTGTCTATTGACTAAGCATATTCGAAGTCAATAACAATCATATTAAGAACGCTTGAATTATTTTATATAATTTCAATACTTAAAACGAACCTATGAAACCAAAAATTAAAGGCCTTTACGAAACCCATTTATTTGTTGAGGACTTGGAGCGTTCTGTAGATTTTTATAGCAACATTTTAGGCTTAGAGCAATGCCGAATTAACGATGCGCGACGCACAGCCTTTTTTTGGATTGGAACACCAAAACAACAAATGTTAGGTCTTTGGGAAAAGCCAAAAGAAGAGATTGACATTAGACATTTTGCGTTTCAATGTGAACCTGATTGGATCTTAAATGAGTCTATCAATTTCCTTAAAAAACACAATTTAAATTTCTGGAATTTCCTCAATGATGGTTCTAAACAGCCTATGGTTTTTGCTTGGATGCCTTCCGTAGCGATCTATTTTAGCGATCCAGATGGACACGATTTAGAATTTATCGGTATTTTAGAAGGAACACCCAAACCTGAAAACGGTGTACTATCTTACGATGATTGGAAAACTCTAGAAACAAAAGACAATTAAAACCACCTAAATTATAACTTATGAAATTTAACTTCGCATGTCTACTTTCGTTCTGCTTCTCGTTCTGTTTTTCGCAAGATCTAAAAATCCCTGTGGATACAACTATTGTGAGCACGAGTTCTGTCACCATAAAAGGAAAACAAGTCAACTACCAAGCGGAAACTGGATTCCAACCTGTTTGGGATGACAACGGTAAAATGATTGCCTCATTATATTATACCTACTACAAACGCACCAATGATAGCAAAGCTAACAACCGACCAATAATCTATTCATTTAATGGTGGTCCAGGCTCAGCTTCCGTTTGGATGCATATTGCCTACACTGGTCCAAAAATTTTAAAAATTGATGATGAAGGCTATCCTGTGCAACCTTATGGTATAAAGGATAACCCAAATTCTATTTTAGATGTTGCTGATATTGTGTTTATTAATCCTGTAAATACAGGTTACTCACGTAAAGTAGCTGACAAGGATGGTAAACTACCAGATGATACCCTCTTTTTTGGTATCAATGCGGATATTAAATATTTAGCAAGTTGGATGAATACCTTTACCACAAGGCATAACCGATGGGAATCTCCAAAATACATCATTGGCGAAAGTTATGGCGGTACACGTGTGATGGGTTTATCGTTAGAGCTTCAAAATAACCAATGGATGTATCTTAATGGTGTTATTTTAGTATCACCTGCAGATTATAAGGTGCTTCGTGTTGGTGGTCCTTTAGCTTCGAGTTTAAATTTACCATATTATACCGCTGCCGCTTGGTATCATAACATGCTGCCTCCAGCGCTTCAAAATAAAGATTTATTAGATATTTTACCTGAAGCTGAAGATTTTGCTATTACTGCCTTAATGCCAGCCCTTGCAAAAGGTGGATTTATTTCAGATGCTGAAAAGAATGTAATTGCTAAGCAAATGAGTTACTATTCTGGCTTAAATGAAAACGTTATTTTACAACAAAATTTAGACGTTCCGAATCGCTTTTTCTGGAAAGAATTACTTCGTAATAAAACTGGTGAAACAATTGGACGATTAGATTCGAGATACATCGGTATTGACAAGGTCGACACTGGTGTAAGTCCAGATTACAGTGCAGAATTATCTTCTTGGTTGCATTCGTTTACTCCTGCCATCAATTATTACATTCAAAATGAATTAGGCTTTAAAACAGACGTTAAATACAACGTTTTTGGCAATGTTGGTAATTGGGATAGAACCAATGACAATACAAGAGAAAATTTAAGACAAGCCATGGCACAAAATCCGTATCTAAAAGTCTTAACGCAATCTGGTTATTACGATGGTGCTACCACCTATTTTTCGGCAAAATACTCGCAATGGCAAATTGATCCTAGTGGTAAAATGAAAGATCGCTTTTCCTTTAAAGGTTATAGAAGTGGCCATATGATGTACTTACGAAACGAAGACCTGATTACATCTAATGAGGATTTACGCGAGTTTATTGCACATTCGCTTCCTGAGGGGAAATCGGCTAAGTATTAGTTTTGTTATTAGGTTATTAGGTTAGATTTATATAACTGCTATTATATCGCACTAAAACCATCTCTATTTCTAACGAATTGTTCCTTTTCAATTTTGTCATCTGTTAACTTGTTTGAATTGTTTAGATCGATAAGCATATTTACTATTATTGTATTTTTCACGAGTTACTCCACATAAAAAAGACCTCCGAATCGGAAGCCTTTTTTTATACCTTTTATAACCTATTGCTTAGCCTTTCAACCAAGCCGCTCTCACTGCTTTTTGAGCTTCTGTTGCATTTTCGTCTGCTACGATTGATTCGCTTGTTGCCGTTGCTTTGGTTAACGTTGTTTTTATAACAATTGGTTCGCCATTACGCTCTAAATCCATTGTAATTTCTTGTCCTTCTTGCCATCCAAACATGCCACCAACAACTTGCTGTGCATTTGCCATGGTTAAATCTGTTCCATTCACTTTCTTAATAACATCGCCAACTTCAACACCCTGAGATTTCCAAAATGAATTCTTTAGAGCCATAGGTGAAAAGAAAATCGTTCCTTTTTCTTGGTCTCCATCAAAAATAATATTTTGTCCACCAGCGAAAATATAGTTGGTTTCTACTTCAGTTTCACCTTTAGTTAAACCTACCATGGCAAAAAAGTCATTATAATTGATTGGCACATCTCCTTCCACATGTGTTTTAAGGAATTCGCCAACGCTTGGATACGTCATAGCCGTAATTTCAGTAATAAGATTATCATCTACAAACGGCTTTTCTTTACCATATTTTGCAGATAATTCTTTCATCAGTGATAACATACTTCTGTTACCATCGCTTTCTTTTCGCATTAAAATATCGATACACATACCAATTAAAGCACCTTTCATATATACATTATAATATTGATCTGCATAAGGATCATCCAACACGTTTTCACTCATAATAGTAAAACTCATGGCATCGTCTAAACGCTTAGAAGTTGCTATCTTAGACATAATGGTATTGTAAAACTGGTTTTCATCTACCAAACCTTCATAAACCTGAAAATGTTGCGCAAAATATTCTGTAACACCTTCATACATCCATAAATGTTTAGAGAATGTTGGTTTGTTATAATCAAAATAGTGAACGTCTTCAGAATGCACAGACAAAGGCGTTACAATATGAAAAAACTCGTGTGCTACAACATCGATCATAGACGCTTTAAGTCCTTCTAAGCTGCTGTTTTCAGAAAATACAACAACGGTAGATGTGTGGTGTTCTAAAGCACCAAATCCTTTTGGAGACGTTTCGTCACCTCGAGATAAATACACATAAATATCGTAACGTGGTGTACTATCAACATCACCTAAATAATTTTTCTGCGCTTCCATCATTTTAAAAACGGTCTCCTTTAAACTTGCAGCCGTATGCTTGCCTGTTGGTGAGTAAAGACTTAACACAATTTTAATATCACCAACCATGAACTCTTCAACATCGAGCTTACCATACATCATTGGGTTATCAGTAATATCAAAATAACGTTGTGCAAAATAACTGCTTGTGATTGTTGTGCCATCTTCACTAGATTTTATCCCTTTATCTTCTAAAGCAGATGTTCTTTTAAACGTTGCTGGTGCAATCACATCTAAAGCATATTGATTGTTTTTTAACGAATCGAAATAACCAATAAATCCGTGAAGATTCAACACAAAATTATCTTCTTCAATATTAGTTCCCGCTGGTGAAAATGGTTGTTCACCTCCTATTCCACCTGATGTTTCAATATCGAAAGTATCATTAACATAGTACTGTAACTTGTCTAATTTAGTGGCATTAGCAATTGTCCATGTATTGGTATCTACCTTGGTTACAGCTAATTCGTTGCCATCATAATCGAGTGCCTTAAACTCATCCACATATTTTCCAAAATCACTTACCGAATAGGTACCTTGCACCACTCTTGGCAATCTGTACGTTACAGTTTCAGTAGTAAAACGACCTGGATTAATAGTTACAGGTACACGATCATTGTTAACCGCTATTAAATCTAACGCTGTTAAAATTGGATTATTAACGGCTAAATCATCAACCTTTGGTTTTGCAGATCCACAACCTACTAAAATGACACTTAAGCCAAGTATGGCAAAATAATTCTTCATGTTATTGTTTTTAATTTTTTTAGATTCGCAAATCTACAATCTGTAAGTATTAAAAACCTAAAGGTTTTGTTAAATTCGCAGTATGGCGCAACCTCTCGTTAGCATTTTAGTCCCTTTTAAAAACACAGAAGCTTTTATTTCTGACTGTGTCGCATCCATATTAGACCAAAGCTACACCAATTGGGAAGCTATTTTTATAGATGACCATTCTAATGATAGCTCTTACTCTATTATTGAAAATTATACTAACCAAGATGCTCGGATTCAACTTTATAAAAATGAATCTAACGGCATTATTAATGCACTAAAAACAGCCTACAAACATAGCATTGGTGACTATGTTACAAGAATGGATAGTGATGATTTAATGACACCAATCCGGCTTGAAACCATGCTTACGAGTCTTGAAACCTATGGTCTAAAACATCTTGCTGTAGGACAAGTAAAATACTTTAGAGCCGATGGACTTAGCGATGGATTTGCACGTTACGAGCATTGGTTAAATGCGCTCACCGTAAATGGTACAAATTATTCTGAAATTTACAAAGAGTGTGTCATTCCATCGCCTTGTTGGATGCTGCATCGTAACGATTTTGACGCTTGCCATGGGTTTAACTCTAATGTTTATCCTGAAGATTACGATTTAGCCTTCCGATTTTACAAAGCAAATTATACATGTATCCCTTGTGATAAAATCCTTTTACATTGGCGCGATTATAGCACACGAACCTCTAGAACACACGAGCATTATGCCGAAAATTCATTTCTAGATCTTAAAGTATCTTATTTTTTAGAGTTGAATTATGATGCATCGCGACCACTAGCTATTTGGGGAGCAGGACACAAAGGCAAAACCTTAGCCAAAATACTTTTAAAGCAAGACATTCCGTTTTATTGGATTTGTGATAACCCAAAAAAAATAGGAAAACACATCTACGATCAAAAACTTTTAAATTTTGATTATTTGTCGCAATTAAAGCATCCTCAAAGTATTGTAACGGTTGCTAATACAAACGCTCAAAAAGAGATTATGCAGTATTTTGAAACTCAAAAAATGCAATCTATGATTGATTATTTCTTTTTCTGTTAAATTTCTCAAAAGCGAAAGGATGTAATGTGATTGTATTCTATATATTTGACCTTATAAAAAACTTTTCAGGTTTTAAAAACCTAAAAGGTCTGTAAAAAAACAAACAACAGCAATGCAATTCAAAAATCCCGAATTACTTTATGCCCTTTTTTTGCTGATTGTTCCTATTCTGATACATTTATTTCAACTCAGACGCTTTCAGAAAGTTGAATTTACCAATGTTAAGTTTTTAAAATCTGTTAAACTTCAAACCCGTAAAAGTTCGCAATTAAAAAAGTGGATCACGCTTTTAACACGCATACTTCTTTTAGCCTGCGCAATAATCGCTTTTGCACAACCTTTTATTCCAAATACTGAAGACTTTAACGAAGCTCAAGAAACTGTTATTTATTTAGATAATTCTTTTAGCATGCAAGCTAAGGGTAGCAATGGCACTTTGCTTAATGAAGCCATTCAAGATATTATAAACACTTTACCCGAAGCTGAATCGATTAGTTTATTTACAAACGATGCTACCTTTAGAAACACGACGGTTAAGGCTTTAAAAAACGATTTAATTCAATTATCGCATTCACCAACACAATTGAATTACGATGCGGTTTATTTAAAAGGGAAACAGCTATTTTCTAACCAAGGTGCTGCAACACGTAACTTAGTTTTAGTGTCTGATTTTCAACAAAAAGGAAACCTATTAAATTTTGAAGCAGATTCTACTGTACAATTAAAATTAGTACAACCAAAATCAACCATAGTCTCAAATATTAGTATTGATAGTATTTACGTCTCTAACGCAACCGCAGAAACGTTAGACTTAAATGTGAAATTATCAAGTACGTTAGATAACACTGAAAACGTTTCAATTTCGCTTTTTAATGACGAGATATTACTCACCAAAAGTGCTGTTGATATTGAAAATGACGCAGAAACTACATTTACAATTCCGAATAACACAATTATTAATGGGAAGTTAATGATTGATGATGTGGGTTTACAATACGACAATGCCTTCTATTTCAATATCAATTCGAAACCAAAAATTAAAGTTTTAGCGATTAATGAAACTGCTGATGATGCGTTCTTAAATCGGGTTTATACAGATGATGAATTCGACTTTAAAAGTTTCAAATTAAATGCACTTAATTTCAATTTAATTCCTGAACAGAATCTCATTGTCTTAAATGAATTAGATCAAATTTCTAACGCACTTAAAACAGCCTTAATTGCGTTTAAAAATGATGGTGGTCGCCTTTTAATAATTCCATCAAATGAAATTGATTTAAATTCTTATAATCAAATATTTAGAGACTTGAATATTAACGTATTCAATACTCAAAATACAACAGAAAAACGCATTACGAGTATCAACTACAATCATCCGCTTTTAGCGAATGCTTTTTATTCCAAAGTCACCAATTTTCAATATCCGAAGGCTAACAAATCGTATCGTTTTGCTTCTAATTCAAACAACGTTTTATCGTATGAAGATGGTTCACCTTTTTTAGTTGGAAACACCAATACTTACGTGTTTTCTTCAGCTTTAAATGCGGATAATTCAAACTTTAAAAATTCGCAATTAATAATTCCTGTATTGTATAACATGGGTTTACAGAGTTTAAAATTGTCTCAACTGTATTATACCATTGGTCAGCCAAATACCATTGCGATTCAAACCACTATTGGGCAAGATGATATTTTAACTTTAGATGCTGACGAGACTTCTGTGATTCCGCTTCAAAAAACGTATAGCAAATCTGTTGTTTTAGAAACCGAAGATTTCCCGAACACGGCTGGTATTCTTAAGGTGAAGAATAAAGAAAATGTACTTCAAAATTTAAGTTTTAATTATAACAGAACTGAAAGCAGTCTTAATTATTACGACTTAAATACACTAAAAGACGCATCAATCGATTCAAGTTTAGCCGAAGCCATTAATACCATAAAAAGTAACACAAATGTTAATGCGCTGTGGAAATGGTTTGTTATTTTTGCATTAGTATTTTTAATTATTGAAATGCTGCTTTTAAAATTTTTGAAATAGA
The DNA here is from genome assembly GCF_045105575.1 of Winogradskyella sp. Lineage (GTDB taxonomy): Bacteria > Bacteroidota > Bacteroidia > Flavobacteriales > Flavobacteriaceae > Winogradskyella. The sequence continues at coordinate 38,884 of NZ_JBGCDQ010000002.1, read as the reverse complement.
AATTTTTAAAAAAGTTATTAGGTTAATGCGTTATTAAGAGTACCTGAATAACTTAGTAATAGAATAACTCAATAACTAGATAAAACCAAAAATGAACGCACTCATAAAATCTGCCACCATCGTTGATTCTAAAAGTGATTTTCACAATGAAACGGTTGATATTTTAATTGAAAAAGGGCGTATTTCCAAGATCGCTAAACAGATTCCCAATCCCAAAAAATTTAAAGAGATTAAACGAGACAACTTGCATGTATCGCAAGGTTGGTTTGATAGTAGCGTTTCTTTTGGTGAACCAGGTTACGAAGAACGTGAGACGATAAGTAATGGTTTAAAAACCGCTGCGCATTCTGGTTTTACTGCTGTGGCACTCAATGCCAATTCAAATCCTGTTATTGATAGTTACGCAGATATTACCTTTGTAAAATCTAAAGCGCAAGATCATGCGGTAAGCCTCTATCCTATTGGTGCATTGACAAAATTGAGTGAAGGCAAAGATTTAGCTGAGTTATTTGATATGACTAACGCAGGAGCAATTGCCTTTTACGATTACCAGCAACCGATTTCCAATCCTAATTTAATGAAAATAGCGTTGCAATACGCTAGTAATTTTGATGGCTTGGTCTGTTCTTTTCCTCAAGAATCTCGAATTTCAGGACTTGGTGTTGCTAATGAGCATATTAATAGTACCAAGCTTGGTTTAAAAGGAAATCCGGCTTTAGCAGAAGAATTGCAAGTCGCCAGAGATTTGTTTTTATTAGAATATACGGAAGGTAAACTTCACATACCAACCATCTCTACTGCAAAATCTGTAAAATTAATTAGAGCAGCAAAAGCCAAGAAACTCGATGTTACTTGTAGTGTTGCCATTCATAATTTAGTTTTTACAGACGATGTATTACACAACTTTGATACCAATTACAAAGTGCTACCACCTTTAAGAACGCAAACAGATTGTGATGCGTTAATTGAAGGTTTAAAAGATGGCACGATTGATATGGTGACCACAGATCATAATCCTATTGATAATGAACACAAAAAAATTGAATTCGATTATGCTGAATATGGCACTATTGGTTTAGAATCGGCTTTTGGTGCTTTACAAACACTCTTTACAACTAAAAAAACCATAAGCCTTTTAACCCAAGGAAAATCTCGATTTGGTGTTACCGAAACATCAATAAAAGCAGATGCTATGGCAGATTTAACATTGTTTAATCCAGATAACACTTTCGAATTTAGCACTGCAACTATTTTATCGCGTTCTAAGAATAGTGCATTTTTAGGATACACACTTAAAGGTGAAACTTATGGTATCATTTCTAATAATAAAATTGTTTTAAAATAATGAATGAGCATACTGTTGAAGACGGAAAAACCCTTGGAGTCGTCGCTTACCTTACCTTAATTGGCGTTTTGATAGCTTTTTTTATGAATCAAGATAAACGTAATCCGTTTATCAGTTTTCATATAAGACAAGGGCTTGGCTTATGGATATTATACTTTGCCATTGGCTATGTTGTTGGCTCTTTTGATAGCTGGATGGTCACCTACTCCTTTTGGATTTTCTTTTCAGTACTTTTTATATATGGCATTTTTGGTGCTGTTTCCAGACAAACCAATAAAATTCCGCTTCTTGGAGATCTGTTTCAAAAATTATTTAAATCTATTGGTCAATAAACATGTCGCAACTACATTATATTTCAAAACCGTCCACTCTTAAAGAAAACGCTCCCTTACTAATTATGTGCCACGGTTATGGCAGTGATGAGAATGATTTGTTTTCATTTGCTTCAGAATTACCAGAGGATTTAATGATTATTTCTTTACGAGCGCCTTACCGAATGCAACCAAGTGGAAATGCGTGGTACGCTATTAATTTTGATGCCGAAAAAGGCAAATGGAGTGATAATGAACAAGCCAAGCAATCCGTAAATCTGATCGCTGAATTTATCGATTATGCTTGTAATACGTATAACGTAGATTCTAAAAACGTTACCCTTCTGGGTTTTAGTCAAGGAACTATTTTAAGTTATGCTGTAGCCTTATCTTATCCTGAAAAAGTAAAAAACATTGTCGCCTTAAGTGGCTACATCAATGAAGATATACTTCCAGAATCTATTGAACAAAGTGCTGTTTCGCATTTAAATTTCTTTTGTTCTCATGGTTCCGTAGATCAAGTGATTCCTGCGGACTGGGCTCAAAAAGCTCCTTTGTTTTTGAATAACTTAAATATCAATCATGTCTATTCAGAATATCCAGTTGGACATGGTGTTGCTCCTCAGAATTTCTTTGATTTAAAAACTTGGTTGGTTAAGAATATCTAATTTTTGAAGTACTAAGAATGCAGCACGCATTCAACATTTTCTAAAACCATAGAGCGACATCATCACCACTAAAAAGGAATTTTATCTGTTTCTTGGTTAATTCACTTAATCTTGAGGTACGACTTCTCTGGAGTCGCTTTATAAAACAATAGACTTTTATATAAACGTTAAACCTCTATGGAATTAGGTGCATAAAAGAATAGAATTTTACTTCTATTTAATTAATCGTAGGATACAAAAAGTACTCTACCAATTTATACTTAAGGTCGTTATTTTCATCAATAGAATAGGTTACAAAAATTTCGCCCCAGAAATTACCATCAGTAAAGTTCGCGACAATCCATTTGTGGTTCATCACACGGACTTTATTAATCAATAATTTAGAACTTGTTGTGGATACATATGGCACAATCGGATGATCGTCACCTTCGTAATCATTCATATTATACAACCCTTCTATGATGGCAGGAATAAGTTCTGACGTATCATAACCTTGCGCTTCAAAATAAGATAAGGCATCTTCATTTCTGTCGATATCAAAATAACTTAATTCAAAATTTTGCTCTTCTAAAGTTTTTTGAGCCTTCTCACTTTCAGCAAGTTTCGCTTTCACAGTAACGATGTCTTTCTCATATTTATCAATAATATTTTTTGAATTGACATATTGAAAAATGAGTAATAACACTGAAAAAATAAATAGATACATTAAAATTTTACTCTTCATCTTTAAATGGTAATTTGTAGGTTATCGTATGCTAAAAAAACGTTTTTTGGTAGGTTTTGTTGTACCTCGTCATGAAAGCCTAAGTGATGACTTAAATGCGTCAAATAAGCTCGCTTTGGTTTTACACGTTCTATAAAAGCTAAGGCTTCTTCTAAATTAAAATGTGATATGTGTGGTTTAATTTGTAAGGCATTTAAGACTAATACTTCTAAATTTTGAAGTTTCTCAACTTCAGCATCTGCAATGGTTTTCATATCTGTTAAATAGGCAAAATCACGAAAGCGGTATCCAAAAACTTGAAGCTTGTGATGCAAACCGTCAATGGGAAGCACGTTAAGATTGCCAGCTAAAAAGGCTTCGTTTTTAACTTGATGCTTGGTGACACTTGGTACTCCTGGATATTTTTTACCTGTGGTAAAAATATAATCGAAACGTTTTTCTAAGGCCTTAAAAACCCGCTTATGCCCATATAAATCAATATCTCCCTGTCTGAAAAAGAAGGGTCTAATATCATCTAATCCCATCACATGGTCTGCATGCTCATGGGTAAAAATAATACCATCAATTTTAGAAACTTTAGCATTGAGCATTTGTTGTCTAAAATCTGGACCACAATCTACTACAAACGTGTGGTCATCCCACTCAACTAAAATAGAAACACGTAGCCGTTTATCTTTAGGGTTTTCACTTAAACAAACAGGATGATCACTTCCTATAATGGGAATTCCTTGCGATGTACCAGTACCTAAAAATGTAATTTTCAATCGGTCTTAAGTTTGTAACAAAAATAAGCTTATTTTTTTGTTTGCAATAGTAAAACAGTACCTTTGCTTTAACGTTATAAACCTATTATCCATGAAGGACATCACGTATACTGGTGACACAGAATTTGAAAATATTCCGTCACTAAAAGACAAAGCTTTACGTATTAATCTTAACGCTGATATTTATGGCACCTTTTCTGAAATTGGTGCAGGTCAAGAAACCGTACGTCAGTTCTTTAGAGCAGGTGGTGCCTCTGGTACTATTGCCAAAGCAATGTCTGCTTACGATAAAGATTTTAGTGATGCCATTTATGGTATTGAAGATGATAAACGTTATGTTACAGAAGCCAGACTTCGTAAAATGTTGAATCATGAAGTTGCATTAACCGAGGAACGTATTACACGAGATAAACATCCGAATAAAATATTTTTCTCTTATGCCAATACGGTTGCGACTATAGATTTTGCAAAAAAATACAAAGGCCATGGTTGGGTTGGTATTAAATATCAAGTCGCACCAGACCAAGATTACAATGATATTGTACTTCATATTCGTTTTAAAGAAACCGATGCACGTTTGCAACAAGAAACGCTTGGTAAATTAGGAACTAACTTAATTTATGGTGCATTTTATAAATACAATCAACCACGTAAATTGTTGCGTTATTTGTACGATCATTTAGATAAAGATCAGCTAGAAATTGATACAATTAACTTTTCTGGTCCTGTTTTTAAAGACGTAGATAACCGTTTAATGAGTTTACAACTGGTTAAAAATAACATGACAGATGCCGTTATGTTTGCACCAGATGGTAACAATGTGTTACCAGCTCGTGTGCTTTACAAAAAGAATATTTTAACTCTGAGAGGAAGTTTTAGACCTGTTACAAAAGTGAATATGGATATGTTTGAGAAATCTTACGAAATGTTCATAAAGGAAAATAAAGTCGATAAAGAAAAAACTCAAGTTATTTTTGAAATCACCCTATCGAATCTGAGAGCTGAAGGCGAAATTGATGAGCAAGATTTTATGGATCGTGCCAAACTGCTATGTTCTTTAGGACAAACGGTATTGATTTCAAATTTCCAAGAGTATTATAAACTAGTAGAATACTTCTCTCAATATTCTAGAGCAAGAATGGGATTAGCCATGGGTGTCAATAACCTTGTTGATATTTTTGATGAGAAATATTACCGTCATCTAAGTGGTGGTATTTTAGAATCCTTCGGAAAATTATTCTATAAAGATTTACGTGTGTATTTATATCCTATGGAAAATAAGGATGGTAGCTTAACCAACAGTGAAAATCTTAAAGTACATCCACGTATGAAAGAGCTGTACAAATTCTTTAAATACAATGGAAAAGTAGTCGATATTACTGATTATGACGCGTCTAATCTCTCTGTATTTTCTAGAACAGTCCTCAAAATGATTGCGAATAATGAAGCAGGCTGGGAAACGATGTTACCGGAAGGTGTTTCTAATCTTATTAAGGAAAAGAGCTTATTTGGTTGCGAATCTGAAGAGGTGATGCATAAATAAGTTCAGTGTTCAGTGTTCAGTGTTCAGTGTTCAGTGTTCAAAATTAAAAAAGCGACAGATTAAATTAATTTGTCGCTTTTTTAATTTAAACAGAAGCTGCTACACATCCAATATCTGCTCAGCATGAGCCTTAGTCTTAACTTTTGTAATCACATCCTCTAAAACACCATGTTCATCAATAACAAAAGTAGTTCTGTGAATGCCATCATACTCTTTACCCATAAACTTCTTTGGTCCCCAAACTCCGAAAGCTTCAATCACCGATTTATCTTCGTCTGCTAATAAAGGATATTGAAAACCGTATTTGGTTTTAAAATTAGATTGTCGTTTGGCACTATCTGCACTAACTCCTAAAATTTCATAGCCTTGTGCTTTAAAACGATCGTAATTATCGTTTAGATTACATGCTTCTGCAGTACAACCAGGTGTGCTTGCTTTTGGGTAAAAGAAAACCACTAATTTTTTACCTTTATAATCCGATAATGAAATGGTATTTCCTTGTTCATCTAAAGATGAAAAATCTGGTGCCTTATCTCCTGCGTTTAAGTGTGTCATATTATGTAAATTTGTTAATAGTATTTGTTCGGAAATATAATCAAATTAAAAATGCTTCTTTTTGCGCTATTTGCTTTTATTTTTAATTGCTTGATGCTAAGGCATCACATCATAAAAATAAAAACAAATCCCATCAAAAATAATTCAATTTATAAAATTCATTTATTTTCGAACAAATACTAGTTTGTAAAAATACAATGAATGACTAAACAAGAAAAGGTAGATTTTGTTATAAATACGTTAAAACAACTCTATCCAACGATTCCGATTCCATTAGATCATAAAGATCCTTATACATTATTAATTGCGGTTTTATTGTCTGCACAGAGCACAGATGTGCGTGTTAATAAGATTACACCTTTGTTATTTGAGCGTGCCGATAATCCGTACGACATGATTAAATTGAGTGTTGAAGAGATTAGAGACATCATTAGACCTGTTGGTTTATCACCTATGAAAAGTAAAGGCATACATGGCTTATCGCATATTTTAATTGATAAGCATAATGGTGAAGTGCCAAAAACATATGAAGCACTAGAAGCGTTGCCAGCTGTAGGTCATAAAACGGCTGCTGTGGTTTTATCACAAGCTTTTGGGATTCCTGCATTTCCAGTTGACACACATATTCATCGTTTAATGTATCGTTGGAATTTAACCAATGGTAAAAACGTAGTCCAAACCGAAAGGGATGCCAAACGTCTATTTCCGGAAGAATTATGGAATGATTTACACTTGCAAATTATTTGGTATGGTCGGGAATATTCGCCTGCTCGTGGTTGGGATTTAGACAAGGATATTATAACTAAAACAGTTGGAAGAAAATCGGTTTTAGATGATTATTACAAGAAGAAAAAGTAGTTTTAAATCTCAGCATTCAGTAATCGGAAATTAGATTGAAACGTCATAGAATTTGCATAAAATAGAATATAATGGTTGGTATAATTCTTGATGCCATATTAGAAATTATCAATCCATGAAAAAACTGATTCTTTTACTGTCAATCATTTCCATAAGCTCCTGCATTCCCGTTCAAGTCGCTCCGCGATTTAAGAATCAAGATTACAAGATTATGAAAGCCAAAAAGTTTCAAAAAAAAATGCCAAGAGAAACTGCATTTATATTTAAAGATCCAAAACAAGCCGACGAATTTTATCAATACATTAATAAAAAGTACCGATTAAATGATAGAGACGTTGGTATTAATGTCCCTTTTCAACTTGAAGGAGAGCGTCTTTATTTATCATATTATGAAGCTGAGCGCACTGATAAATCTGTTAATTTACCTTTGGTAGCCATTGATGCTAAGCGACAGCGTAATGGAAACAATCGTTTATTTGAAGGAAACTATACCAACCGAACTGGCCATTGGTATATTATCATTACTATTAATGATGAAATGCTTAAAAACTGTCTAATAGACAAACATCCTTTGAAAGAAAAAACGATTCAATACTTAAGAGATTTAAAGCAAGAATACCTCACCACTACCAATTACGAAGCATTACTATTTACAAAAAAATCCTAATGTTTTCACATCAGGATTTTTCTTAAAATTAATTGAGAAGTGCTTCAAACTTCAATTTATTATAATTTATAACACTTAAAGCCTTTGAGTAATTCAAAAGGAAACTTATCGTTTCATCTTTTGGTTGTAGATTATGCATTTTTTTTGGGGAAGCGTCAGAGTAAATTTTTGCCATATTACTATTATATTTTCGTTTATATGACTAAAACGCAACTCAAAACTCTTTATTGTATCAATTCGTTAAAATAATATTATTTTGCTCAATTACTTTTCGCATATTTATTAAAGCATAACGCATTCTACCTAATGCTGTATTAATACTAACTCCAGTCCGCTCAGAGATTTCTTTAAAACTCATATCTTGATACATACGCATTAAAAGTACCTGTTTTTGATCTTCTGGCAATTCTTCTATAATACGTCTTACGTCAGATTCTACTTGGTCTTTAATAATGGTTTTTTCAGCATTTAGCGTAGAATCGCTTAACACAGAAAAAATACTAAAATCACCTGCATTCTGAAATTTAGGCATACGCTTGTTCTTTCTAAAGTGGTCAATCACCAAGTTATGTGCAATACGCATTACCCAAGGCAAAAATTTACCTTCCTCATTATATTTTCCACGTTTAAGTGTTCTAATCACTTTAATAAAGGTATCCTGAAAAACATCCTCAGTGACATCTCTATCATAAACTTTAGAATAAATAAAACTGTAAATTTTTTGTTTGTGCCTTCCGATTAAAATTGAAAGTGCGTTTTCGTCACCGTTAATGTAGTTGCTGACCAACTCCGCGTCTTGGATAAGTTTCTTTTTCATAATAATTACTTTAATGCCCAGTAGTTGCCTACTAGTTTGGGGTTTATAGCTTTTTTAAAGTAATATTATGCGATACGCGGTCTTGTTTTAGAAAATTAATATGATACAATATAACAACAATCATTTCGAAAAAACAAAAAATAACAGTAAACTTTAACATTTTATCGGAGAAAGCGTTCCTTTAATAGATGAAATAGTTATAGTATCTTTGCCAACTCAAATACTGATCATCGCTTATGAATACTACGGTTATAGACGTTAGTCCCAAAGAAAATATCATTATAAAAGGTGCAAAACTGCACAATCTAAAAAATATTGATGTTGTTATACCTCGTAATAAATTAGTTGTTATTACAGGATTATCGGGTTCTGGTAAGTCGAGTTTAGCGTTTGACACCTTGTATGCAGAAGGCCAAAGACGTTATGTGGAAAGCCTTAGTAGTTATGCGCGTCAATTTTTAGGACGTTTAAATAAACCAAAAGTAGATTACATTAAAGGCATCGCGCCTGCTATTGCTATTGAGCAAAAAGTGAATTCTACTAACCCACGTTCAACAGTTGGTACCACCACAGAAATTTATGACTATTTAAAGTTATTATTCGCCAGAATAGGAAAGACCTACTCACCTATTTCTGGTAACGAAGTAAAAAAGCATACGGTTTCTGATGTCATTAATTTCATTTCAGAATTTGAAGAAGGCACAAAACTATTACTGCTAGCACCAATCATTTTAGAGGAAGGCAGAACTATTGAAAACAAACTGCAAACCTTACAACAACAAGGTTACGCACGTATTAAAGTAAAAGACGAGGTTGTAAGAATTGATGACGCTTTAAAAACAAAGATTAAAACTGATAAAAACCTGTTTCTAGTCGTTGATAGAATTGTCTTTAAAAACGATGAAGATTTCCTCAACCGTTTGGCAGATGCGGTTGGCACGGCATTTTTTGAAGGTGTTGGTACTTGTATTTTAGAATCGCTGTCAGATAAAAAACAAACCCTTTTCAATAATAAATTTGAAATAGATGGCATGACGTTTTTAGAACCGAATGCACATTTATTCAGTTTTAACAACCCTTATGGAGCTTGCCCTAAATGCGAAGGTTATGGAGATGTTATTGGTATTGATGATGATTTAGTGGTGCCAAATACGGCCTTATCTGTTTTTGAAAATGCCATTTTTCCTTGGCGAGGTGAAAGTATGAGTTGGTACAGAGATCAGTTGGTTAACAACTCGCATCATTTCGATTTTCCAATTCACAAACCTTATTTTCAACTGAGTGATGCACATAAAAACCTCATCTGGAAAGGCAATACATATTTTGAAGGCTTAGATGATTTCTTTGCAGAATTAGAATCGAAAGCTTACAAAATTCAGAATCGTGTAATGCTATCGCGCTATCGCGGGAAAACTAAATGTAACCTTTGTAAAGGCAAACGTTTGCGTGTGGAAGCCGATTATGTAAAAATACACGATGCTACGATCACAGATTTAGTCGATTTACCATTAGATGAACTCGTTGTGTTTTTTGAAAAATTGAAGTTAAACGACAGTGATACTAAAATTGCCAAACGCCTTTTAACTGAGATTAATACACGTCTGCAATTTTTATCTAATGTCGGTTTGCGTTACCTTACATTAAATAGAAAATCCAACACCTTATCTGGAGGTGAAAGTCAGCGTATTAACTTAGCAACCTCTCTTGGTAGTAGCTTAGTCGGTTCCATGTATATTTTAGATGAACCTAGTATTGGCTTGCATCCAAAAGATACCGAACGCTTAATCGACGTATTAAAATCGTTGCGTGATTTAGGAAATACAGTGATTGTCGTAGAGCATGATGAAGACATTATGAAAGCGGCTGATGCTATTATAGATATCGGTCCAGAAGCAGGAACTTTAGGCGGAGAAGTTGTTGCTGTTGGTAATTTTGAACAAATTATTACCGCAGACACCTTAACCGCAAAATACCTCAACGGTCAATTAGAAATTGAAGTCCCTAAAAAACGTCGCACATCAAAATACAGCATCGATATTATTGGTGCGCGCGAAAATAACCTTCAAAATGTAGATGTTACATTTCCGTTAGAAATGCTTACGGTAATTACAGGAGTTTCTGGTAGTGGCAAAAGCACCTTGGTTAAAAAGATTCTTTTTCCTGCGATACAAAAGAAATTAACAGGATTTAGTGATAAAATTGGTCAGGTTTCAGAAATCAAAGGAAATCATAGTAATATTCAGCATGTAGAATTTGTGGATCAAAACCCAATTGGTCGGTCGTCGCGTTCTAATCCTGTCACCTATATTAAGGCTTATGATGATATTAGAGCCTTATTCGCTTCGCAAAAACTGAGTAAAATTAGGAATTATGCTGCAAAACATTTCAGTTTTAATGTCGATGGTGGCCGTTGTGAAACCTGTAAAGGTGAAGGCGAGGTTACTATTGAAATGCAATTTATGGCAGATGTGCATTTAACGTGCGATACTTGTGGTGGTAAACGTTTCAAAAAAGAAGTTTTAGAAGTAAAGTTTGAAGGCAAATCCATTGATGACATTTTAAATCTTACCATAGATGATGCCATTGCATTCTTTAAAACAAACAAACAAACTAAGATTGAAGGCAAATTGCAACCCTTACAAGATGTTGGTTTGGGTTATGTAACTTTAGGTCAGTCCTCTTCTACCCTTTCTGGTGGTGAGGCACAGCGTATAAAACTCGCAACATTTTTAGGAAAAGGCAGTAAAAGTGATAATGCGCTTTTTATTTTTGATGAACCAACGACTGGACTTCATTTTCATGATATCAAAAAATTATTAACCTCGTTTCAAGCCTTAATCGATAAGGGACATTCTATCATAGTGATTGAACACAATATCGATTTGATAAAATGTGCTGATTATATTATCGATCTAGGACCTGAAGGTGGAAAACATGGTGGCAAATTGGTAGCTTCCGGAACACCTGAAGATATCGCTAAGAATAAAAAGTCGGTAACAGGAACATATCTTCAAGAAAAACTATAAAGCATTTTACGCATGAAGCCTGTAGACTTTCATTCAGATTTACAAGTTTTAAAATCTAAAGTAGATACAACACCGTTGAAAGGTGGTGGTGCTAATTTTAAAACCAATGCACTTGTTGAAGCTTCGTCCTCAAAACTCGTTTATAAACCCTCTCTTGGAGTTGCCTTATTTTGTTTTGTATTTTTCGCTGTAGGACTTGGTGTTATATTTTTAGGATGCTCTAATATATTCGGAAGTAATTCGAGCAATGCACCAGAATGGTTTTTAATTATTTTCGGACTTATTTTTGCGAGCGCAGGAAGCTTTATGTTTTATTTCTTTTACAAACCACGGGTTTTTGATAAAAAATCAGGTTACTATTATGCAGCCTATACGTTTAATCCTCGTGCGTCCAATAAAACCAGAAAAGGTCATAGCGTCCCTTTAACATCCATTATGGCCATTCAAATTATTGGAGAACTTGTAAGAAGCGATAAAGGTGCATACCAAAGTTTTGAATTGAACCTCGTTTTAGAAGATGGTACAAGAAAAAACGTTGTGGATCACGGCAATCTAAAATCCATTATTAGTGATGCCGAAATGATTAGTACTTTTTTAGATATTCCTATTTGGCATGCTAAATCTTAAGCGATTTAGTAAAACATAAAAGCAAAAAACAAAATTACAATTGCCGTTAAACTTATAACAGGCAAAAAAATTAATGTTACAAAACCAGTCTTAATAAAACTTAAAAACCAACCTTGACCATAAAAACGCTTTAGGGCAAAAAACAAATAAATAAAACAAAAAAGTGTTACAAGAGAGTTCGTCCAATCAGAAATTTCAAAAATAGAATTGATACCAAATACAAGACAGAGTGCTGTAAAAATAAATGAAAAATAGTAAAAGCTAAATACCAAATGATGTGCATAACGTCCTCTTCTAAAATAAAACAGTTTAATTATAAAGGCAAAAAGTGGTAATACAAAGAATAACGCAATAGGTACGGTATCATAAAACATACTCCAAACATTACCTGCGTCTTTTGTTTTATATAATTTAAGTCCTTGTTGATAAAACTTGCGTTTAAACCAGCCGTCATCAGCTTCCAATTCTAGAACTTTATAAATCTCTTTATTTGGTGCATTTATGGCTATTAAAGAATCAATTTCAGTTTGTTTTGATCCTAAGTTTATAGAATTCTTCTTGGGTAAATCTTCTAAAGATGCAATAGAGTCAATTTCTTTTTTACTTATACCTGTAAAAAACTGACTTTGCTCAAGTGCTTCCCTAATTTCAATTCTATCTAAAGAATCTATCTTTTTAAGCTCTAATGGATCTAACATCGTCTCATCCTTATTATCAAAAGCATTTTTAAACTCTTCGTTAATAGAATCAGTTTGTTCTCTTACCGTAAACGAAAAAATGAAGAAAAAAACAACAGATATAAAGAGATACATCTGCGCAGGATGCAAATACAACAAGCGTTTTCCCTTAATAAATTCCTTTGCTAAAAAACCGGGTCTAAATAGTAGTGGAATAAAACTTTTTATAAATCGCGCATCAAAAGAAAAGTAATTACTAATGGTATTATAAAACAACAGCCCAAGTGTAAGCTCGTCATTTGTTTTTTGCCCACAATGCGGACAAAACTGAAAATCTTCGTCAAAAGCTTGTTCGCAATTTTTACATTGTTCTTTATTGGTGCGCATTGATGGTTGGTCTTGGTTTAAAAGTACTCAAATTTATTACACAATTCGGCATAATTAAGAAGATAATGTCTCATTATTGTTACTACCTGCCTTATTAAAAAACCACTTTATCTTTGATTAACATCAGGACATGCGGTTTTAAATGGGAAAAATTTCAACAATAAACGCTTCAGTTTTATTGAACCAATAATGTTCATTGAACGCGGTGTTGAATTTTTAGTTTTCTTTAACGGAAGTTTCAACTGTCATACCGATTTGTTTTCTACAGCAAACGAAGAGGATAACTATTATTACAGACGCACAAATAAAAGATGACACAATAGTATGGTTTATATGAGTTATAGGAGAGACTAATCGACATAAGTTAGTAGTTTAGACATCTCTTGTACAATAAACCTGGTGCTATTATAAGTACTACAGATTTTGTAAATTTCAATAATCAAAGGTGCATTATTTGTGCTACAAGAAACTACTTTGTAAATCATTTCAAAAATGTTCTACAAAACATTTTAGGGTGCTTCTTTTTATCATTTAATTTATAATTCATTCAACATTTAACGCAACCCTTTTGCCAATTCTGCATCTACTCATTGACACTAATTAATCCATATAAAAATTACTAAAAATCAATGCACTATGAAAACATCTTTTTTAATTCCTTTTATACTGGGACTTTTGCTCTGTCAAAGTTGCATTGTGTTTGAGGAAGAGGACACTGGAGATTTTCCTTTAGGTTCAAGTTACCTTCCTGTCATCATGAAACGTGCTGACTTTGAAACCACAACAGTACTAGAAAGCAATCCTAGAGCTATTATCAATTCAGGAAAAATCTATGTAAAAGGCAACTATATTTTCATCAATGAGGTTAACGAAGGGTTTCATCTTATTAATAATTCAGATCCTTCAAACCCACAAAATATTGGCTTTATTAAAGTATTTGGCTCTTCAGATTTAAGTATAAAAAATAATGTTATCTATGCAAACAATGCCACAGATTTACTGGCTTTTACTATAGATGAAACGTCGCAATCGCTTACCATTACAAAACGCGTGGCTAATGTGTTTCCACAAATATGGTCACCAGAAGGGTTTGCCTATTACAATTTAGAAGAAGATGATATTATTGTGAATTGGGAACCTTTAAATTAAACTGAAATGAAAAACATATATACTATTATAATAAGTGCTTTGCTCCTTATCAGTTGTGATGCCGATAGCTCTAATGAAACTGCATTTTCAGAGACTGGCCAAGGTGGCTCACTCGCCAGATTTGCGCTCTACGTCGATTATCTCTATGTGGTAGATAATACCAACCTTAATGTCTTTAGCATTATTAACCGAGAACAACCTGTGCAAGTCAACACCATTCCGATAGGTTTTAATATCGAAACACTATTCAATTACAAAAACTACCTTTATATAGGTTCTAGAAATGGCATGTTTATTTATAACATAGACAACCCTGAAGAACCTGTTTATGTATCAGATGTGCAACATTTTACAGCTTGCGATCCTGTCGTAGCTAACGAAACACATGCGTTTGTGACTCTACACTCTAATATCGGTTGTGGCATCGATGTTAATGTCTTAGAGATTTATGATGTTACAGAGATTACTAATCCTATATTAATTTCATCACGAAATTTAACTAAGCCTATCGGTTTAGGACTGTATGGTGATTATTTGTTTGTTTGCGATGATGATGTGAAAATTTTCGATATTTCAGATCCTAACAATTCTCAATTGGTGAGCTCCATAAATGTTGATGCCTTTGATGTGATTATCAACAATGGCTACTTAGTTTTAATTGGCGAAAATGGTTTATACCAATATAGTTTAGATTCTAACGATATTACAAATATTACACCTTTAAGTACCATCAACATCTAAACTATAATTTCTACCGTATATAAAATAGCCTTACAAAATTGTAGGGCTATTTGTTTGATAATTAGCTATGACATGTGCATAAAATTATTATCTTGGCAACTTAATTAATCTAACCAAAACCAAAATTACACCTAAGATGAAATTCTTAACCAAAGTTTCTGTAATTCTTTTAGTTACATTCAGTTTACAAATAGTAAACGCTCAAACAAGTGATGAAGATGCGGATGATAAACTATCATTGAGTAGTGGAACTATTGATAGTCAATTTGAATATGTTTTTAAAAAATCAGGAAACTTTAAAGGTACCAATGGTCAGCGCTATGAAGCCGTTAAATTTGCTTGGTTATCGAAACTAAAATCTAATGTACTCGATTCTTTAAAAACCACCTATGCCGAATTAGAAAGTTCTGAAAAAGTAGTGGGCAACCAAGCCAAAGAAATTGAAGGGTTAAAGACAAAACTAGCCGATACACAAACAAACTTAGAACAAACAGATTCCGAAAAAAATAATATGGCACTACTTGGTATGCAAACCAGTAAAACCAATTACAATGTGATTATGTGGTCTATTATTGCTGGTTTATTTGCATTATTGTTGTTCTTTATATACAAATTTAAAGGCAGTAACTCTTCTACGCGAGAAGCAAAACACAAACTAGAAGAAGTAGAAACAGAGTTTGAAGAACACAGGCGTAATGCTCTAGAGCGCGAGCAAAAAGTAAGACGTCAGTTGCAAGACGAATTAAATAAACAGAAGTCTTAAGATATCTCAGTAGTTGCATCAATTGCTCC
Organism: Winogradskyella sp.; assembly: GCF_045105575.1. GTDB lineage: Bacteria > Bacteroidota > Bacteroidia > Flavobacteriales > Flavobacteriaceae > Winogradskyella. Next base: position 23,233 of record NZ_JBGCDQ010000002.1, on the reverse strand, counting down.
CGATAGTTATCAGGAAGAAATGTCTCTAAATTGATTGAGAATTTTAAATACTATATTAAAAATCCGTAAGTTTATTTGCGGATTTTTTTTATTATAAATAAAAAAAATCAGTACTGTATTTTTCAATAACTCACGTGCTGTAATCTATATTATTAATAAAATCTACATTCTATAAACAAACAATTAATCTTATCTTCGCCACCTATTACAACAAGCTATGCGTATAGATATTATTACCGTATTACCAGAACTTATAAAAAGCCCGTTTGAAGCCTCTATGGTAAAACGCGCTATTGAAGCTGGTTTGGTAGAAATCCACTTTCATAATATTAGAGATTTTGCTACAGGAGGTTACAAAGCCATAGACGATACTCAATTTGGCGGAGGCGCAGGTATGGTAATGATGATAGAACCTATTGACAAGTGTATTACCAAATTACAAAATGAGCGTAACTACGACGAAATCATCTATATGACACCAGATGGTGAACGTCTCAACCAAAGCATTGCCAACCAAACGTCTTTAAAAGAAAATATCATCATTCTTTGTGGACATTATAAAGGTGTCGATCAACGTGTGCGTGATAAGTTTATCACACGCGAAATATCTATTGGCGATTACGTACTCTCTGGTGGTGAATTAGGCGCAGCGGTATTATGTGATGCTATTATAAGATTAATACCAGGTGTTTTAGGGAATGAAACCTCTGCCCTAACCGATTCATTTCAGGATAATTTATTAGCACCACCAATTTACACCAAGCCAAGAGAATACGATGGTATGAAAGTCCCAGAAGTATTATTCAGTGGTAACTTTCCTGAAATTGAAAAATGGCGTGAAGATCAAGCTTATAAAAGAACCCAAGAGCGACGACCAGATCTTTTGGATGACTAACTTAGAAGAAATTCTAAATTTAAAGTTCAAAACTCCAAAAAGACAAATGGAAGATGGAAGATGGAAGATGGAAGATGGAAGATGGAAGATGGAAGATGGAAGAGACTATAAAGTAATAAAAATATAATCGCTTAAATATTGCTTATCTTCAAAATATAATTACTTTTGCAAACCAATTTAGACCAACCTCTGGCGAAAATCGTGAATGTTGCTTTGAATTAACTATGATAAACAAAATAAAATGAATTTAGTAAAATTTGTACAAGACGAATTTGTAACTCGTAAAGATTTTCCAGATTTTAGTGCTGGTGATACAATCACAGTATATTATGAAATTAGAGAAGGTGAAAAAGTACGTACGCAGTTCTTTAGAGGTGTTGTATTACAACGTAAAGGAAGTGGATCTTCTGAAACGTTTACTATCCGTAAAATGTCAGGAACTATTGGTGTAGAGCGTATCTTCCCAGTAAACTTGCCTGCTTTACAAAAAGTAGAAGTTAACAAACGTGGTAAAGTACGTAGAGCTCGTATTTTCTACTTTAGAGGTCTTACTGGTAAGAAAGCAAGAATCAAAGAAGTTAGAAGAAAATAATTCTCACTTACATAATAAAACAAAGAGCCTTCTGAAAAGAAGGCTTTTTTTATTAACCATTGTTAATAAGTTTAGTTCATAAACTATTGATATCTAAACTGTTAAAAGTATAAATTTCTAATCAATATTATTTAATTTTATAAAACAGTTAGTAGTGTGTTTCAATGTATTCATTTTACACCTTGCTATTGTAATTAAAGATACGTTCTTTATATATTGAGGTTGTTTTTTGAGATTGTATGCAGTTTGTGTTAGCAAGTGTTTGTAAATCAATCATGAAACTTTAGCATTGCAACATGCCTAGTTAGGTTGCTTTAATAAAGTGAAAAGCTCTGAAGAAGTACTGGAATCGAAAGTGCACACGAAAAGGACGAGCAATGTTTTATAATTTTGGTGCTCATGAAAATGAAATCGAAGATAAAAACATCAAGAAAAACAAACCTAAGAAGCTTAGTACTATCAGGTCAATACATTTTGAAAGATAGGAACCGTTTCGATTTTGAAACAAAAACGCTTGTACCGAAAACATGTTGACTTAGGTCGCAAAATCGGGTTAGTGAAAACTAAATAGGTGTGAAGTTAGTATTGTTTCTATAAAAGCCATGTCAGCTCAGTTTACTGTAGTGATATGGCTTTTTGCATTTGGTCGTAAAACTAATCTTGATGTCATATATTTTAAATCGATAATTTTCTTTTGTATTCTTGTGTTATGAATCTACCACTTATAGACCAACAAAATTTCAAAAATAAAGATTACACTACCAAACGTTTACCTAAAGCAGAATACATAGACTGTACATTTACCAATTGTAATTTCGAAAGTGCTGACCTTTCCAATACTAATTTTATAGAATGTGATTTTACAGGTTGTAACTTCAGCAATGCGAACGTTATGCATACGTCTTTTAACACGATTAATTTTAAGAATTGTAAAGTATTAGGTGTGTTGTTTCAAAATTGCAATCCGTTTTTATTGTCTTTTTCATTTACAGATTGTATCCTAAATTTAAGCAGCTTTTATCAAGTAAAAATCAATCATACAAAATTTTTAAAATGTATCATGCATCAGGTCGATTTTACGGAAAGTGCTGCCAAACATGTGGAATTTCAACATTGCGATTTAAAACATGCCATTTTTCAACAAACTAACTTAGAACATTCCGATTTTACATCAGCTTCAAATTTCAATATCAATCCGTCTACAAATCGTATAAAACATGCTATATTTTCAAAAGATAATATGTTGGGTTTGCTCATGGATTTCAACATTAAAATCAACTCTTAACTATTGACAAATATTACAATTAAAAATATCAAAGAACGATTATCAATTGTTGACCTAAGACCTAGGAATTAAATCGATAAAACACATATTTAATCAAATTCAAAAATACAACGGTCTATTATTGTCATTTTCACAATTAATACGGTAGTTTACTATCAATCTCACAATTGCTAAACGCTCACGTTTTCGTATATTCGCCCAGCCTTATTTAAGGCCTATTTTTATTCTAATTATTCGCAATACCTATGTCAGAAACAGCAAAAATTATATATACAAAAACAGATGAAGCACCAGCTTTAGCCACTCGTTCATTTTTACCAATTGTTCAGGCGTTTACAAAGTCATCAGGTGTTACCATAGAAACAAAAGACATTTCATTAGCGGCAAGACTATTAGCTACCTTTCCAGATTTTTTAACCGAAGACCAAAAAGTAGCAGATGCTTTAGCGGAATTGGGTGAACTTGTTAAAAAACCAGAAGCTAATATTGTAAAACTTCCTAATATTAGTGCATCAGTACCACAATTAATTGCTGCCATAGAAGAGTTACAAAGCAAAGGTTTTAAGCTACCTGATTATCCGGAAGAACCAAAAACTGATGCTGAAAAAGAAATAAAAGCACGTTACAATAAAATTAAAGGAAGTGCTGTAAACCCTGTACTTAGAGAAGGAAACTCCGACAGACGTGCTCCAAAAGCTGTGAAGAATTATGCCAAGAAAAACCCACATGCTATGGGTGCTTGGTCAGCAGATTCTAAAACTCACGTCGCCACCATGACTAAAGGCGATTTTGCACACAATGAAAAATCAGTTACTTTTTCTGATGCCAATTCCATAAACATTGTACATACCGATTCAAAAGGAAATAAAACGCTTTTAAAAGAACATCTATCGGTATTAAAAGGTGAAATTATTGATGCTACAGTGATGAGCAAAAAACACTTACTCGAATTTTTAGAAGAGCAAGTGGAAGACGCCTTAGATAAAAGTGTACTGTTTTCATTACATATGAAAGCAACCATGATGAAAGTTTCTGATCCTATCATATTTGGCCATGCCGTGCGCGTGTTCTTCAAAGATTTATTTGATAAACACGGTAAAACATTCGATAAAATTGGTGTCGACGTAAATAATGGTTTCGGAAACTTACTCGAAAAATTACACGATTTACCAGAAGATAAGCGCGACGAAATTAGAGATGATATTCGTTTTGCCTTAGATCATAGTGCGGATTTAGCTATGGTAAATTCTGATAGAGGCATTACCAATTTACACGTACCAAGCCATGTTATTATTGATGCTTCTATGCCTGCAATGATAAGAACCTCTGGACAAATGTGGAATGCCGAAGGTAAATTACAAGATACCAAAGCAGTAATACCAGATAGTAGCTATGCAGGTGTTTACATTGCAACGATTGATTTTTGTAAAAAACACGGAGCTTTTGATCCGACTACGATGGGCACTGTTCCTAACGTTGGTCTTATGGCTCAAAAAGCGGAAGAATACGGTTCGCACGATAAAACCTTCGAAATTGAATCGAAAGGAAAAGTTGAAGTCATTGATGCTGCTGGTAATGTTCTAACAAGTCATAAAGTTGAAACTGGAGATATCTGGAGACTCTGCCAAGTTAAAGATGCACCAATCCAAGACTGGGTAAAATTAGCGGTTACAAGAGCGAGAGCTTCTGCAACTCCTGGCGTATTTTGGCTAGATAAGAAAAGAGCTCATGATGCTGAATTAATTAAAAAAGTAACGACCTATCTTAATGATCATGACACAGAAGGTTTGGATATAAGAATTCTGTCGCCAATTGATGCTACAAACTTTACCTTAAAACGTCTTAAAGACGGAAAGGACACTATTTCGGTTACAGGTAATGTGTTAAGAGATTATCTCACAGATTTATTTCCAATATTGGAAGTCGGTACGAGTGCAAAAATGTTATCAATTGTACCATTAATGAATGGTGGTGGTTTATTTGAAACTGGAGCTGGTGGTTCTGCGCCAAAACATGTACAGCAATTTGTTGAAGAAAATCATTTGCGTTGGGATTCCTTAGGTGAATTTTTAGCACTAGCAGTTTCGCTTGAGCATTTTGCAGTAGTAAACGGTAATGAAAAAGCAAGAATCTTAGGTGAAACCTTAGATGATGCCTCTGATAAATTACTAGAAAACAAAAAAGGACCGTCTCGAAAAGTAAATGAATTAGATAATAGAGGTAGTCATTTTTACTTGGCGCTGTATTGGGCTGAAGCATTAGCCAACCAAAACAAGGATGCTGATTTAAAATCTGAATTTTCTAAAATTTACAACGCATTAGTAAAAAATGAAGAAGCGATTGTAAAAGAACTTATTGATTGCCAAGGCGAAGGCGTTGAGATTAAAGGGTATTACTATCCTAACGAAACATTAATTTCTAATGCCATGAGGCCGAGTAAATCGCTTAATGCTATTTTAAACTCATAATAAATTATATGTTAAAAGCTTCTTTCGAGAAGCTTTTTTCTTTCAGTTTGGTTTAATTTTACCTACAATTAGAAGGTGATGTCATTCTACATCAGCATCTATCAAAAAAATCATTGTTATCATATGTTATCACACATTAAAAGAATTCTACTTTTTATAGTATGTTGTCCTGTAATACTTCAAGCGCAAGAGAATTTCACCTTAAGCGGTTCTATAACCGATATTCAAAGTAACGAAACGCTCATTGGCGTTAATATCATTATTCCGCAAGAAAGCACAGGAACTGTTACCAACGAGTATGGCTTCTACTCCATAACACTTCCTTCTGGTACTTACGAAATTCAGGTCAGTTATTTAGGTTTTAAAACCATCACAGAAACAATTGTACTTACGGAGAATCTTACAAAAAACTATCAACTCGAAGAAGCTGCGGAAAGTTTAGATGAAGTAATCATCACTGAAGATGTAGAACGTTTAAACATTAAGAAACCTCAAATGAGTGTGAATTCGTTATCTATAAAAACGATAAAGAATATGCCTGTGGTTTTAGGTGAAGTAGATGTTATAAAATCGATTACCTTACTTCCTGGCGTTACTAATGCTGGTGAAGGAGCTTCTGGTTTTAATGTTAGAGGTGGTGGCGCAGACCAAAACCTTATTCTTTTAGATGAGGCCATCATATTTAATTCATCGCACTTGTTTGGCTTCTTTTCTGTTTTTAATCCAGATGCCATTAAAGATATTAAGTTGTACAAAGGCGGAATTCCTGCAAAATATGGAGGGCGTATTTCTTCTGTCTTAGATATTTATCAAAAAGAAGGAAATAGCAATAAATTTCATATGAATGGTGGTATTGGTTTAATTTCTAGCCGCTTACTTGCCGAAGGTCCTATAGAAAAAGGAAAAGGTTCATTTCTAGTTGCTGGTCGTAGTAGTTATGCGCACTTATTTTTACCACTTTTCGACTTAGATAACGTTGCTTATTTTTATGATCTTAACACCAAATTAAGCTACCGTTTTAATGATAAAAATAGCATTTTCTTATCGGGTTATTTTGGAAGAGATGTCTTTGCCATTTCAGATAGTTTTGAAAATACCTATGGAAATTCGGTTGTGAATTTTAGATGGAATCATTTATTTTCTGATAAACTTTTTTCCAATGTATCTCTTATCTATTCTGATTACTACTATGGTTTAAATCTAGATTTTGTTGGATTTGAATGGGAATCTGGCATCCGAAATTTTAATGTAAAATACGATTTAAAACATTACATCAGTAATAACTTTAAATTAGAATATGGGTTGAATAGTATCTACTACAGATTTAATCCAGGTGACATTAGACCGAGCTCTGCAGAATCGGGAATTAACTCGTTTAAATTAACCGATAAATTTGCTTTTGAAAATGCGGTTTATATCGATGCAGAACATAAAATTTCTGATAAGTTTTCGGTAAGTTATGGCGCGCGTTTTAGTACATTTCATCGTCTTGGTCAAAATGATCAAAACGTCTATGCCAACGACGATCCTGTGGTATTTAACGAAGCTATTGGTATTTACGAAAAAGCAGAACCTATAGGTACGGAAACGTTTGATAGAAGTGATGTCATGGCCTCTTTCGCAAACATTGAACCAAGATTAGCCATGGCTTATCAACTTAACGATAAGTCTTCTTTAAAGGCAAGTTATAATCGTATGACGCAATATTTGCACCTCTTAACCAATACCAACTCACCTACTCCATTAGATGTTTGGACACCAAGTGGCGAATTTATAAAACCACAACTTTTAGACCAAGTAGCTCTAGGTTATTTTAGAACATTTCAAGGTAATATGTTTTCTTTAGAAGTAGAGAGTTTCTATAAAACGATTCAAAACCGTATCGATTTTACGGATGGTGCCGATTTAATTGCCAATAATGCTATTGAACAAGTGATTTTAAATGGTGAAGCCAGAGCTTACGGGTTAGAAGTTCTTTTTAGAAAAAACGAAGGTAAATTTACAGGTTGGTTGGCGTACACACTTTCAAGATCAGAACAACGCACACCAGGCAGAACACCTGTTGAAACTGGAATTAATAATGGGGAATGGTACGTAACACCTTTCGATAAAACACATGATATTTCATTAACAGGAAGTTATGAACTGAATAAAAAATGGTCGTTTAGTTCCAATTTACTATTTCAAACAGGTAGAGCTGTCACGTTTCCAAACGGACAATATGAATATAATGGCTTGGTTATTCCGAGTTTTGAAGCCAGAAATTCTAGCAGATTGCCAGCATACCATCGCTTAGATGTTGCCGCGACTTATAATCCTGATCCAGATAGTACAAAGAATTTTAAAGGCGAATGGGTTTTTGGTATTTACAACATATATAACCGAAGAAATGCCGCCAATATTAGCTTTAGAGAAAACGAAATGACAGGATCTAATGAAGCTGTAAGACTCGCCATCTTTGGCATTGTACCATCAGTATCTTATAATTTTAAATTTTAAATCATTAAGCAAGCAGGCTCATGTTTCACCTTTAAATAGAAAAAAACATCCTGTAATATTTAAAACATAACACCATACAACACATGAAAAAAATAATATATATCGTCTTTCTTTGTTCACTGTTCTATACCTGTGAAGATGTTATAGACGTAGAACTTAACGAAGCTGAACCAAGATTAGTTATTGATGCGTCTATCAATTGGTTTAAAGATACCACAGGCAATCAACAAAGTATAAAACTAACCTTATCAGCACCATTTTTCGATGCCACTGTTCCTGCTGCTAATGATGCTATTGTAAACATTACAGATAGTAATGGCACTGTATTTAATTTTATAGAAGTTCTGGATACTGGTATTTATACAACCAATAATTTTACACCAGTTATAGACGAAGCATATACATTAAACATTATCTATAACGGTGAAAACTATACTGCTACAGAAACGTTACGCTCTGTGGTACCTATAGATTTTGTAGAACAAAATAACGATGGTGGATTCACTGGCGACCAAATAGAATTAAAAGCCTTTTACACCGATCCTGCTAATATTGATAATTACTATTTCTTTGAATTTCTAACAGATATCTCTTTGACACCAGAATTAGATGTTTTTGATGACACCTTTACCGATGGAAATCAAATATTTGGATTTTTCTCAGATGAAGATTTAGAATCTGGTAATGAAGTTACCATAAGAAACTATGGTATTTCAGAACAGTTTTATGAATTTATGTTTGTATTACTACAACAAGGCAGTGAAGGAGGTGGTGGTCCTTTTGAAACGCAACCAGCAACCGTACGTGGCAATTGTATAAATACCACAAACGCTAGTAATTTTCCGTTTGGTTATTTTAGATTATCTGAAGTTGATGAATTGGTTTATGTGGTGGAATAACTAATGATTTCGAAGACAATTTAAGGTATAAAAATATAATCTTTTACAAAATTAAATTTTAAGGCAAGGTATTGTCTATTAGAAAAAACCATAAGGAAAGTTATGTTTTTTTTGCTACTAATGTTTTAACTTTATGAAACAGGCTAATAAAATCGTTATTAAGTATCGATACACTTTAGGTTGTAGATTTTAGATATAGACATCTTCAGAAATAATTATAAATAAAAAACACCTACACCTTTCGTTATGTTTTTTTTTGCGAAGTGTAAGGGATTAAAGATCCCTAATTCGCCACACCTTACAATAAAGTACAATCCTGCTAGCGCAGGCTTTGGGCTTTTTCTTTTTAAATGCTTACACGAGCAAGCTCGTTGCGCATTTAAAAAGAAAAAGCCCAATTTCCATTCAGAAATTGAGCTTTGCTCTAAGCGGAGAGTAAGGGATTCGAACCCCTGGAGGTGTGACCCTCAACAGTTTTCAAGACTGCCGCATTCGACCACTCTGCCAACTCTCCTTTAGCGGCTGCAAATATAAAATCCTTTTTGCTTTAGACAAAGGTTTTTACTTAGTTTTTTTATAAAATCTTAAATTCGTTCTTTTACACCTTCATAATTAGTCTTCTAAAGATGTGCTTTACATTTTCGGCACAATATATGATACTTTCATAATCTGTTGAAACGATCTATTTTCAAAAGAATAAATCTTAATATTGTAAACTCACAATTCCTTCAAAAGCATCATAAAATTAAAAACATATGCAAAAAACCTTAAGTATTTTCGGTCTTATTTCAGCGCTAATCGCAACGGTTTTAGCCGTTACAAAATTTTCTAACTTAGCTGTAACACCAATAATTATAGCTTTTAGTTGTGGTTTAGCTATGCTCTTTCTTTCAAAAAAAACACGAATACAAACTAAGTCTATTCAATATATATTTCTACTCGTTATTATCGCATTGAGTTTAACGATTTATAAGGGTATATTCAATACTTCTGAAATAGCACCTTTAGAACACGTCATAGATGAAAACGAAAACAATTCTGAAGCATCAGAAGTAAACTCTAAGGCAATAAACTCGAACGATCTCAAAAATAAAGTGGATGATAGAGAAATTGGTGAAGGTTTATAAAATTTGAAGTGCTTTGTAAGAAAAATTTCAAGCTTTTTATCTTATTTTTGGTATTCGGAATTTGTAATACTTAAGCTTAATTTTGAAGCTCTTATCGATGGGATAAAAGATAAGCAGCGTAGAATCCTTTTTGTATAAAATAGGTTTCAAAAAAATTAAACATAAAAACACATCAAATGAGCATGCTAAACGTTCTTGCTGCTAAAGAAATGATGATAAGCGAAAAGTCCCGATAGTTATCGGGATATCCGTTAAAAAACAATAGATTAAAATACATGAAATTATTTATTGCATCAGCACTCCTTTTAGTTGGTTCTTGCGCTACTATTAGGCACAGTGAAAAAATTGATAATCTTAGAAATAGTATCAATTACAAAGATGAAACGCTTGTTAAGAAGTATCTAAACACCATTACACCTAAGGAACTAGAATCTCATGTGGTAGAAGTTTCTTCAGATAAATATATGGGACGTTTAACAGGCGAAGAAGGTCATAACCAAGTATGCGACTATATTAGAAGTTATTACAAAAGTCAAAATATTGGTGCACCAGCATCGCATCCAAATTACTATCAACTCGTACCAAAAGACGAACTTCCAGATGGTCTTAACGACTCTCAAAACATCATTGCTTACATCAAAGGATCTGAATTTCCAGATGAATATGTTTATATCGCTGCACACTCGGATCATGAAGGAATTATTGATGGCGAAATTTATAATGGTGCAGATGATAATGGTTCTGGCACTGCCGCAGTTTTAGAAATGGCAGAAGCCTTTAGTATGGCAGTTACAGATGGCTACAGACCAAAACGCAGTATTGTATTTTTGCATGTTACCGCAGAAGAAGTGGGTTTACATGGCTCAAGATATTATACTGAAAATCCGATATTCTCATTAGAAAATACTGTAGCTACCTTAAATATTGATATGATTGGTCGTGTAGATAAGAGACATACAACGGACGAAAACTACCTCTACCTTATAGGTTCAGATAAAATCAGTACGGAATTGCATTTTATAGCGCAAAAAGCAAATTCTACATTTACCAATCTTAACATTGATTATAAATATAATGACGACAGAGATCCGAACCGCTATTTTTACAGATCTGACCATTATAACTTTGCCGTAAAAGGAGTGCCTGTTATTTTCTTTTTTAATGGTGAACATGAAGATTACACAAAACCTACAGATACGGCAGATAAAATTAATTATCCGCTTTTAGAAAAACGCACAAAACTGATATTTGCAACGGCTTGGTATTTGGCTAATGCCGAAAAGCGATTGAGTAAAGAAATTATTTAATTTTTAGAATACAGAATGAGAATTGCATCTAAATCGCATAATTTTAGTGTTGTAATAGATTCAATTTAATGACTCAGAAATAATAAAACAATGTCAATTATGAAAAACTTACTATTGCTATATAGTGTAGCACTCACCATGTTAAATTGTGGTACTTCTTCTAATGCGCAATCAAAGAGCGTTGACCAAGTTGATCCTGTAACATATGCCTCAACCATAACGGCTGACGAATTAAAAACGATGCTATACATCTACGCTTCGGATGAATTTGAGGGCAGAGACACTGGAGAAAAAGGCCAGAAATTAGCAGTTGCTTATTTAAAAGAACAGTACATGGCTTTAAACATTGCCACTCCTTTAGGTGCTGATAATTATTTTCAGAACGTGCCTCTAGAAAGACAAAAAGTTGCTGAAGCCCAATTATCGGTTAACGGAAAAGCATATAATAGTTTTGAGCATCATGTTGTAGTGGCTTCAAATAGTATCAACTTATCTGTTAACGACATTATTTATGTAGGTTATGGTATTGATACTGATACGTATTCAGACTATAAAGATGTGGACGTCAAAGGTAAAATTGTTTTAGCAAAAGCAGGAGAACCGAAAGATAAGGAAGGAAATTACATCACTTCAGGATCTACTGAAGATACTAAATGGACTAGCGAAAGACAATCATTGTCTAGTAAAAGAGAGGCTGCGGCTAAACATGGTGCGAAAGGCTTTTTGTATTTAGATACACATTTGTTTTCGAGATACGCTCCTTTTTATAAACGTCAATTTAAATCCGGATCTACAGGACGATTGGCTTTAAAAGAAAACCAGGATGGCATGATGATGTTAATGCTAAATGAAACTTTAGCAACAGCATTGCACTCCACCATATTAAGTGATGCAACTCCAAAAACGATTAAAACCGATTTAAATATTGCCATTGAAAATAAGTCTGAAGCGATTATGTCTGAAAATGTAGTGGCTTACATTAAAGGTTCTGAAAAGCCAGATGAAGTCTTAGTGATTTCTGCACATTTGGACCACGAAGGTGTAAAAAATGGTAAAATTTACAATGGTGCAGATGATGATGGTTCTGGTACTGTAGCCATTCTAGAAATTGCTGAAGCTTTTAAAATGGCAGAAAAAGCAGGTCATGGCCCAAAGCGATCTGTTCTATTTTTACATGTTACTGGTGAAGAAAATGGTTTACTTGGCTCAAAACATTATGCTGATAATGACCCTATATTTCCATTAGAAAATACGGTTGCTAATCTTAATATTGACATGATTGGTAGAACGGATCCGAAACGCAAGGAAGGCACAAGAAATTATATTTATTTAATAGGAAGCGACAAATTGAGTACCGATTTACATAACATTTCAGAGGAAGCGAATAAAGCATATATAAATATGGAACTCGATTATACCTTTAATGATGATAACGACCCAAATCGTTTTTACTATCGATCTGACCATTATAATTTTGCAAAGCACAATATTCCTGTGATCTTTTATTTTAATGGTACGCATGACGATTACCACAAACCTACAGATACTGCTGACAAAATTGAATACGATTTATTAGAAACAAGAACACGTCTCGTCTTTTTTACAGCGTGGGAAGTTGCCAATAGAGCAGAAAAACCTTTAGTTGATAAAGGAAATTAGTAAAAATTTTAAAGAATTACATAAAGTGATATCATCAATTTAGTATATTGGATAAAACGCAGAAAATAAGAACTTTAAAATTTTAAGAACAATAAAATAAATAGTCTTAATCAGTATTTCTCAATGACACCTAAATATGATCGGGCAATAAAATCATATGTTTATCTTTTATTTTATATAAAATAAATTTTAAATCACTTTCTGAACTAAATACCTGAATTTGATTTGGAACAACTTTTTTTTCTAATGTTTGATCAAGTATTTTATATAACATTAAAGTGTCGGTTTTAAAGCGACTTTTTATTCTGACATTATAATACCCGAGTGGAAGGCAGTCGTCGGAATAAATTTCAAAGTTTGCGTATTGATTATTGAGAGTATATAAAATAGTTTGATCCTGAAGACTTAGGGTGTTATCAGAACACATAACATAATCACAATTTTGCAGCAAAAAGAAAGCTACAACAAACATCTTTTTCACAATAATTTAAAATACATTAACCGAAAGGAAGATTATTTTACAATTTCATACCAAAACCAAACTGAATCACATGATTTCTAGCTTCAAATAGTTTAATGTCTTGATCGATAACATTGGTAATACCATAAGACAACCTGGCATCAATAAATAACTCATCTGTTATCATATATTCAGCTCCTGCAACTCCTGAAAATGCTGCCGTTGAGAACAAATCATTAGCTGCCCAAGTTTTTAAACTAATCTTTGGGCCTACACCTAAAACAAATCTATCAGACAAATTAAATCTTAAAAGTATTGGTAAATGAATATAATCGGCTCTAATAGTTTCATCTTTTCCGCCTTCTGCAGACCATTGCAACTCTACTAGCAAAGATCTTTTTTCGCTAAATTCGTATTCTACAAATCCACCAAAAGCAAAACCATTTCTGTGCTGATTATCAAATTCAGCATCAGGCTCAAAATCTAGATTAGAGATGTTTAGCGCGCCTCTTACACCGTATCTCAAGTCTTGAGAAATGACTACAGTTGATAATGAAACGAATAATGCTGCGAATAAATATTTTTTCATAATGTTCAATTTGAGATAGCTAAGATAATTTAATTTCTAAAAATCATATCAATTTATAGATTTTAATCTTAAAAAATTAGATAAATGGATCTTTTAAAACCCAATATTAAACAACTACACTAGAAACCGTTTCATAATACATACTTTTTATAATACCATCTGAAAGTCCAATTTTTGGCACATAGATGTCTTTTGCTCCACTCCATTTCATAGCCGATAAATAAATGCGTGTTGCTGGTATAATTACATCAGCTCTATCTTGGTTTAAGTTCAATTTAGTAATACGTTCTTCGTAAGAATAATTTTGAAGCATCTTATAATAACTTGTTAGATAGAAATAGGTTAATGGTTTACCCACATCTTTTCCAGAGATTTTAAAGATCTTATTTATATTTCCACCAGAACCTATGAGTTCTATTTTATCGTATTGCGTGGTGTTGTCTTTAACCCAGCGCTCTAATTCTTGCCAAGTTTCATTTTTAACAATATCATTAAGTAATCTTACCGTTCCTATTTTGAAAGATTTAGATTGCTTTTTATTACCATTATGAATAATAGAAAACTCAGTACTTCCACCACCAACATCGACATATAAGTACGTTTTATTAGGATTTATAAACGAATTTAAATCGGTAGCAGCAATAATGGCTGCCTCTTCCTCACCATCGATAATTTCTATATTGATACCCGAAGTTTCAAGTATTTTTTCTGTTAAAGGAGCACTATTTTTAGCTTCTCGCATTGCAGAAGTTGCACAAGCTTTATAACGTACGACTCCATGTGCCTTAATTATAAGACTAAAAGCCTTCATAGTATCAACCATACGCTCTTGGTTATACTCAGAGATTTCGCCTTTAAGAAAAACGTCTGCACCTAAACGAATTGGTACACGTACCAAAGAATTCTTTTTAAACACCACAGGCTCATCGTCTAATTCTATAATATTTGAAATTAGTAAACGTACCGCATTAGATCCTATATCTATAGCTGCATATTTCTGTATCTTAAGCATATTATTTATCCTTCTAAATTATTTAAGTAATAGTTGTACGTATCAAACTGCGCTCTAACTTTCGGATTGTTGTTATTGCGGTATTTATTCTCTTGGCTTTCGTCAATAATGCGCGCTTTTACATTATCATTCCAACAAATATCATATAAATGTTGTAACTCTCGCTTTATATCAGCATCATAAATTGGGCAACTTACTTCTACTCTATTATCTATATTTCTAGTCATCCAATCTGCAGAGGAAATATAAATTTTTGGATCATTTTGATTACAAAAAATATATAATCTGGTGTGTTCTAAAAATTTGTCGATAATACTGATAATTTCAATGTTTTCGCTCATGCCTTTAATACCTGGCACCAAACAACAAAGGCCTCTTACAATCATCTGAATTTTAACTCCAGCTCTACTCGCTTCATACAGTTTATCGATCATTTTATAGCTGCTGATGCTATTCATTTTTAATTTTATGTACGCAGGTTTACCCTGTTTAGCACTGTTTATTTCTTTATCTATTAAAGCAAATAACTTAGACTTGGTATAGTGTGGTGAGGTAATAATATGCTTGTATCGGTTGATTTTATAATTTACCTGGAAGAAATCGAATACTTTATTAACGTCTTTTAAAATTTTAGCGTTAGCCGTCATTAAGGTGAAATCGGTGTAGATTCTGGCTGTAGATTCATTAAAATTTCCTGTACTTACAAAACCGTATCGCACCAACCTCTCATTTTCTTCACGCTCAATAACACACATTTTACAATGTACTTTTAAACCTGTAACACCAAATAACATCTTAATGCCTTCATCTTGCATTTGTTCTGCGTAATTGATATTTGCAGCCTCATCAAAACGTGCTCGTAATTCTATCGCTACTGTTACTTTTTTACCATTTTTAGCTGCATTGATTAAAGAACTGGCTACATGCGAAATTTGCGCTAATCGATAAATAGTAATCTTAATGGTTTTTACCTTTGGATCTAAAGCCGCTTCTCTTAAAAACTTTACGATGTAAGAAAAGGTATGATATGGTGTGTAAACTAAATAGTCTTTTTTAGCGATAGTTTTAAAAATACTATCCTCTAAACTCAAACCTTTAACAGGTAGCGATTTAATTTTATCATAAAGTAAATCTGTTCTTCCTAAACTTGGAAAGCTCATATAATCGCGTCGATTATGATAACGTCCGCCTGGAATGATGCTTTCTTTTTTATAAATATGCATCCGCTCCAATAGAAAATTCAATGTACTTTGATCGATACTCTTATCATATACAAACCTTACTGGATCGCCACTTTGTCGGTCTTTTACACTTTCGGATAATTTATCGATAAAACTTTTACTAAGATCACTATCAAATTCCAATTCACCATCTCTAGTAATTTTAATCATGTGGGCACTGATACTTTCATAATGAAATATGTTGAAAATTTCATCCAAACAGTAACGTAAAATATCGTCTACCATGATGATATAATTATTATCACCTTTGTTTGGCAACACCACAAACCGATCCATATCAGCAGATATTTCTATTAAAGCAATCTGATCTTTAGCATTAGAACTAGACATTTTTACTGATAAGTAAGCCGAAATATCCATAAGTTCTGGTAATGCAACATCTTCATTAAGCATTATTACCACAAGAGCAGGACTGATTTCTTGATAAAAATAATTCATTATGAATTCATGATGGTTTTCATCAATTTCAGTTTCATCTACAACATAAATATTCTCATTTTTAAGTTGTTCGTCTATTTCATCTAAAATATCTAAACTGTGACTTTGTTGGTCTATTACAATTTTTGTAATTTCTTCTAATAGGTCTCCCGCTGTGATACCACCTAATTCACTTTTCCCTCCTTTTCCAGCTTCGTATATGCGTTTTACGGTAGCGTACCTTACTTTAAAGAATTCATCGAGGTTATTAGAAAAAATTCCTAAAAATCGTAACCGTTCTATAAGTGGTACATGCTTATCACCAGCTTCTTGTAAGACGCGTTCATTAAACTTTAACCAGCTTAACTCCCTATTTATATATCTATTTTTATCTTTTGTCATTCTTTTAATGCCTTCGGAATAATTACAAATTCAGTACTGCCTTTTTTCAAATCTTTCCAATCGTCTATTTCAAAATTTAGCTTTACTAAACCACTTGTAGGAAGATTATCTATATAAGTATCCCCAAATATATTGGAAATTGATGTGAATGCATGATTGTGACCGAAAATCATGACAGTATTAAGGTCGTTTGATAAATTTTTAATAAAATTAATGACATTTTGACCATCAAAATCATACAATTCTTCAACAATAGAGTAAGATATTTCTGGCATTTTTAGTGTTTTCATAAAAATTTTGCAGGTACTTAATGCTCTATTTGCAGGACTAGTAAAAATACGCTCAGGAAGGCTTTGATGCTCAAAAAACTGATTTGCAACAAGTTCAACATCGTTGATACCTCTTGTTTTTAAAGGTCTTTCTCGATCTGTAACGTCGTGTTCCCAAGATGATTTCCCATGTCTTACGAGTAAAATAGTCTTCATATTTATCCGATTAAATGCGTTTTTTTTCGACAAAAGGTTGTGTAATTCAATTTTAACGATTAAATTCGCCCCTCAACTTTAATGTTTGTATATGATTTTAGTTATAAGTTTCTTTGTTATGTAAATTTAATGTAAATGATCCCAAATCAAAAAAAATATTAATCCATTATATTTTTCATTTACGTTAATACACTTCCCTCGATTTATTTAACAAAGAATAAGTAATTAAGTTGTTTTCGGCAAAAGCGGTTACACTACAGAATTAACTGTAGCTCAATATCGACCAATCTAGCTTTAGCAGCATCATTTACATGATAAGTTTTATATTAAAGAATATGAAAAACAAATACTATTGTATTTCTGTCGTAAATTTAACAAAGGCTGTAGTGATAGCCCTTTTTGTTGTTTTACCAAATTTACTGAGTGCGCAGCAAGCGCCTTCTATTCGGACAGGTATAACGTTTCAGTGGGTTGAACCTACACAGCCAACTGACGCTGACCCAGCTACTATTGAATCAATTACAATGAATGGTGAGGTATATAACAATTTTGTTGTACCTTCTAGTTATGAAATGACACGCTTAGGGCATAGTGGTCATTCTAATAATAGAATTAGAATTGGTAACAATAATGGAGGCGGAAATAGTAATTCTCCAACTTGGAACCAAAGAGCATTAGATGCATTGCAATCTAAAGATTTAAATCATTTTTTCGAGTCTAATAATAATGGTAGAAACATTTGCGGCGATTCTCTTGCTACTACCACTACAGACGCTCAAAAACAAACCATATTTTATTCACCTGCCATACCATCTAACCAAGGTGGTATTTTTGCGGCTACTGAAAGATATGGGAATAACTGCTACTATATACAAATGTTCGGTATACCTGTGGGTGGTGGCTCTGAACAATTATTGGGTGCAACTTTTGTTAGACCTGGCGCTGCTCTTTGGGGATATAATTTTGCCGCACCAGTAGGTAATTCAGATTATTGGCAATCTGGACGTGTTGTGCAACCTGGTCAACAATCCATAGGTATTGCACTATTTTATCTTAATGATATAGCACCTACAGGATCTAGAATTACGAAAATAGAATTTACAGGTGCTTCTGATGACCATGGTGATGGTAAATTTTTTATTTTACAGAAATACGCAGTTGATGATTCACAAGTAAATTGTATCGATCAAGCACATTCTGGTGATTTAGATGTTACTAATAATGCACCTGACGGCTCTGTATATACATTAGTATCAGGCCCTACACCGGCTGGAACATCTTTTAGATTAAATTCTGATGGTACCTACACTTACGATCCTCTACCTGGTTTTACAGGTGAAGTCACTTTTGATTACAGCGTTTGCCTGCCAGCACCGAACCAATTGGTTTGTGATGAAGCAACCGTAACTTTGAATTTTGTGGATTTGCCACCAAATCCCGGAGTAGAAATTAGTTGTGATGCTAGTAGTGGTAATTTCTTTATAGATGTAATAAGTCCTTTAGGATCAGAATATGAATACAGATTAAATGGTGGTAACTTTCAGAGTTCACCAACATTCTCTCAACCAGAAGGCTCTTATAACCTTACGGTAAGAAACGTATTCTCAGAATGTGAAACCATTTACACCAATAATCCAATTGT
Source organism: Winogradskyella sp. (assembly GCF_045105575.1). Taxonomy (GTDB): domain Bacteria; phylum Bacteroidota; class Bacteroidia; order Flavobacteriales; family Flavobacteriaceae; genus Winogradskyella. The sequence goes on along the minus strand of NZ_JBGCDQ010000002.1, from coordinate 4,254 downwards.
TTTATCAAATATCGAAATCAATGAAACTATTATAGATGTTTTATGTAAATCAGAAAATACTGGTGCTATAGATATTACAGTTTCGGGAGGAGCTCTACCTTATACATATTCTTGGGATAATTCAGCAACTTCACAAGATTTAACGGATCTATTTGCGGGCGACTATATAGTTACAGTAACCGATGCTAACGGATGTTCTGAGCAAAGAAGCTATACAGTAAATCAGCCTAGTGATGAGTTGTCGGTTTCATTAGATTGGATGAAAAATGTAGATTGTAACGGTAATACCTCTGGTGACTTTCAAGTTACTGCTTCTGGAGGCACATCACCCTATAACTATTCTTTAGATGGAGGTACCACAACACAAAGTGGTACTTACTTTGGCAACTTAACCGCTGATGATTATACAGTCACAGTTATTGATGCTAATGACTGTACAACAACTATTGATATTGAAGTTACGGAACCAGATACTCTCGTTATAACTGTAGATTCTATTACTAACGTATCATGTCCAGGTGAAACTACAGGAGATATTGATATTACCATTACAGGAGGCACGCCATCTTACTTATACTCTTGGAGTAATGGTGCAACAACTGAGGATTTAACAGATGTTACAGCTGGTACGTATACTATAACCGTTGAGGATAGTAATGGTTGTGTCGAAACTACAAATGTTACAATTAATACGAACGATAATGAAAATCCGCAAATATCTGTTCCAGCAACAATTACGATTGAGGGGTGTTCAACTTCAGACATTACAAGTGCTGTTGCTGTATTCCCATATTCTACCTCACAATCTTCTGATGTAAAAACTACGTTTGCAAATAACACAAATTATAACGCACTAGATGATGTTAATATCCAAAGCATAACTTATATAGATGCTGTAACAACAACTAACGATTGTGAAACTATTGTTCTAAGAATATTCACAGCCACAGATGATTGTAACAATACAAGTACTACGTCACAAACTATTACCGTAGAAGACACTATTGCACCACAATTCTCTGGCCTACAACCGTCTATATCAGTAGAGTGCGGTAATTTACCAGACACAAATTCAATTACTACAACTGATGCTTGTAGCACTGTAACTGTTACCTCAGATGATTTACAATTCTCTGGCGGATGTGCAGGAGTTATACAACGTACTTACACTGCTACTGATGCATGTGGCAATTCAAGACAATTCGTACAATTTCTAAATTTAACAGATACAACTGATCCTAGTTTTAATGAATCCTTACCTAACGATATTACTGTTACATCGAATAACATTCCAACAGCAGTGACCTTAACTGCGTCAGATAATTGCACAAGCAATATTAACACCGTATTCTCAGAAACTGTAATAGGTGACTCTTGTGATGCCGCTTACACTATAGAAAGAACATGGGAAGCTGTAGATGGTTGTGGAAACGCTATAGAACACACACAAAATATTACTGTTAACCATACTGTTCTTTCTGTAACTGTAAATTCAACAACTGATGTAAATTGTTTCGGACAAGCAACAGGAGCTATTGATATTAACGTTACGGGTGGCACACCGCCTTATTCTTACTCATGGAGTAATTCTGCCATAACGCAAGATTTAATAAATATTAATACTGGCAATTATGGAGTAACGGTCGAAGATGCTAATGGTTGTAGTATTTACAAAGGATTTTTTATCGATCAGCCAAGTTCAGCTTTAAGTGCTGTTATTAATAGTGTCAATGCGACCTCCATACAAGGTTGTACTGATGGATCGGCTACTGTTGTGGCTTCTGGTGGAACTGAACCTTATGATTATCTATGGTCAGCTTCTACCAATAATCAAACGACTGCTACCGCGATTAACCTTCCTGTTGGAACGCATTCTGTAACCGTAACCGATGCTAATAATTGTGTCATCGCTAATCAAAGTATAGAAATTACATGTACCGATGATTGTGATACAGCCATTACAACTGGCACTGTAACTGACGTACTCTGTTTTGGCAATAATACTGGTGAAGCTTCAGCTTCTGCAAGTTCAGCTATAAATACTTCTGCTACCTTTACTTTTACTTGGTCAAATGGCCAAGTGGATGCTGGTGTCACTTCTAGTACAATATCAAACGTAATTGCTGGCGACTATACTGTAAGTGTCACCCTTGATGGATCCGTTTGTGATCCTGCTGTGCAAACAATAACTATTACGCAACCTAGCGCAGATTTAAGTGCTACATTAAACAATGTAAATGCAACTTCTATTCAGGGTTGTATTGATGGATCATCGACCGCATTGGTATCTGGAGGAACGACTCCATATAATTTTGAATGGTCTGCTTCTGCTGGTAACCAAACAACGGCTACTGCTACAAACTTACCCGTAGGCATACATTCTGTTGTAATCACTGATGCTAATGGTTGTAAAACTGTAGAAAGTGTCGAAATTACATGTACTGATGATTGTGATACGGCAATTACTACTGGTACTGTGGTCGATGTGCTTTGTTTTGGTGAAGCCACTGGTTCAGCTTCGGCTTCTGCGAGTTCTGCTATCAATACGACAGCGACTTTTACATTTACTTGGTCTAATGGTCAAGTGGATGCTGGTGTTACTTCGAGCACCATAGCTGATGTTGCTGCTGGTGATTATACCGTAAGTGTGACTCTTGATGGATCGGTTTGTGATCCTGCTCTGCAAATAATAACTATTGCGCAACCGACTAACCCATTATCTGTGGTGATTAATCGCGTGAATGCCACTTCTATTCAAGGGTGTACCGATGGAACGGCTACCGCTGTGGCTTCTGGTGGAACTGCTCCTTATACTTATCTTTGGTCGGCTTCGGCAAGTGGTCAAACGACAGCTACCGCGACGAATCTTCCTGTGGGAACACATTCTGTAACCGTAACGGATGCTAATAATTGTGTTATCGCTAATCAAACTATAGACATTACATGTACGGATGATTGTGATACGGCAATTACTACTGGTACTGTGGTCGATGTGCTTTGTTTTGGTGAAGCGACTGGTTCGGCTTCGGCTTCGGCGAGTTCGGCTATTAATACGACGGCTACTTTTACGTTTACTTGGTCTAATGGTCAAGTCGATGCTGGTGTCACTTCGAGTACCATAGCTGATGTGGCTGCTGGTGATTATACCGTGAGTGTCACCCTTGATGGATCTGTTTGTGATCCTGCTCTGCAAACCATTACTATTGCACAACCGACTAACCCATTATCTGTGGTGATTAATCGCGTCAATGCGACGTCTATTCAAGGGTGTACCGATGGAACGGCTACCGCTGTGGCTTCTGGTGGTAATGCTCCTTATACTTATCTTTGGTCGGCTTCGGCAAGTGGTCAAACAACGGCTACCGCAACCAACCTTCCTGTTGGAACACATTCTGTAACTGTAACTGATGCTAATAATTGTGTGATCGCTAATCAAACTATAGACATTACATGTACAGATGATTGTGATACGGCAATTACTACTGGTACTGTGGTCGATGTGCTTTGTTTTGGTGAAGCGACTGGTTCGGCTTCGGCTTCGGCGAGTTCAGCTATTAATACGACGGCTACTTTTACATTTACTTGGTCTAATGGTCAAGTGGATGCTGGTGTTACTTCGAGTACCATAGCTGATGTGGCTGCTGGTGATTATACCGTGAGTGTGACCCTTGATGGATCGGTTTGTGATCCTGTAACGCGACTAATTACTATAACTGAACCTTCAGAAAGTCTATCAGCAACAATATCTTCACAAACAGATATTATATGTGCTGGTTTCGGTGATTTTACTATCTCTGCAATGGGAGGTACAGCACCTTATTCATACTCTATTGATAGTGGCTCAACTTATCAAAATAGTAGTTCATTCAACGATTTAAGCGATGGAAGCTATACCGTTAATATTTTAGATGCAAATGGATGTGAATTCAGCATTACAACTAATATTCTCATTAATTGTACCTATGCCATTTCTGATATTAATAATACATTTATCAATATGTCAGTTACTGGTAATGTCTTAACTAATGACGAAGATTTTGAAGGTGATAACCAAACGGTTACCGCTAATACCAATCCTGCTAATGGAACTGTGGTAATGAACCCTGATGGATCTTATACCTACACTCCTAACCCTAACTTTATTGGTGAAGACACTTTTGAGTATACAATCTGTGACGATGGTAATCCGCAAGCTTGCGATACAGCAGCTGTTTATATTGAAGTTTTACCAGAAAGTGGTCCTGAAAACGAAGC
>NZ_JBGCDQ010000001.1:0-18977 GCF_045105575.1 Winogradskyella sp. | reverse complement strand
GTTCTGTGGTGCCTGGCTCGGTGTACTCTACTGTAAACCAGTAATCACTCGTTGGCATCATACTGCCATTAAAGGTACCATCCCAACCTGTTCCGGTGGGACTTAATTGCTTTAATAGCTTTCCGTAACGGTCAAATATATAAATTTTTGCATCATTTCCAATACCTTCGATGTTCCAAGTTTCATTTTGTGCGTCTCCATTGGGTGTAAAAAATAATGGATAATCAATAATAAACTTCGTTGCCGTGTCTAATCCACAACCATTCTTGTCTCTGGCAGTTATCTCATGTAGACCTGGTGACACATTGGTGAATATAGGATCGTCTTGCCATAAGCCTCCGTCTAAACTGTATTCAAAATCTCCTTCCTCGGCCACAACGGCTTCTAGGATATGATTGTCTGCAAAGGCATCTGTTAATAAATTGATCGTTAACGTTGGACGCTCACTTTCTTCTACAATCATAGTAGCATCATTACTACAATTGGTTTCTAATGATGTGGTTTCATCTGTAACAGTTACGGTATATGTACCTCCTTGACTTGGCATGATGCTCGAACCTGTTTCACCTGTAATCTCTGTGCCATCTAGCGTCCATACAAAACTGTAATCTGATGCTGATAAACCCGTGTCGATCACTAAGGGTTCGCGTATTTCGGATCCGTCCGTGTTCACACATAGAATATAAAGTTCTTCTAATTGTAATAGCGGTAAGGCATTCACCTGTAACGTGAGTTCTGCGGTTTCGTAACAGATGGACGTATCTGCTCCCATACCATCTAAGGTGTCATTATCGACTCTCGCATAGATCACCTGTGGGTTGGTAATATTTTCATACAAAGTTGGCAATGGATTTACCTTATTGTCGGCATCGTCTTGGCTTTCGTAATAACTCACAATATAGTTTACTGGATCTTGACCATCTAAGATGTCTGCGTTTTGCGCTGTTAAGTCAAATTGAGTACTATCGTTTGTTGCATTGCCATCCGTTTCCATAGCATCATCACAAAGCTCATAAAGGATGGGATCCATATCTGGATTCGCCTGTGCTGCTTCTTGTACTTCGATATTAAAACTTTGGGTGCTGATAGAACAGCCTGTTTCTGTATTGGTAATCGTTACAAAGATTTGTTGTGGATTGCCTAGTGTGTTGCTGTATGGACTGACCAAATCATTAATTCCTGCTTCTGCATCGGCTAAGCTTTCATGGTAGCTTACTGCAAATAATGTAGCATCTTGTCCGTTTAACACTTCTGCGTCTTTGATCGTTAAATCAAAGCTGTCTTGTCCATCCGTATTGAGTTCGCATTGGATAAAGTCTGTTACCGCAACAACTTCTGGTAAGGGGTGCACTATAATGGTGAAGTCTACGAGTTCGTAACAGCCTGTAAGATCATTGGTCATTCGTACATAGATCTCTTGTGGTGTCTCCATATTGCTATACTGCGTTGGGTCTGCAATCGCACTACTACCTGCATCTGCATCTTCTAGACTTTCGTAGTAGGTGATCGTGACTCCGACTTCCCCATTACGGATCAGTACTTGGTTTTCGGTTAAATCGAACACCTCTATGGCATCTCCTGCTCCATTATCATCACACAACTCTATATTAGGTAATAAGGCGCTTGCTGTAGGTGTTGGATTTGGTAACACGCGTATGGTAAGGGTCACAAAACTAATGCAACCTGTATTGGTATCGGTTACCACTGCATGTAAGGTCTGTGGGTTAGGTAAGGCTCCGTTGATCCCTGTATTGGTATACTGCGTTGGATCTGGAATTACATTAGTTTGTGCTTGGGCTTCTGCTAGCGTTTCATAATAGTCGACAGACCAACTGGCATTACCTGCCGTGATCTCTGCATCTTTTACCGTAAGATCGAATACCGTGATCTCATTGCCTGGTACTTCACCTAAATCATCACATTGATTCAGTTGTGTTGGTTGTACGGCTTCTGGTGGTAAGGCCACGATCAATTCAAACACTCCAGTATCAAAACACGTGGTCACGGGATCGAATAATCGCACATAGATCAATTGTGGGTTGCTACTGTTAGTATAGTTGCCTACGTTAATAATTGGGTTGTTTCCTGTTTGTGCATCTGCTGCACTGGTGTGGTAGGTTAAAATCACCTGTGTTGGATCTTGACCGTTAAGTACCTCGTCGTCTTTAGTGGTTAAATCGAACTGGGCTTGTCCGTCGTCGTTCATATCACAAATCGTGTAAGGTGCTAAGGTGCTTGGCACTTCTGGTGCTGGGTTAACGATCAGCTCTAGTCGGTTTTGTGTGAGACTGAAACAACCTGTTAGCGTGTTTTCTGAACGTACGTAAATGAACTGGTTGTTTGGTACAATATTCATATATAGCCCTGTGATGGGGTTCTCTCCAACTTCGGCTTCTGTTTCTGTCTCGTGATAGGTAATCACAATATCAGTTTCTCCGTTGGTAATGGCGATGGTACGCTGTTCTAAATCGAACTCTGCATAGCCATCATTGTCATCGTCACAGACTTCAATCGGCTCTGGATCGGGTTCTGGTGATGGGATGGGATTCACTCTTAATGTGACTGTCACTGTATTGTAGCAACCTGTAATATCATTCTCTGCTCTTACGAAAATCGTCTGAGCATTCATGGTATTTACATAGGGACTGGTGATTGGGTCTGTGGCGTTGTCTGCATCGAATTGCGTTTCGTAATGGGTTAGAGTGATGCCGGTTTGACCGTTGAGAATCGCCGCATTGGCATCTTCTAAGGTGAACGCTTCTTGGCCGTCTTCGGCTGCTGGATCCGTCACATCACACAACTCTAAGGGTGGTGGTGTGATTAAAACAGGTAGTGGGTTCACAATCAGCTCTAAACTGATGAGTTTAAAACAACCGGAAACCGTGGTAGTATCTTCTACGCGGATCCAAATCGTTTGGTTGAATGCTACTGTATTGGTATAGGCTAATGGGTTGGCTATTGGGTTCATTGCGGCCTCTGCATTCGCTTCGCTTTGGTAATACGTGAAGTTGAATGGGGTGGCGTCTTGGCCGTTGAGTACTTCGTCCGTCTTTGTCGTTAAATCGAACACGGCAAAGCCATCGGCTGAAATGTCGTCACAGACTTCTAATGGGCTTGGTGCGGTGAGTTGTGGTGTGTCTTCTACAATCAATTCTAAAACCACAATCGTGGCACAGTCTGTAGCGATGGTGGCACTTTCTACACGTACGTAAAGCGTTTGCATGTCTTGAACGATGTTGGCGTAAGCGATACTCGTATCTATCGCATCGACCCCATTTTCTGCATTGATCTGAGTTTCGTGATAAGTGACTGACAATCCTGCGGCTCCTCCTGTGATTTCTGCTTCTACATCCGTTAAAGTGAAAATACCATTGCCATCGTTATCTGGATCGCAATAGCGTAACGGTTGTGGTGTGTTGGCTATGGGTGCTTGTTGTACAACCAGCTCTAACTCAGTCGTGTCTGAACAGCCTGTGGTTGTGTCTTCTACCCTTACAAAAATGATTTGTGGGTTGCTTATGTTGGTGTATAGCAATGGTAAAGTGTTGGTCTGGGTTTCTGCTTCTGCTATGGTTTCGTAGTAACTTACGGTGTAGTTGGGATTGTTGCCTGTGATCTCTGTGATCTTTAGGCTTAAATCGATGTCTGTTAAGCCGTCTGGTACTCCGTCGTCGCAGACCTCTAATGGTGTGGGTGCTACTAATTGTGGTAGTGGGTTGACAGTAATGTCGAAAGATATATTCGAAATAAAACAATTGGTCACCGTATTTTCAACTCTAGTAAAAATAGTTTGTAACCCAAAACTTGTTAAATAAGGATTCGGTAAACTATTAGTGCCTGCGTCTGCATCAACTTGACTTTCATAATAAGAAATATCTATGTCAGCTGCATTTTGACCACCTAAAATCTGTGCATCAAATTGCGTTAAATCTACTAAAGCACCAGCTGCATCGCCACTACAAAATATAGTATCGGTTACCACATTATCTTCTGGTAATGGGTTTACGGTTAAATTCATAGTATTAATACCAAAACACTCATTCGCATTTTCTACTCTGACAAAAATCATTTGGTTAAAAGGCGTGGTATTTTGATATGCATCAGGCAATTGATTAATTTCTAATTGTGCATCATTCGCAGTAGCATAATAAGCGACTGTTAAGCCTACAGGTAAATTTTGTAAAATAGTAGCATCAGCTTCTGTAAGATCAAAAAATGCAATCCCATCATAATCATCATCACAAGTATCTAAATCGGCATTCCCAATATCAGTTGCTGTAACATCTAATACAACTTCACCGATACTTATGCAGCCTGAAGCATCGTCTACAACTCTAATATAAATAGTTTGTGGATTAACCGTATTTATAAAAGGAAAAGGAACTTGACTATTATTTTCACTTTGAGCATCAACCAAACTCAAGTAATGCGTATAGGTAAAACCTGACGTATTTCCACTGACCATAATATTTTGGTTAGCTTCGTTCAAATTATATTCTGTAAAACCATCTGGATTACCATCTTCATCGCACTGTACTAAGGTTGTATTCTGCAACTGAGGCAGCGGATTTACAATAAGACTAACAACAGCAGTAACATAACAAGCCTCATTATCGACATTTTCTAATCTTACTATGATATTTTGATTGTTCGCATTTGTATTGGTATAATTTAATGGTAGCGCATTTTGATCCATATCCGCATCATTCTGGTTGAGATGATAGCTAATATTGAATTGAACAGGATTCAAACCTCCTAAAACTTGCGCTTCTAAAGCATTTAAATCAAACTCTAAAAAACCATTTGTACTGTCACCATCACTGTTATTATCACATTCTTCGTAAGTTATATTTGCAGTTGTTGGAGGGTCAAATACATTAATTAAAAAACTAGTCGTATCAAAACAAAAACGACTATCATTATTTTGAATTCTTACAAAAATTTCTTCTTGCTGATATGCTACAGTATTTGTATAGATAAGTGGTAAGAAATCGGTATTCGTATTAGCACCATCTTGACTAGAATGATAACTAACAAAAAAATCACTCGCTACCTGTGAACCAAGAATAATGGGATTAAACGACATGAAGTCAAACGTCCAAAAACCATCATTGTCATCATCACAAATTAGCGCATCGTCAATAGGGTTTGCGATAGGACTTTGGGCAAATTCAATCGTTACGTCATCTGTTGACGTACAATTTGAAGCATATTCTACAACTACCGTATAAGTTCCATCCGTAACAACATTTAAGGTCGTTTCTGTTTCACCAGGAATTTCAACACCATCTAAAAACCAAGTATGACTTGCTATTGTAGTTGGTATTAGAGTATCCAATATTAAAGGATCATCTGAACACGCTGCGTTTCCACCAGCTACTGTAAAATCGGCTCCTAAATCTAAACCTATATTAAAACTGCCAGCTTCTAAGAAAATAGCGGAATCCCAAGCGGAGTCTCCTTGATCTGCCACAACAATTTTTATTTCATAAGCTTGATTTGGAATAACATCCGCAGTTGCAGTTAAAACTACCGTTCTTCCTCCGTAATTCGTACTTCCCAAGTTATAACCTTCAAAAAACTCAGTATTGGCAGCACAAATAGTTGAATTATTTATATTTCTAACACTAACGGGTTGACCATTAGGTAAAACTGCCAAATTTGTATAAGCTGTGGTGCCTACTTCCCGTAACAAAAATGCAAAACCATCGGCAAATTGACATTCAGTATTACCGTCATACTCCTCAGATGCCATTAAAAAGCGAAAATTGAAATCGTCAGAAGTAGGTACGAAATTAAAACTAACGAATGTAGCATCATTTGTATTTCCAATACCTAAAGCTGCCTGCAAATCCGCATCACCAGGCAATCCATTTGTGAAATCAGGAAATGGACTACCGTTGTCTACAGTATTTCCAGCTGCAAAGGCTATACCAGTGGTTAATACGACTCCTTCTTCAAATGGAAAATCACTTCCAGCAGGTCTACTAAAATAACCATAGCTTTTAGATTGCGTATCAGCTGGTTGTCCAGACACCTGTTCTGAAAAATTATCAATGACCGCACAATCGCTATTAATAAGAACATCAGTAACGAGCTGCTGCATACTTAAAGTAGATTGTGCATCAGCCGCATTATTGATATTAATTATTTGCGCGTATCCTAAACCACTAACAAATAAACCTAAACATAAAAGATACTTTCTAATTTCATTCATATTCGTCATATATACATCTATGTATTTAACAATCTCAATCGCATTTTTCCTACGTCAATTGGTCTAAAAATTAAAAACTAATTTTTTTATCTGATTTTCAATTATTTATATTTGATTTTTTTAATAGAATTAGAACAAATCTTTAAAGTTCATAATGACTCATCAAGAGTTTCTCATAAACCTTACCTGGAAGAATTCGTTTTAAAACAATAGAAAATTTTTGCATAAATGCACCTACTTTATAATGCACTTTTGGTTTTTTTGCTTCTATAATTTTCAAAATAGCTTCAGCCATTTGTTTTGGATCATTACCGCTATCTACATGAGCATCCATCATATGTAGCGTATTACCATAACTTTGCTTATAAGGCGAACTTTCCAAAACTGGAGCATGATAGCGACCAGCTGCAATATTAGTTGCAAAATCACCAGGAGCTACATTAGTCATATTAATATTAAAACCTTTCAATTCCATTCTGAAAGCTTCGGTAATCAATTCTAAAGCCCCTTTACTAGCACTGTAAACTCCTCGATATGGTAAACCCATATAACCAGCAATCGAAGTCACGTTAATAATTAGACCAGAGTTGTGCTCTCGCATCGACGGTAAAACCGCCTTAATCACGTTTATTGGTCCAAAAAAATTAGTTTCAAAGTTTCGTTTAATTTCCTCATCAGGAATTTCCTCAATAGGACCAGTGATACCTGCGCCTGCATTGTTTAACAAGACATCAATATTTGATTCTTTGCTTAAAACTTCAGAAATACAGGTGGAAATAGTCTCTTTTTTGGTAACATCTAAGGCTATAATTGGAAATTTACTATTCGGATAACGCTCAGGATTACGGCTAGTGCCATAGACTTTAAATCCTTTAATTTGAAGGAACTCACCTACGGACTTCCCTATTCCTGAAGATCCACCTGTTATCAATACAACTTTAGCCATACAAAGCGAATTTACGATATAGACGATACAAGTTCCAAAAACTATGAGCGTTTTAACATGAATTTTCGACTTACAATTAAGATCGTCTTAATCAAAGAAAACTCGATAAGTCGAAACTTTCAAGATTTGAGTATAGGGTACAAAAAAAGGCAAGCTACCTACATCACACCGCTACAACCATTTACCTTTGCTGCGTTCCCGCCCTGGAGGATTCAACAGGAGCTGGTTGTGTAGGACTTGCCAGCGGCAAAGATACAATCTTTTAATACTTTCACAATGATTTTTAAACTGAATTTTATTTAATAACTTGCCCCAAATTTAAAAGGCAACTATGCAACTAGCTAAATATTTCATTCTCTTATCTTTAAGTTTAATACTAACTAATTGTGGTGATAAATCAACCTCAAAACAATTAAGTTTATCAATAAATACGAGTGTTAAATCTTTGATGCTTGGAGACACGCTTAATTTATCAATAAACAATCCTAAAAACTTAACTCTCGGTTCTGTAAGTTATGAGATGGATGGAAAACCAATCGACCATAATTCAATTTTAAGCACTATGACCTTAGGAGAGAAAACAATTACTGCAAAAATTAAAATTGGTGAGACCACTGAAACCATAACAAAAACTATACAGTTGTTTAATAATAAGATTCCTGAGATTTATACGTATGAAATTGTAAACACCTTTCCGCACGACATCACCTCATACACGCAAGGCTTAGAATTCTATAAGGGAGAACTTTATGAGAGTACCGGCCAGAAAAAAGAATCAAAATTGAGAAAAGTAAATTTTGAAACTGGAGAAGTTTTAAAAAATATAAATTTAGAAGATCAATACTTTGGTGAAGGTTTAACTATACTAAATGATAAAATTTATCAGCTCACTTGGCAAGCAAAACGTGGCTTCATTTACGATGTCAATTCCTTTGAACAATTAGAAATTTTTAATTACGGTACAAGTAAAGAAGGTTGGGGAATTTGCAATGATGGTGACGCACTTTATAAATCTGATGGTACAGAAAAAATATTTCTTTTGAATTCTGAAGACCTCACAGAACAAAGCCATATTGAAGTTTATACCGAAAAAGGGAAAATACCAAGTCTTAATGAACTCGAATGGATTGACGGTAAAATTTTTGCTAATATTTACCAACGCAATGGTGTCGTTATTATTAATCCTAAAACCGGTGGTGTTGACGGAGTGATTGATTTTAAACCTTTAAAGAAACTTGTAAAACAACATTCAAAATTAGATGTTTTAAATGGTATTGCCTATCACCCAGAACGTGAGACTATTTTTGTGACAGGAAAAAATTGGGATAAACTTTTTGAGGTTAAAATAAAAAAGCGCTAATCGTATTGTGCAAATATTTGAGAAAAATATAACGGTTTCTAAAGAAGACTTAGACGATCTTAACCACGTTAATAATGTACGTTACGTGCAATGGGTTCAAGATATTGCTAAGGAACATTGGTTGACTTATGCGACAAAAGATATTTTAGAAACTTATTCTTGGTTTTTGGTCAATCATTTTATAGAGTACAAAAGTGAAGCACTTCTTGGAGATCAATTGCATTTAAAAACTTATGTTCCTAGCGTTGAAGGAGTCACTACCACAAGGCACGTAGAAATTTTTAACACTAAAACCAACCGCTTAGTCGTTCAATCTAAAGCAAAATGGTGCTTAATAGATTCTAAAACGCAACGACCAACACGCATCATTTCTGAAATTGCTGAATTATTCGATTAAGCTATTATTAGGTTAAAGTTTTTTTAACGTTAGCATCTGTTTCGGTTGAAATACTTTTCTTTAGCAGATCAATCAGTACAATAATGCGTTATTACTTTCTTTTTATTTTTCTCATCTATTTACCTTTATCAATAACAGCTCAGACCTTAAATGGCAAGGTATATGATGCCAATGGTACTATAAAAAACATTACGGTTTTTAATAAAACACAAAATAGAGTCACGGTAACCAACAAGGACGGAGATTTTAAAATTGAAGCAAAAGTTAGCGATAGTCTTTCTTTTGAATCTTTGTTTTATCATAACAAAACAATAGCCTTACAACCCATTCATTTTGAAGGTACAGCCGTTTTTGAACTTAAAGAAATTTTAACTGAGCTCGATGAAGTTGAAGTTATGGCAGAACCTGAACAGCCCGTATTTGAGGTTGAAAGTTACAATGTTGATCTTCAAGATTTAATTGATGAAGACATAAAAAACAATCCGCATTTATACAAACCAGAGGTAGAATCTTATGGTGTAGATTTTGTAGCAATAATTGGACTTGTTGCTAAACTTCTAAAAAAGAAAGACAAATATATTAAACCGACTTACCAACCTATTACTTATAAACAAATGGATTCGCTATTTGAAAAAAGTACGTTCTTCAACAAACAATTATTGACCGATAATCTTAAGATACCAGAAGATAAAGCACATCTTTTTTACGATTTTTGTGAGGCAAAATATCTTAGTTCTGAATTACTAAAAGAAGAGCAAAAAATGGAACTCTTAGAGCAATTAGTTTTAAACAGTCAGTTGTTTAATATCCTTTTAGAGCAATACGGCAAAAAGAATGTCATTAAAGATTAGAACGACATAATGTTTTAATTTATTCCGAGTTTAGTTTCAGAAACAAGGGTTTTTCGAGTTTAATCGGTTTTTAAACTACAATAATTGTCGGTAATTAATAAGTCTTCATAATAAATCCTAACTTCAAAAGTTATACTTTTAAGCCTTAATTATATTTACAACTTATGAAGCGATTGCTGTCATTTTTTTTGTGTTTCGGAATCTTACTATTTTGGAGTTCTTGTCGAAACGATTTTGAGTTTTCACCAAGCACAGGAAATTTAGAATTTGCTAGAGATACCATCTATTTAGATACTGTTTTTAGCAATATTGGGTCTAGCACCTACAATCTAAAAGTTTATAATCGTAGTGATGATGATATAGTGATACCAACCATTAGGCTAGAAAATGGTGAGAATTCACTTTACAGAATGAATGTAGACGGCTCTACAGGATTACAAGATGAGGCACAAATTGGTAAATTCTTCGAGGATGTAGAATTATTAGCTAATGATAGTTTATTTATTTTTATTGAAACGACCATAGATATTTCGAGCTTAGGTACCTTAGACAATCAATTTTTATATACCGATAGAATTCTATTCGATTCTGGCAGTAAACAACAAGATATCGATGTGGTAACATTAGTTAAGGATGCAATATTTATATATCCTAATAAAGACGATGTTACTGGTATTATTGAAACGCTAACCTTTGATGCAGATGGAGATGGCACACCAGATGAAACCACTTTACAAGGCCGTTTTCTAGCAGACGAAGAACTCACCTTTACCAACGAAAAACCTTATGTTATTTATGGTTACGCTGGAGTTGACACAGGCAAAACGTTAACGATGGAGGCTGGTGCACGTGTACACTTTCATTCAGAATCTGGTATCATTGTTACTAATGGTGGTTCACTTAACATTAATGGTTCTTTTAGTACTGACCAAGAGACCTTAGAAAATGAAGTCATTTTAGAAGGAGATCGCCTAGAGCCATTATTTGCCGATGTGCCAGGACAATGGGGAACTATTTGGTTATTTAACGGTAGTGAAAATAATAGTATTAATTATACTACGATTAAAAATGCAACCATTGGTGTATTATCTGAAGGTAACCAAGACACTACCAATGATAAATTAACCATTACCAACACACAAATCTATAATGTGAGTAGTTTTGGTATTTTAGGGCGAGCAACCTCAATCAAAGCCGAAAATGTGGTGATAAATAATTGCGGACAATCATCTTTTGCAGGAACGCTCGGAGGGAAATACAACTTTACACATTGCACCATTGCTAATTATTGGAATAGTAGTTTTCGTCAGTTCCCTGCCCTACTCCTCAATGATTTTATTGTTGGCGAAAACAATACTGTTTTAACGAATGACTTAATTGAAGCCAATTTTAATAATTGTATTATTTACGGTAATGATAATCCTGAAATTTTATTAGAGAACCAAGGCAATGTTTTTAATTACAAATTCACTAATTGTTTAATACAATTTGATAATGATGATCTTGAAGGTACAGGTAATTATGATTTTGAAGACCCACTATATTATGAAAATAATGTCTTTAATATAAATCCGGATTTTAAAGACCCTTTTGAAAACTTGATGCAGATTGGCGACGATTCTGGAGCTAACGGACAAGGAAGTATCGACGTTATCACACTATTCACTCAGGATATATTAAATACAACTAGATTAAATCCTGCGGATTGTGGTGCATATGAAAGCATCATTTTTGAAGAAGATTAATACCAATTCTAATTTTTGAAATCAAAAGTAAATTATTCAAAATTTATCATTGAAATACTAAAATATTTATGGCTAGTTTTTAATGGTCTATCACTTTTAATGTATGTCATTGCTCTATTTAGCAAAATAAAAAGACCGAACTTTAGAAATTTATCTTCAGATTATTTTGTATTACTTGGTATCCTTTTATTAATTTCTTTTGTTATAAAAATCATTTGGATGAATACAAAAAACCCTTCAAAATAAAATTGAAAGGCTTTTTAATTATGACTTCAAACTTTTTTAAGTTTTAAACCCTTAAAAGGTTTTATAATAATTAAGCATTAAACAAAGGGCGACCACTCATTAAAGCATTCACCTTAACCGCAATTTCTTCTAAAACCGAATCGTTATCATAATTGTTAATCACTTCATCAATTAAATCAACCACATAAGGCATATCGCTTTCTTTTAATCCTCTTGTAGTAATGGCTGGAGTTCCAACTCTAATACCAGAGGTTACAAATGGAGATTCCGTATCAAAAGGCACCATGTTTTTATTCACTGTAATATCTGCTTTAACTAAGGCGTTCTCAGCATCTTTACCAGTAATATTTTTATTTCTAAGGTCAATCAACATCATGTGGTTATCTGTTCCTCCAGAAATTAAATGATAATCTTTAGCTACAAAAGCTTTTGCCATAGCATCTGCATTATGTTTTACTTGCAACATGTAATGCATAAATTCGTCCGTCAACGCTTCTCCAAAAGCAATTGCTTTAGCAGCTATGATGTGTTCTAGTGGTCCGCCTTGATTTCCTGGAAAAACTCCAGAATCTAAAAGACCTGACATTTTACGAAGTTTGCCACTCTTTAATATAATACCAAATGGGTTATCAATATTTTCGCCCATCATTATAAGTCCGCCTCGAGGGCCACGTAACGTTTTATGTGTTGTGGTTGTGACCACATGGCAATGCGGCATTGGGTCATTTAAAATGCCTTTAGCAATTAAACCAGACGGATGCGAAATATCAGCCAATAAAACAGCACCAACACTATCTGCAACCTCTCTAAAGGTTTTAAAATCGATATCACGCGAGTATGCAGAAGCACCAGCAATTATCATTTTTGGCTTTTCTATTTGAGCTTGGTCAGCCAACATATCGTAATCTATAAGTCCTGTATCTTTTTTCACACCATAAAAGGTAGGACGGTATAATTTACCTGAAAAATTAACAGGAGAACCATGGGTTAAATGTCCACCATGAGATAAATCGAATCCTAAAATGGTATCACCTGGTTGTAAACAGGCATGAAATACTGCTGTGTTTGCCTGACTTCCAGAATGTGGTTGTACATTAGCATAAGCTGCACCAAATAAGGTTTTAGCACGTTCAATAGCAATGGTTTCTACTTCATCAACCACTTCACAACCACCATAATAACGTTTACCAGGATAACCTTCTGCATACTTGTTAGTTAATACAGAACCTGCAGCTTCCATCACTTGGTCACTTACAAAATTCTCAGAGGCGATAAGTTCTATACCATCGAGTTGGCGTTCTTTTTCGGCTTTAATAAGTTCAAAAATTTGTTCGTCGCGTTGCATAAATAAAGTGTTTGTTAAATCCATACAAAAATAGTGAATACATTAGTTTAAATCTTAAAAAATATGTAGGTTTGAATGAATTTAATGAACATTTAATCAACAACAGCATTATGCCATTATCCGCTAATAATCCAAACAGAGCCTCTTGGTTGTACGTCAATAAGTATTCTGATTTTCCTATTCAAAATATCCCTTTTGGTGTTTTCCTTACAAGAGAAGACATTATTACCATTGGTACACGAATTGGAGATACAGCCATAGATTTAGGTGCGTTGCATCAATTAGGCTATTTTGATGGTATTCCGCTAACAGATGATATTTTTCTTCAAGATTCATTAAACGATTTTATTGCTGATGGCAGAAAAACATGGCGTGCTGTAAGAAATCGTGTTGCTGAAATTTTTGATGCCAATAATGACATACTAAAAAACAACACCAAGCATAAAGAAATCATTTGCTTTAGACTGGATGAAATAGAAATGAAAGTCCCTGTGCAAGTGGGAGACTATACTGATTTTTATGCCAGTAAAGAACATGCTACAAATGTTGGTACCATGTTTAGAGGTAAAGAGAATGCGCTTATGCCCAACTGGTTACATATGCCAATTGGTTATCATGGCAGAAGTTCATCAATCATAACAACGCACACACCTGTAAATCGTCCGCAAGGACAAATGCTTCCTGAAGGCGAAGAAAATCCTGTTTTTGGTCCTAGTCAATTGGTTGATTTTGAATTAGAAATGGCATTTATTACAACAGATGCTAATGATTTGGGTGAACCAATTCCTATTGAAGAAGCCGAAGAATATATTTTTGGCCTAGTCGTTTTTAATGACTGGTCTGCACGAGATATTCAAAAATGGGAATATGTACCTTTAGGACCGTTTTTAGGAAAAAGTTTCGCATCATCTATGTCGCCATGGATTGTAACTTTAGATGCTTTAGAACCGTTTAGAGTAAATAGTCCAAAACAAAAACCACAACCACTATCTTATTTACAAACCAAAGGCAAACATAGCTTTGATATTCATTTAGAAGCTGGTATTATTCCAAAAGGTGGTAAAGAGACGACGGTTTGTAAATCGAATTTTAAATATATGTATTGGAATATGGCGCAACAGTTAGCACATCATACGGTTAATGGTTGTCCTGTAAATTCTGGTGATATGATGGGAAGTGGTACCATTTCTGGTCCAACAGAAGATTCTTATGGTTCTATGCTCGAATTAACTTGGAAAGGCACAAAACCAATTCAATTAAAAGATGGTACAGAACGTAAATTCATCAATGACCACGATACGGTAGTGATGAGAGGCTATTGCGAAAATGATGATGTTAGAATTGGATTTGGACAAGTAAAAACGCAATTATTGCCTGTTTTTAATCCGAAGAAGAAAAAATAAGAAAAGATATATTTTGATAAAAACTAAGCTCGTAATATTTAATTATGGGCTTTGTTATTTTGAAGGGTGATTAGTGTTGTTTTGACGGAAGACAGATGACGGAAGACCGAACACAGAATATAGAATATTAATAATAGAAGTCTTGTGCTGAAAACCATTTGACAGAGATTTTATTGATTTTCGCGACTTGTCTTAAAACTGTTACACAAAGCTACTTAGAGAAAAAGGACGAAGATTCACAGAGAAATTATAATAAATGGATTAACTTTTGTTTCTCTTTAATGATTAGAGAAAAGCTCGGATAGAAAGTCAAAACTAGTACTTTCTGTGGGCATAGGAACTGTAACTTGAATTCATTTTTAAAAAGGTGCTTCGCAACTAAAACTTACCCACTCTCGTTTTACAGGATGCTCAAAACTTAACGTTTCTGCATGAAGATGTAATCGATTTGATGGTATGCCGTATAAATCATCTCCTACAATAGGCCTATTTAATCCTAAATGATGTGCTGCATGCACTCTTAACTGATGTGTTCTTCCTGAAATTGGATAAAAATGGATTCTGGTTTTATTGTTTTTGACATCCACAACTTCAAACGTCGTAGTTGCTTTTTTACCGTGTTCATTACAAACTAATTGTCTTGGTCTATTATTTAAATCTACGCGCAATGGCAAATCAATAGTCCCGTCTTTTTTATCTAGAATTCCATCTAATAACGCCACATATCGTTTTTTTATGGTTCGATTAATAAATTGCTTTTGAAGATTTTTATGCGTTCTCTCATTTTTCGCAACCAATAATAAGCCAGATGTAGACATGTCTAAACGATGCAATAACAAAGGTCCTGTAGCATTTGGCAGATACGATTTCATTCTGGTTAACACGGAATCTTTTATGGTTTTTCCTGGTACAGATAAAAACTCATGCGGTTTGTTTAAGACAAGAAGAAAGTCGTCTTCGTATATGATTTCTAATTCACCTTTAAAAACACCAGCGGTTTTAATAGGATTTGGTTCTACTTCTAAACCTTGCATCATAAAACCTAGAATAGGCTCGCAGCGACTTCTGCACGACGGATAAAATTGGCCATGCTTTCTAACTTCTTTAGTAGGTGAAATTCCCCAGTAAAATTCTGCCATAGCAATGGGCTTCAGATGATTCTCGTAAGCATATTGAAACAATTTTGGTGCAGCACATTCACCAGCTGCTGCTGGAGGTTGCCCTAAATCGGTACTTTTAAAAATATCGATTACATCTTTAGTGTCTCCTTTTGCATTGAGGAAACGATACTGTTCATGAATTTGTTTCTGCAAACTTGCAGATAGTGCTTTCCGTTCTTGTTTTAATCTACCAATAGGTTCTAATAATTGCGATAAAATCTTTTCAGCACCTTGTACCTCAACGTTGCAATTCAGCTTTAAGTATTTTAAATCTAAATTAGATTGAATACTTTTCTGCCTCAATGTTTCAAAACATAATTCTTTTTCAGAAGTTGAAAAATACAGCTCTGCCTCTACTCTTTTTTCTTTTCGTTTGAGTTTTTCTACTTTTGCTATTGTTTTAAAATCTTCAAGTTTTTTAGCGGTTTGAATTTTGATTTGTTTTAAATTTAGTTGAGATTTTTCCAAGCCTGGATGTCGTTCTAAAGTTTCAATATCAGCAGTTAAACGATTTAAATACGCTTCATTTTTTTTGAAGAAACCATCTTTATTCAGCATATCAAAAATAGGAGGGACAAATCCTTTTACATGATTGCTTTCTGCCAGTTTTCCTGAGAATGCTGCTAAATAACCCAACTGATCTTTATGAGTTTTAACAATCATAACACCAAACATCTTTCCGATTTTCAAGCCATTTTTGGTAGCGTCTAATCCGAAGTTGTGTTGAAAATCTCTTTGATTTTTTAAATAGGTCTTTACCTCATCTGCAGCTTTAATACAAAGTGAATGCGGCGTGTAATAAAACGGATAGGTGAATTGTTTCGGTAAGTCTTCCGAAGTATTGAGCTCGATTGAATGAAAACACGTGTTTTCAGTTAGAAACATACAATTTTTGTTAGTCTACAAAGAAACGAAATTACAAACAATGTGCGCTGCTTTAAAAATTAATCTAAAATTTGGAATTGTCTAAAATAATCATGCAAACAAAACCTGATAGTGTTTTTAAAAATGATAATAAATCTTACTCTAAGATTCAAGTAAAGATTTAAAAATAGATTGTTGCGTTTTATAGCATCATAAGAGTTGAAAATTGATCCTTTTTAGAGTCATTAAAAAACTATTGGTGAATTAAAAAAACTACGTTTTCAATTTTATTAGTTTAAACTTTAATTCTTAAAAATTGAACGAATCATTCTATTTTAAACACCTGAAAAACACTTATAGATGCTTAAATATTAGATTAAATATTAATTTTCTTATAAAATTAGTCCATACTTATAAAATAGACGTCAAACAAAACATCTAATCATAACTTACGACAGAACCTGTAATCACAGGCGTTTCCTTGAATATTCGCATATTATAATCTACTTAAATGTTAAAAAAAAATGTATTTCAACGATTTTATATGTATTTAATCGTGTTTCTATTTTGTAAATAGATTTTAACATTCTATATTTGCCCTCCCTTAGAGTGAATTTGCAATTGTTTTAGAAAAACGAAAGCGATTTATTCAAAATCCCTATTTAGAATATTAATGATAATATTAATGTTCTAACATTTAACTATAAATACTTTTGATATGTTAAATCATTACTCAAAAAATGTCCCTTTTGTCTTTAGACAAAAAAAAAACCTCTTTTTAATTCAATTAATCTTCGTACTTATTTTAAGTACAAGCTTATTTGGACAAACTAGATTCATTACAACTTGGGACACCACAAATCCTGGCACCTCGAACTCCACTTCCATAACAATTCCCACTATTGGTGCAGGCTACAACTACGACGTAGATTGGAATAGTGATGGTACATTTGATGAGTTTGGAATAACTGGTGATGTAACTCATGATTTTGGTGCTCCTGGGATATATACAATCAGAATACGAGGAAGCTTTCCGAGAATTTATTTTAACAATAGTGGAGACAAAGACAAAATTATAACCATAGCAAGGTGGGGCGCAATGTCTTGGACGAGTATGGAAAATGCCTTTTATGGATGCAGTAACTTAATTATTAACACAGCGGCTCCAGATGCACCTGATTTAAGTTTAGTAACATCAATGTCTGGTATGTTTAGAGATGCCACAAATGTAAATGGTGCAGCGGCACATTGGGATGTATCAAACATTACAGATATGTCTAATCTCTTTAGAAATGCTTTAAATTTTAATCAAAACTTAAGTGCTTGGAATGTTAGCAATGTTACGAATATGTCTAATATGTTTAATTCAAACACAAACTTTAACACGAATTTAAGCGCTTGGGATGTGAGCAATGTTACTAATATGACTGATATGTTATTAGATACTGCCCTAACAACAAATAGTTACGATGCGCTACTTCTTGCTTGGAATAACCTAACTCTCCAAAGCGGTGTGAATTTTAATGCAGGTCTTAGTAATTATTGTGCTGGGACAGCGGCAAGAAATAACATGATTTCTAATTTTGGTTGGTCAATCATAGATAATGGGTCCGCAGGTTCACCTGTTACTGCCATTTGTAGAACTACACCTTTTAATCTTTTGCTAGATGCTACAGGCAATGCTATTTTAGATCCAAGTGACATAGATAATGGGTCAACAGTAAATTGTGGTGGTACACTATCGCTAAGTGTATCACAAACTAATTTTTCTTGTGCTGATTTAGGTACCAATACAATTTTATTAACTGCTAATGATGGTAACGGAAATATATCAACATGCACAACTACAGTTGAAGTCATCAGTAATATTCCTCCAACTCCAAACACTACAATACTTCCAAATATTACTGCTCAATGTGAAGTCACTACTCTAGATATACCAACAGCAACTAATACTTGTGGTATTGTGATTTCAGGAACCCATAATACTACATTCCCTATAACTACAATAGGGACAACTATTGTAACTTGGACTTATGATGATGGAAATGGTAATGTTTCAACTCAAGATCAAAATGTAATTATTACAGACAATATCGCGCCCGTAACACCAACGTTAACAGCTTTAACCACAGACTGTAACGGAACATTAACAGCTCCAGCCACAACAGATGTGTGCGCAGGAATTATTACAGGAACAACATCCGACACCCTTAATTTTGTCGAAGGCGGGAGCACAACCATTACTTGGACATTTGATGATGGTAATGGAAATACAACTACAGCCAATCAAGTTTACAACTATGATGATACTACTGCTCCTGTAACACCTGCATTAGCATCTCTAACTGTTGACTGTAATGGAACATTAGCAGCTCCAACTACTACTGATATTTGTGCTGGAAATATCACAGGAACAACAACCGACACCCTTAACTTTGTT